>NZ_CP084629.1:600000-895148 GCF_022878925.1 Caballeronia sp. TF1N1
CGTCCTTGAAGCTCATGCCCGCTTTCTTCAGATAGTCGTAGGGCAGCATTTCGAGCGTATCGGCCTGGAACGTGCCGATGGTCTTGCCGCGCAACTGCTCCGCCGACGTGATGCCCGGCTGCGCGACGATCACGCAGCCCTGCACGCCCGATCCCGCGACGACCTTGATGGGCGCGCCCGCATCGTAGAGCGTCATGAAGTTGGTGTACGGCACGACGCTCACATCCACCACGCCCGCGCCGAAGAGCGCCGCGATGTCGGCGTTGGTCGGCGTGGTCACGAAATCGAGCGTCACGCCTTGCGCCAGATTGCGCTCCTTCACGAGAAAGAACGGGCAATTACAGAGGCCCGTGCCGTGCGTCGCCTTGAGCGTGAGACCGCCGGCCGCGCTGGCGTTGGTGAGCCATGCGCCGCCGAGCATCGCGCCGCCCGCCATGCAGGCACTGCGCGCAAGAAAGTCGCGCCGCTCGTGGCTGATTGCGCTAAGACGCAGCGATGCCGCGTTTTTATCGATGAATTTCCTGAACATCGTGATATCCCCGTCAAATTGAACAAAGGCGTTTCATTGGAAAATCGGTCCGGACTTGAGCAAGCCGTCGAGCAGATCGAGGGCGAAGATGTCGCTTAGGCGCGGCGTGATACGCATGCGTCCAAGCGCTTCGAGTGCCGATGCCCGCGCGAGCACGCTGGCGCGTAACGGCCGAATGTCGACGTCGGATGGCTGACGCGCCATGCCCGCGAGCAACTCGTCATGCGAAAACTCGGGCCATCGATGCGCACTCGCGCGCAACGCGGCGTGCGGATCGCGCTCGATGAGCGCTTGCGCTTCGAGCATGCCGGCGAGCACTTCGCGCACGATGTCCGGCTGTGCCACGAGAAAACTTTCACGCGCGACGAGCAGTGTGTCGGGATAGTCGCCGCCCCATGCTTCTATGCCGTCGCAGAGCACATCGAAGCCTTGCGCCACGAAGCGCGAGATATACGGTTCCACCAGCGTCAACGCGGCAATGCGGCCGGCGAGCAGATCGCCGGCGGCGGCGGTCAGCGAGCCGAAGTGCACACATTCGACCTCGCTCATGCCGACGCCGTAAATGCGCAAGGCGTCGTAGAGCAGGGCCTCCATGGGGTCGTCGGCGAAGGTGCCCACGCGCTGGCCGCGCAGTGCCTCGACGGTCAAACCGCCTTGCCCGACCAGCGCCATGCCGAGCTTGCCGCTGCCGCCGACGATGCGCAGCGGATCGGGCAACGCGTGATCGACTAACGCTTGCGTAAAGCCCGTGGTGCCCAGTTGCGCCGCACCGGTACGCAACAGCGCGGCCGTCGATTTGAATTCGGCCAGCTCTGGTGCTTCGGCATGAAGTCCGCGCGCTTCGAGTAAGCCCGTGTCGATGGCGACGAAGAGCGGCAGATTGGAAAGCGCACCTCCGTGCGCCAGCAACAACTTTCGCATCGTGTTCCCAGTGGTCGGGTTCGTTCCGTGAGACGTCGTGCAGCGCTTAGAGGCATCGCCCGAGAGCTTTAGCGAAGACCGTGCCACTTTTGCATACGTAAGTTGACGTTATCCGCGACGGCCTTTGTTTACTAGCGATGCGGATTATTGACTACAAAATCAGCTGAGTTTGTATACGAGACTTGCTGCGCTTTACTAGGACCATTTCGCACCATCGACGTGTAACGCTGCACCTTCGCGATGCTTTTCGGCACCAACAATGCTGCTTTTTGCTTGGCTTGTTCGGCGCTTCACAGTGCTGATACATACAATCCCGATTTGAATCGTATGCAATCTAAGCGGATAATCGCGCCAGGAATACCGCAGGACTCAGGAAGACCTCATGCCCACAGACAAGAAACGAAGCGCATCGAATGAACTCGACGTCAAAGGGTCATTCGACGGCGTTCAACGCAACCCCATCTACGAACGGTTGATGAACGCCATCGCCGAACATCGCCTGCATCCGGGGACGAAGCTCGCGGAAGACCGGCTCGCCGCCATCTTCGGCGTGAGCCGCACGGTGGTGCGCGCGGTGCTGCAACAGCTTTCGCATGAACTGGTGGTGACTATCGTGCCGAACCGGGGCGCGTTTATCGCGAGCCCGACGGTGGAAGAAGCGCGCGAACTTTTCGAGGCGCGGCGGCAGATAGAACTGCCCGTAATCGAGAAGGTTTGCCGGTCCGCGACGAAGAAGGACATTGCGTCATTGAGGGCGCATGTCGCGCGCGAGGAAGATGCACGCAAGCGCAATGACCGGCGCACCGCTGTGCGGCTCTCGGGGGAGTTCCATGTGTTGCTGGCGCAGCTTGGCGGCAACCGCTTCATCGAGCGCACCATGCGCGGCCTGCAGATGCTCACGTGTCTGACCATCCTGCTCTACAACGCGCCGACCTCGGAGGCGTGTCCGCACGACGAGCACGCGCGCCTGATCGATGCGCTCGAAGCCGGCAACGTCAAGCTGGCGCAAAAGCTCATGGTCGAGCATCTCGCGCACATCGAAGCCACTCTGCGGCTGCATACGGCGGAAGAAGAGGAGGACGATCTCGAAGCTATCCTGCTGCGTGGCGCGTAGCGTGCG
This sequence comes from Caballeronia sp. TF1N1, assembly GCF_022878925.1. Lineage (NCBI taxonomy): Bacteria > Pseudomonadati > Pseudomonadota > Betaproteobacteria > Burkholderiales > Burkholderiaceae > Caballeronia > Caballeronia sp. TF1N1. The sequence goes on from NZ_CP084629.1 coordinate 602,571, forward strand.
ATGTGTGCGATGCGTGCCGGGCGCGCGCTTTTGAACCGCGCGATACCGCACGCTCCACATTAATTTTCCGGCTTTAATGACTTCAGGGCGGCGCAGTATAGTGTGGCTGCAAGCGCCTCGCTTGCGGCGTCCGTCGAGACGCCCCACACGAATCATCACAGCAAAGGACGTCCGATGAGACTCCGCGTTGGCTACGATCTTGCCTATGAGTGTCCGCAGCCGACACCCATGATGCTGATGCTCAACACGCATTACTCGCATGCCAACGATGTGATCGTGGCGGACGTGCTTGCCACCAATCCGCCAGTGCCGATTACTCAGTATCGCGATGGTTTCGGTAATTTATGCAGCCGGATCGTGGCGCCGCCGGGGCGTTTCGAACTGTCGACTTCCGCATTGCTCAATGTATCGGGCGAGTTCGAAAAGCGTCCCATCGATGGCCGGCAACACGCGGTGGAAGAACTGCCCGACGAGTGCCTCGTCTTTCTCCTCGGCAGCCGGTACTGCGAAACCGATCTGCTATCGGAAGCCGCCTGGCAACTCTTCGGCAATTCCGCGCCGGGCGCGGCCCGCGTGCAGGCAATCTGCGACTTCGCGCATCATCACATCACGTTCGGCTATCACCATGCGCGCCCGACCAAGACGGCCTGGGAGGCTTACCAGGAGCGCGTGGGCGTGTGCCGCGACTTTGCGCATCTCGCGGTGACGCTGTGCCGCGCGCTGAATATTCCGGCACGTTACTGCACCGGCTATATCAGCGATGTCGGCCTGCCGCCGCCTTATGCGCCGATGGATTTCGCGGCGTGGTTCGAGGCCTATGTCGGCGGCACGTGGCAGGTCTTCGACCCGCGCAATAACGCGCCGCGCGTTGGCCGCGTGCTGATGGCGTACGGCCGCGATGCCGCCGATGTCGCGCTCAGCAACACGTTCGGGCAGACCACGCTCGTCAATTTTCATGTGGTTTGCGAGCCCGAGCAGGGCTATTAGAGGCGCGCCGCACGAATAGTCTGCATGGTCGGGAATGCTCAATGCTCGAATAGACGTATTAGCCATTAAAAAAGCGAGCACCATCATGCGCAAGCACCTGCCCCGTCTCCTTGTTGCGGACGACGATGCCGCCATTCGTGCGGCCTGCGCTTCAGCACTAACGCTCGAAGGCTACGATGTCCATACGGCCCAAAACGGTTGCGCCGCGCTGGCCGAGATTCGCCGCTGGCGCCCCGAGATTGCCCTGATCGATGTCGAAATGCCGCTCATGGACGGGCGCGAGGTTGCGCGTCAGTTGCGCCAGGCCGACGAGCACAAACTGACGCTTCTGATCGCCGTGACCGCGTTGTCTTCGATGGCGGAACGCGCGGCGTCGATACGCGCCGGTTTCAATTACCACTTCACGAAGCCGCTCAGGTTGAGCGCGCTACTCGAAACGCTGGCGCTTCACGCCAGTTCGCTAAAAAGCGCCCGCTGATTCGAGCGCCGTCGTCAAACCGAATGGCGCGCCAGGTTGATGGTGAAGATGCACCCGACGCCCGGTAGGTTCGCCACGCTCAGCACGCCGCCATATGTCTCGACGATCTTTTTGGATATCGACAAGCCCAGGCCCAAGCCGCTCTTGTCGGCGGACTGCTGCGTGAAAGGTTCGAACATGGTGAGCGTGGAGTCGGGCGGAAGTCCGCCGCAATGGTCTTTTACGTCCACTAGGATGCGGTCGGCCACGGCATAAGCGTTGAGCGACACGTCGCTTTGCGGGCGCGTGAACTTGAACGCGTTTTGCAGCAGATTGCCGAGTGCCGAATAAAGCGCATCGCGGTCGGCGCTGACGGCAAGCGTGCTGTCCACGGGAGACACCGTGAATTTCACGCCTCGCACTTGCGCTGCCAGTTCAGCCGCGTGCGCTACCTCGGTAATGAAGTCGGCCAACGAAAACGTCGCCGCCGACGTCCCGCCGTCCGCCAATTCCTTGACGTCCGCAATGGAGCCGTCGATTAGCGTGCGCAGCGAAGCCAGGCCGCGCTGAAGTACCGTTCCGGTGGCGCCCGTTAGGCTCAGATTTCCGGTTTTTGCGGCTTCGAAGGCCATTGTCGCGATGGACAGCGCGTTTCTCAGTTCGTGCGCTAGTTCGCCCGCCCGTTCCTGAGACACCCGCTGTTCTTCTTGGCTTGCGCTCTGCGCGCGTTGATAACTGAATTCGGTAACGGCCTTCGCAATCGCGTTGTCAAGACAGCGATTCAACGTTCGATATTCGTCGATCTGGAAGGGCACGTCGCGCTCGTGCGCCAGATCGGTGATGGCCTGACAAAGATCGCCGTAATCGTGCACGACCTGAGCGATCGTATAACCGAGCAAATGCAGCGCGTGACCATGCTGCCCCGCCGTTGCGCCCATCTCCGATTCCGTCATGATGCCGCCGGCCGCACCCGATACCGCGCGACTCGCGAGCGGATCGCTGCCTTGCTCGATGCGCAGCGTCTTGATCAATTGGTCGAGAAACATCGGCACGCCGTTTTTGAGCTGCGCATCGGAGGCTGCGCGCGTCGGGCGGCTCGCGACCTTGGCTCGACACCGCTCCACCAGCTCTGAGCGATTATTGGAGAGGAAGTTGTGCATCATGGCCTATGTCCTTGGCGCCACGCGCGTGACCGGCCGGCCATGTGGAGGAAGCAGCTATGCCAGTGAGAGTGAGAGTCAAAAGGCGCGATTGCTCGAACAAGACCGAGCGATCCGAGCCGAACCAAAGAGCGCCTTGCGCGCTCGCGCTGCAATGCTACGCAGCCGGTTCCCGAGAAAAACACATTTGATTCCGCGCGTCCAATGTTGCAAATCCGTGAGTGGATTCGCCGTGCGCTTTGCGAGGTCGATAATCGCAGCCGGCATTTCGTCGGCCCCAGATCGTTTTAGTTCTATGCATGAAGATTCATTATCATGCAACTCGCACGCCAGCCGCGCACCACGTCCCTCGCATCCTTTAAATAAGCGGGAATCACCTGTTATCCAGCACACAGCGTATTTATTCACGGCTTGCACGTTCAAACCCGCTGAATAACGTTTAACGCGCGATGCGCAAACCTTTGCGGTGCATGGCAGCGCAGATCGATCGGCTATTTGCCGCACGGTTATCCGTAAAACTTTGGTACCGCATGAGCGTGCTCTGTCACAATGTCGCGGATGAGGAGGGAAGCCGTGAATAGACCACTTTTACCGGCGGATTCGCGAGAGGCATTGGCGCGCGACATGGGCGCCGTGGCTGGAATCGGCGCGGTGCCGTCGATACTCAAGATGATCTGCGACGAAACCGGAATGGGTTTCGCGGCCGTCGCGCGCGTCACCGACTCGACCTGGACAGCCTGCGCCGTTCAGGACAACATCAATTTCGGACTGGTGCCGGGCGGACAACTCGAACTGCGCACCACGCTCTGCTCGGAATCGCGGGCCTCGCGTGCGCCGATCATCGTCGATCGGTTCAGCAGCGACACCACGTATCGCGATCATCACACGCCCGCCATTTACGGTCTCGAAAGCTATATTTCCGTGCCTATCGTTTTGCCGGACGGCGAGTATTTCGGCAACCTCTGCGCAGTCGATCCGCGTCCGGCGAAGGTATCCGAGCCGCGCGTCGTGCGCATGTTCGAGGTGTTCGCAAATCTCATCGGCATGCAGCTCGCCAGCGAAAAGCGGCAATGGTCCACTGAAGCGCAACTGTTCGACGAGCGCGAGACGGCGCATCTTCGGGAGCAGTTCATCGCGGTATTGGGTCACGATTTGCGCAATCCGTTGAGCGCCGTGAGCGCGAATGGCGAATTGTTGAGCCGGCGCAAGAGCGAGCCGGATCTCGTCGGTATCGGCAATCGGCTCAAGGCGACGGCGGCGCGCATGGCGCGGCTGATCGACGACGTGCTCGATCTCGCGCGCGGCCGTCTCGGCTCGGGCATGTCGGTTAGCATCGTCGCGGTGGATGACATTGCGCCTTACCTGCGCGCGGTCGTCGACGAGCTTTGCGTGGCGAACCCGTCGCGCGCGGTGAATCGCGCCATACAGGTTGATTCCGCGGTCAGTTGCGATCTCGTCCGCATTCAGCAGTTGCTTTCCAACCTGCTCGGCAACGCGATGACTCACGGCGGCGCCGATACGCCCGTCACGGTGGAGATTGCGGTAGAGCGCGATCACCTCACGCTGTCGGTGACCAATGGCGGCGAGCCTATCGCGCCGGAGACGCTCTCAAAAGTGTTCGAGCCTTATTGGCGTCCCGCGACGAGCGCGCCGGGCGGCGGGCTCGGACTCGGGCTTTATATCTGCAAGCAGATCGTCTCGGCGCACGACGGAACGCTCGGAGTGGAATCGAGCGCTGAGATCGGCACGAGATTCACCGCGCGCATTCCGGTTCGCGCACGAGACGCCGGCTTCTAAACGGCTCAATGCGCCGCCGCAAGCTGGTTCGCGTCATCTCCCTGTTGCCAGCCGAGGCCAAGACTCTTTTGTAGCGACACGAAGTCTTTGAGCAATTCGCCCTGCGCCGCAACCACGTCCTGCTGCGCGGCGAACTGCGTGCGCTGCGCATCGAGCAGATCGATCAAGGTCGACACGCCGGCCTTGTAGCGCTGACGCACGAGGATGGCGGCGCGCTCCGACGACGCATTGACCTCTTCGAGCCGCACTAGATGCTCGCGCTGATAGCCGTAGCGCGCGAGCGCCGAATTGGCGTCCTTGAGCGCGGCCAGCACGGTCTTTTCATAACGCGCCTCGGCTTCTTCGCGCGAGGCCTTCGCGGTATCCACGCTCGCCGCCGTGCGGCCGAAGTCCAGCACGTTCCATTGCAGATACGGCACGCCGAGCCACGAGAAATTCTGCTTGCGCAGTAAATGTCCCGGGTCCGACGCCGTGAAGCCGATATCGCCGAGCAACGTCACCTTCGGAAAATAGTCCGCGACATGCTCGCCGATTTGCGCATTGCTCGATGCGAGGCGCCGTTCCGCCGCGCGGATGTCCGGACGCTGTTGCAGCATCGCCGATGGCTCGCCAATAGCCACCGAAGCTGGCAGGTCGGGCAAGGGCGCGGCCTCACCGAGTTGCGCGTCCAGCGCGCCGGGCGCGCGGCCCGTGAGCACGGCGAGTTGATCCAGCGAATCGGTGATCTGCACCTGCAACGGCACGAGCGTCGCGCGCGTGGTATCCACTTGCGTCGTGAGGCGCTCGACATCCACGTCGGCCGCCGTGCCGCGCGCGCGGCGCTGCTCGGTGAGCGTGAGCATTTGCTGCTGATATTCGGCGGTGCTGCGGCCGAGCGCGAGACGTCGTTGCTGGTCGCGCAAGCCGACGTAGGTGGACGCGACTTCCGCCGCGAGCGACACCTGCGTGTCGGCGAGATCCGCTTTGACGGCGTCGGCTTCGTCGGATGCCGCTTCGACCGCGCGACGCGTGCCGCCGAAGAGATCGAGTTCCCACGAGGCATCGAAGCCGGCGGTGTAGAAGTCGAGCGGACCACGCCCGCTGGATGTCGCCGTGCCCTGATCCGAATCTCCCGCATTGGATGCCGCGAAGCTGCCGAGATCGGGCGAGCGCATACGCAACGCCGCCGCCGATGCCGACGCCTTCGGCATGCCGTTGGCCTCTTGCCCGCGCAATTGCGAGCGCGCTTGCCGCAGTTTCGCCTGCGCGATTTTCACATCGGGATTGCTGGAAAGCGCTGCATCGACAAGATCGTTCAGTTTCGGGTCGTTCAGCGCGAGCCACCACTTGGCGGGTGCATGCGAGACGTCGACGCCCTGCTGCGGCGTACGCACGAACGTCCCGCTTTTGAGCGATTCCGCCGCGATATCCGGCGCGCCACGGTAATCCGGGCCCACCGTGCACGCGGAGCAAATGAGCGCAAGCAAGAACGGCACGGCGCGCCGGCGACGGAAGGAGTTGAGAGACATCGTTGAATCAGTCATGACATTAGTGGCCGGCGGATGGCGTTTCGCCAGCCTGATGACGCGGCGTTTTGAGCAGAAGGGCGAGCGGTACGCAGGCCAGCAACGCGATCGCGAGGATGAAGAAGGTTTCGGAGTAGGTCATGACGATGGCTTGCTGGCCGATCTGCACGGACAATTGCCCGAGCGCCTGCATCTTGGCGTGCGCCATGTCGCCGCCTTGCGCGAAAAATCCCGCCGCGTTGGCCGCGAGCCGGTCCTGGCCGAGCACCGAATTGGCCGTGAGCGTCTCGCGGATGGCCTCGCCGTGAAAGTCGTTGCGCCGGTCGATGACCGTCCCGATGATCGCGAGCCCGACCGATCCGCCGAGGTTGCGCGCCATGTTGTAGAGGCCCGCGGCATCGCCGGATTCCTCGCGCGAGACCGCGGCCATGGAGGCTTGATTGAGCGGCATCATTGCGAGCATCTGGCCGAAGCCGCGCAAAATTTGCGAGGCGTAGAAGTCGTGTCCGACGCTTTGCGCCGTCAGCGATATGTCGAGCAGACAGCTCGCCGCGAAGAACAGCAAGCCGGTGATGACGAGCACGCGGAAATCGAACTTGCCGAGCAGACGCGGCAACACGGGCATGATGAGAAACGCCGGCACGCCTGACACCAGCATGATCGAGCCGGACTGCAACGCGTTGTATCCCGCGACGATGCTCAGGAACTGCGGCAGCAGAAACGACACGCAGTAAAGCCCCGCGCCGACCGCGAAGACAATGAGAATCACGCTTGCATAGCGCGGATTGCGCAACAGAGACAGCCGCACGATAGGCCGCTTCGCGAAGACTTGCGACAGCGCGATCAGCAAAAAGCCGAATGCGGTGACGCACGTGAGCAAGACGATCTCAGTCGACTCGAACCACTGATTGCGCTGACCTTCTTCGAGCACGACGGTAAGCGAACTCAGCCCGATGGCGAGTCCCGCGATGCCGAGCCAGTCCGCCTTGAAAAAGGCGTCCCACTGCGGCTTTTCCTGCGGCAGACCGGTGATCAGCAACGCTATCAGCGCGACGCCCACGGGGATGTTGAGAAAGAAGCACCACGACCATGAAATGTTCTCCGCGAGCCAGCCGCCGAGCACGGGACCGAGCAGCGGCCCGAGCAGCACGATCAGCCCGAAGATGGTCATGCCCACGGGCATCTGCTCGCGCGGCAGCCGCGTGCGAATGATGGTCTGCGCCGTGGGGATCATCGCGCCGCCGGTGAAGCCTTGGCCGATGCGGCCGGCGATCATCATGGGCAACGAGTGCGAGAAGCCGCACATCACCGAGAACAAGGTGAAGAGCGTTGCGTTGCTCAGGAGGAAGTTGCGCAGGCCGAAGACTCGCGTGAGCCACGCGGCGAGCGGAATCATCACGATTTCGGACATCAGATAGCCCGTCGAGATCCACGTGCCTTCGGTGCCCGTCGCGCCGATTTCGCCCTGAATTTGCGGCAACGCCGAGTTGGTGATGGAGATGTCGAGCGTGGCCATCAGCGCGCCGAGCGCGCCTGCCGTGACGGCGATCCAGTCGCCGGCGCTCGCGCGCGCGGCACGGGCCTCAGTCATGACTGTTCTCTTCGGCGATATGGCGGCTGTCGTCGGTGGCGGAGCGCGTGTCGACATCGACGGTGACGGACAGACCCGGCAACAGCACCTTGCGCGTTTGCGGACCCGTATCCACGCGAATACGCACCGGCACGCGCTGCACGATCTTCGTGAAGTTGCCGGTGGCATTTTCCGGCGGCAAGAGCGCGAACTGCGCGCCAGTGCCCGGCGAGAAACTCTCGACCACGCCATGCAGATCGGCGCCCTTGATGGCGTCGACATGCAGCGTGGCCGGCTGGCCTACGCGCATGCGGCCCACTTGAGTTTCCTTGAAGTTCGCTTCGAGATAGAGCGCTTCGACCGGGACGATGGTCATGAGCCGCGTGCCCGGCTGCACATACTGACCGACGCGCACGCTGCGGTCGCCTACGCGTCCCGCGAGCGGGCTATAAAGCGTGGTGTCGTGCACATCGAGGCTGGACTGATCCAGTTGCGCCTGCGCGGCTTCCATCTGTGCCTTCGCCTGCACGATTTGCGCTTCGGTCGCGCCGATCTGCGTGCTGGCCGAACGCGCCGCCGCAAGATTCGCGGCGAGCGTGGCGCGCGCCTGATCGCGCGTGCTGACGAGATTGGCAAGACGTTCGGCGGTTTCCGCGCCGCTCGCGGCAAGTGGCTCGTAGCGGCGCACGTCGGCTTCGGCTTGCCGCAAACTCACGCGCGATACCTCCGCTTGCGCCTTCGCCTGTTCTGCGTTGGCCTGCTGCTGTTTGACTTCGGCCTCGGCACGGAGGATGTCGGCGGCGCGGGCGTCGAGCGTAGCCTTGGCCTGATCGAGTTGCGCCTGATACTGCCGCGTGTCCAACCGCGCGACCGGCGCGCCGGCGGCGACAGTCTGATTGTCCGCGACGAGCACTTCGGTGACGTAGCCGCTCACCTTCGGCGCGACGGTCACGCTGTCGGCCTTGAGATAGGCGTCGTCCGTGGTTTCGATGAAGCGGCCGACCGTCCACCAGCGCACGCCCCATGCGATGCCGACCACCACCGCGACGATACCGACGACGATAAGCACGCCCTTGCGCGAAGGCTTGCGCGTGGTGGTGTCGTTGATCTTGCCGCTATCGGCGGGCGCTTCTGCTGCCATGTTTCTCTCCAACGTTTAACGCGACCGCGAGATAATTACGCGTGTAAGGCACGCAATCGGGGCCGCTGATACTAGACGATATCGTCTAGTATGACGCAAACTAGACGGACGCGTCCAGTTTCATCATGGAGAGGATTGACAATGAAGAAGCCATCGTCGCCACGGGAAGAAGCCACGACAGCGAGCGATCGCGGCAGCAGCGCGCGTGCGCCATTGCAGGCGCGTGGCCGCGCGCGCATCGAGACGGTGCTCGATGCGGCGGCTGAACTGATCGTCGAAAAGGGGCTGACGGGCGTGACCATGCACGGCGTCGCGCGGCAGGCACGCACGCCGATCGGCTCGATGTATCACTTCTTTCCGGACCGCGACAGTCTCTTGAACGCGCTGTGGGACCGCCATATGGCGGCGACCGACGAGATCGAAGCCGAGCTAGTCGGACTCGATACGGACTACTGGCGCGGTATTTCTGCGGAAGCGGTGATCGACCGCTTCATGACGCCGTATATCACTTACCTTGAGCAGCATCCCGACTGCCTGATTCTCATGTCGATCATGCCGCACGACGACGATCACAAAAACAAGCGCAAGGCGGGCACGTTGCGCAAGGTCCTCGACGCGCGCATTCCTGGCGTGAAAGCGTCCGAGCGCGCGTTGTATGTGGACATGCTGCATGCGCTCGCGACGGGCGCGCTTGCCATCAAGCTGCGTCCCGCCATGGGCGATGTGCAGCTTGCCGGCCGTTATCTGCGTGAAGTGAGGCGCGCTTTGTCGGCGTATCTCGCGGCGGTGGAGGCGTCGATTGCGGGGTGAGGTCGTTCGTTATTCGTCGATGTTGTCTTCGCGGGAGTAGAAGGGGCGCGACGAAGAGCAGAAAGAAACGTCGGAAGCCTTGCGATGGAGGAGGGCGTCGTCGAGTGTGGCCGAGGCGGCCGATGGGATGGCGTACACGAGTTGGATTGAGGATCGTGAACCGACACTAAGCACCTCGAAACGCAAATTTCCGCGCATCTTTAGCGCATTTTAAGCACCTCAATCGCCCACTCCAGCACCCGAACAGTGAACTTCGATCAATAACTAAAGTTCAATAACCTCCGGCCGTTAGCGCGTGATATCGGTCCGGCTCACATCGAGTGCCGGCGCGCCAACCATTGCACGAGGTTCACTTGATCCCGCTGAGTCGCGCGAAGCGAAGCGCTCCATGAAGCGCAATCCTTTCTTCCGGCTGCTCGCGCGCCTGCGGGTCGGGCACAAGCTGCTGCTCATCTATCTGCTCGACCTGAGCGCGGTGATCTACATCAGCGGCATCCTGATCCACGAAAAGTATCTCGCCATCGATTTCTCGAACAAGGAGATCGTCGGCAACGCCTATGTGCATGTGGTGAAAGACGCGCTCGTCGAAGTCGCATTCGCGGGCGCGGGGCAACGTCTGCCATCGGGTGCATGGCGCAAGTCCATCGACGATCTCGCGAACGCGGAAGCGCAATACGGCGAGCACATGAAGAGCGCCGAGCTCAACGGGACCTTGCGCGAAGCGCTCGACGCGCTCTCTCACGAAACGCCGCCCAAGCCCGCGACGACCAGCGCCGCGCTCGACGCCTGCCGCGAACTCATCACACGCATCGGCAATCAATCGAACCTGATTCTCGATCCCGACCTCGACAGCTACTACGCGATGTCGCAATCGATTCTGCGCTATCCGGCGCTGATCGATGCAGTCGATGGCATCGGCAAACATCTGCACGAAGGGCTCGATCCGGTACGCTCGCGCGAGGAAGTACGCACGCGCTATCTCGTGCTCGAAGGACAACTCGATGGCGTCATGCAAGGTCTGCGCTCCGACTTCGCTGAAGCAGGCGCCGCGAATCACGAACTCGATGCAGCGCTCACGCCTTCGTTTGCACGCATGCGTACCTCGGTCGAAGCGTTTCGTCACGCAGCGCGCATCGTCGTGGATGGCAACGCCGCGCCCGATCCCGCTGTCGTATCCATCGTCGATACCGCGCAGCAAGCGCTCGTCGCAAGCGCAAGCACGAGCTGGCGCGTGACAGGCACGCAACTCGACGAGCTGCTGCATGTGCGTGTACATATGCTGTTCTCACGCATGTGGCTGCATCTGGGCACCGCGCTCTTTCTCTTATGCGGCATTCTGGCGATGGTGTATTGCGTCGCGCAGCAGATCTCGTCGCCCTTGCGCAAGCTCGCGCGCGTGATGGATATCGTGCGGCGAACGGGCGATCATTCGCAACGTGCAAGCTGGCATAGTCAGGACGAAATCGGTCAACTGGTGCGTGGCTTCAACGAGATGCTTGCGCAACTCGACCACGAACGCGACGTGCAGAAGGAACTCGCGGCCACGACGCGCGCATCCGCCGCGCAATACGCACTCGTCGAAGCCACGCCCGTGCCGATGGTCGTCACCGCCGTTCCCGGCCACGAAGTGCTGCACGCGAATACGCCCGGCCTCTTCTGGCTCAACGGTTGCGCAACAGACCCGTGGGCCTTCGGTCTCGATTCATCGACGCGTGCACGCTTTTTCCAGCAACTGTCCGACCGCGAGGCTATCGACGAATTCGAGGTTCACTGGAAAGCCACGGCGCAACCCACGTGGGCGATGCTCTCCGCGCGCCGCCTCAATTTCCAGGGCCGCGACGCCATTCTCACGGCCTTTACGCCGATCAACCAGATCAAGCTGATGGAGCAACGTCTTGAGCTTTGGGGCAGGGTGTTCGAGGCATCGTCGGAGGCGATCGTCATTCTCGATGCCGACGCGCGGCTCGTCACCGCGAATCCCTCGTTCTATCGTGCAACCGGATATCGCAGCGATGACGTGGTCGGCAAGCCGCCCGCGTTTATCGCGGCACACGACGCAAGCGATGAGCGCGGCATCATCGCGCGGCTTGCGAATCGAATCGAACGCAGCGGTACGTGGAACGGCGAAGCGCAGGTGCGACGCAGGCAAGGCGGCGATTATCCAGCGTGGCTCATGGTCAGCACCGTGCGCGACAAGCATAGCAGCGTGTCGCACTATATCTGCACGTTGATCGACATCACGGACCGCAAGAAGAGCGAGGCGCGTATCCAGTTTCTGGCGGAGCATGATGTGCTCACGGAACTGCCGAATCGCGCGTTGTTCGGCACGCGTCTCGAAGTGGCGATCGCGCAAGCGCAACGCACGCGGCAACGCGTAGCGGTGCTGTTCATCGATCTCGACCGCTTCAAGAATATCAACGATTCGCTGGGTCATCATATCGGCGATGGTCTGCTGCGTTCGGTGTCGCGGCGTCTCCTCAAGGCTGTGCGCAGCAACGATACGGTCAGCCGTCTTGGCGGCGACGAGTTCACCGTCATTCTCAACGGCGTGACCAATGCAGCCGATGTGCTGCGTACCGTCGAAGAGCGTTTCTTCGCGCTCTTGCGTGAGCCGCATGAAGTGAGCGGCGTGACGTTGCAGGTATCGTGCAGCGTGGGCGTCGCGCTTTATCCGGAAGATGGCGCGGACATCGACACGCTCATGCAAAACGCCGACTCCGCGATGTATCAGGCCAAAGCGGCGGGGCGCAATCTCGTGAAGTTCTTCTCGGCCGACATGGCAGAGCACGTGCGTTATCGGCTCTCGCTCGAAGCATGTCTGCGTACCGCGATAGAACGCAACGAATTGCGCATTGCGTGGCAGCCTTGTCTCGATGCGCGCACCGGCATGCTGACGAGCGTCGAAGGCTTGTTACGTTGGGATAGTCCGACGCTTGGCTCCGTCATGCCTTCGCAGTTCATTCCCGTGGCCGAAGAGACGCGGCTCATCATTCCGATGGGCGCGTGGGTCATCGACGAAGCATGTCGTCAGATTGCAACGTGGCGTGAGCGCGATGGTCTGGAAATAAGCGCTTCCGTGAACGTATCGGCGATTCAATTGCGCGATCCCGAACTCGTGGGCGTGCTCGCGCGCAGTCTCACGAAGTATCGCGTGTTGCCGCAGTTCCTCGAACTCGAGATCACCGAAACGGTGCTCATGGATAACGCCGAGAGCTACGTCGCGGCTATCCGCGCGATTCGTGCGCTCGGCGTGAAGCTCTCGCTTGATGACTTTGGCACCGGTTATTCGAGCCTCAGTTACCTCAATCGCTTTCCGCTGGACCGTCTCAAGATAGATCGAGCGTTCGTGCACGACATGCTCGATGCGCCAGCCGATCTCGCTATCGTGAAGGCGATCATCGATCTCGGGCACGAACTCGGCTTGCGTGTGGTTGCGGAAGGCGTGGAGAGCGAACATCAGGCGGATACGCTGCGCGGCATCGGTTGCGATGAACTGCAAGGCTTTCTCTTCTCGCAAGCATTGCCAGCGAACGAGTTGCTTGCATGGGCCAGCGCGCTGGACGCAACGCCTGTACTTTCGATGGAGCCCTGAAAGCGCGTCCGGGCGACTTGTCGTCGAGTTGGTAGACGGTTGCCATGATGATCGACCATCGGAAGCCGGCGTATTGCCGACCTCTCTGTCAGGCGGTGAGGAAGCTCCGCGAAAACTTCATCGCAACGTGATCCGCTATACACCTCCACCGCTTGATACAGCGATTCCATAAAGCCGCGAACGTGCCATTCATCTACCGAACTCCAAGCCCCGCGAGCAACGCGCCATCGATCTTGTGATCCGAGCCGCTGATGAAAAGCGCGCGATCCGACACGAGGAACGCGACCAGTTCGGCCACTTCTTCGGGTTCGCCGATCCGCCCGAGCGGATGCGCTGCGCCGAATCGCGCGAAGGCTTCCTCGACGTTCGCGTCCGGTCCGTCGAAGGCTCGCGCGGCGAGTTCGAGAATCGGCGTGCGTACCGATGCGGGGCTCACCGACGTGACGCGAATCTTGTCGGGTGCGAAGTCGATTGCCATCGCTCGCGTCATTGCATGGATCGCGCCTTTAGATGCCACGTAGGCCGCGACGCCTGCCTGACAACTAAAGCCCTGGACGCTCGATATATTGACGATTGCGCCACCGCCGCGCTTGCGCAATTCGGGCACGCCGAAGTGTGCGGTCAGATGAATCGAGCCTACGTTCACGTTCATGCAGCGTGCAAACGTCTCGTGCGATGTCTCGACGAGATCGCCATAAGGATGAATGGCCGCCGAATTGACGATGATATCGAGCCCGCCAAATAGTTCGACCGTCTCGCGCATCGCCGCTTCGACTTGCGCCGGGTCCGACACATCCGCCTTGAGCACGGTCACTTTCAGCCCCGCATCCTCGGCGCGTCGACGCAAGGCGGCGTTCAACGTTTCATCGATGCCTAACGCCGCGACGTGCGCGCCTCCCGCAGCCATTCGCAAGACGACAGACGCACCTATTCCCGATGTTCCCGTGACGAGGGCGATTTTGTTGTCGAGATCATGGCTCATTGCGTGGACTCCGTCGTCGTTATCAAGGTCGCGCGGATCGCGCACCAAAGATCTTACGTTAGAGCGTGGTCCCATCAAGCGTCAACTTGTCGTTCGGGAGCGATTCGTGCATCCACGGCACGCGTAGCGAATGGATGGAAAGCACGTAGAGCATCGCATGCTCGTCGTACGAATAATCAAAATCAAACATACGAGGCGTCAATGGCTGCACAAAGCCCAAGGAGAAGAGACGAATGCGACTTCGTACGATGGGGAATGACACCCTCAGCACGATACATCTGAAGGAACGAGCGCGAAGATCGAAGATTCGAGCGCTTGTCTTCGTCACGCTGACGTGCTGGCTCAATGCCGCATTCCCGGCGGCGCAAGAAAAAACGCATACGCACACACACGCGCACGAGCGCGCGCAGAAGCATGCGCGTCATAGCCAGGAAAACGTGAATGCGACAGCAAAAGCGGCAGCCGCGGAACCCGTGAATCTCGACCGCTCCGGCAAGGAACGCAAGGGCAAGGCTTCGTATTACGGCCGAAACTTCTACAAGAAGAAAATGGCCGACGGTACGCCGATGAATCCGCAATCCAATTCGGCGGCAAGCAAGACGCTTCCGCTCGGTACGAAAGCGCGCGTGACGAATCTGGAGAACGGCAATAGCGACGTAGTCGAGATCAGGGATCGCGGTCCTTACGTGAAAGACCGGATCGTGGATGTATCGCCGAAAACCGCCGATAAGCTCGGCTTGAAGGAAAACGGCACCGCGCCCGTCGAAGTCAAACCCGTGGAAGTTCCACAGGCCGATGGTACGGTGAAGCCGGGCGCAGGCGCGACTTCCTCTAACTGAACCGGCGCGCGATCATCGGCGTAATGAAGATCGCGCGCGCGGCATCAAAAGTCCGCAGTCACCGACATCAGCAACGTACGCGGTTTTCCCATTGTCAGATAGGCGCCCGTCGTCGACGACCAGTACGATTTGTTCGTCACGTTTTCAACCGTGGCGCGCAGCGTCGTTACGTGCTTGAACACGGTCGTCGTATAGCGCGCGCCGAGATCGAAGCGGTCCCACGCGGGTATCGATAAATGGTTGGCCGCGTCCAGATACTGATTGCTCGTGTGGATCCACGCCGCGTTGAACGTCAGGCCGGGCACCCAAGGCAGATCGTATTCGCCGCCCAAATTGAAGAGATAACTCGGCACACCAATGGGCCGATAACCATCGGTTGCGCCGCCGTTCGTATCGAGTTGCTTCGCGTTCAGCAACGTCGCGCCCGCGAGCACGCGCACGCCCTTGAGCGGTTCGCCATACACCGACATTTCGATTCCGCGATGCCGTTGCGTTCCGTTCGTGGCGAAGATGTTGCTCGTGCTGTCCGTGTACGCCGTGGGCTGCTCGATCTGGAACAGCGCGAGCTCCGCGCCAAACCGATTCGTGTCGTACTTCGTGCCCACTTCGTATTGCTTCGTGCGGTTCGGCGAGAGCGTCTGCCCGACATTGGCGGCACCGAACGGCGCCGTCTGTCCTGCCGCGAGCGACTCGGCGCGATTCGCGAAGAGGGAGATCGTGTTGGTCGGCTTCACGACGAGACCGAAGATCGGCGTGTTGATCGACTGATCATAGGTGTTCGAGATCGCGTCCGTGCCGACCGTATAGTTGTTCTGATGCAGTTGCTGATGACGCGCGCCGATGGTGAAGAGCACGCGGTCGTTGAGAAAGCCGAGCGTATCGGATACTGCGAAACTGCGCGTGAGGATGCGGTCCGCGAGACCCGGATCGGAGAAACTGCCCGCGACGAAGCTCGTCGCCGCCGGTTCCGGCACGACGCCGCCGCCATAGAGCGTCGTCGGGAAGGGCCCGCTGAAGGCGAATGCCTCGCGGTCTTCGACGCTCGTGATGGCAAAACCCGCCGAGACGAGATGCGAGACCGGACCCGTCACGAAGCGGCCGCGCACGCCGGCTTCGCCGGACAGCGCGTCGGTGGTGCGCAATACGTCGCCGCGCGTGCTCGTGGTGCCCGTGAGCGCGTTGAAGGTCGGTGACGAATACGTGCCGTCCTCGTGTGTGCGCCGGATGCCGCCACTGGCGTATGCGGTCCATCCAGGCAAGAAGTCGTATTCCGCGCGCGCGATGCCTACCGTGTCTTCCAGCGTGCTATGCGTCCACGGCTGCGCGAAGTTGTGCGTGGCGGACAGCGGCTCGGGCACCACGTCGCCCGTGACGGAAACCGTCGAGCGGCCCTGGTCGATGTTCTTGCGCTGATAAAGGAAATCGCCATACAGCCGCAGCTTGTCGCCGCGCCAGTCGAGCGAAACGGCGGTGGTCTGGTTATGGCGGAACTCGTCGTCGATGCTGGTTTCGCCGCCGTCTATCGAGCCATTCACGCGAACGCCGAACTGTCCTTCGCTGCCGAAGCGCCGGCCTACGTCGACGTGCGTGCCGATCTGACCGGACGCGCTGCCATCGACGGTGACGCGCGTGAGCGGTTTATCGTCGGCGCGCTTGAGTTCGAGATTGATGCCGCCGCCGATTGCCGAGCCAGTCGGCGAGGCGCCGTTCAGGAACGCGTTGGCGCCTTTGAATACGTCGACGCGTTCCAATACATCAGGCGAGACGAGCTGACGCGGCGTGATGCCGTACAGGCCGTTGAGCGAGATGTCGTCGCCGTTGAGCTGGAAGCCGCGAATCACGAATACTTCAGAGAAGTTGCCGAAGCCGTAGGCGGGACGAACGGCGGGATCGTGCGCCAGCAGATCGCCGATGGTGCGCGCTTGCGAATCCTCGATCGCTTTCGCCGTATAACTCGTCATGCTGAACGGAACATCTATGAGCTTCTGACTGCCCAGCACGCCGAACTGGGCGCCGCGCGCAACCTGTCCGCCCGCGTATGCGGGTTCGAAATCGCCGGGAAGCGTTTCGGCGACGCCGCGCACGTTTACGGCGGGCAGCGCGGTGTCTGCATTGGCCGGCGATGCCTGCGGCTCCGTTTGCGCTCGTGCGGTGACACTTAAAGAGGCGGGCAACACGGCGCAGACAAAAAGTCGAAGAACCGCCGCATAAACTTTGCGAACGCGCGGGCGCGACAGAGCAGTTGCTGACATAGCGAAGAAAATCCGAAGGAGAACCGCTGTTAGAGGTGCTATGCGTTGCCACGTGTGGTGCTGAGAAGATGCGATGCGGTCGTCGCGAAAGGACGGATGCATGCGTGCTGCGATTCTAGTGAAATGCGAACGATTCGCATATACGTTTTTTCAAGCGCGTCGAACGGTGTTGCAGGTCGACAACCGAAAGCGTTTGCGTCGATCGATCGGCAGATAGACGGTGTTTCAATCAACAGAGGATTGCTTCAGTCGCTCCATGCGCCATGCGACGAGCGCCTCGGCATTGCATGCAAGCTTCGTCATGCGCAGGCCGCACGTCCATGCGAGACGCGAGAGAACGAAGGCATCCGCGTATGTCGTCAGACCGGCAAGGGGCACGCCGAGCGATGCATCCGGAAGCAAGCGTTCGTGCCATAGCAAGCCGGCATCGTTTCGCCATGCAACGACGCGCGCACCGTTCAAGCTCGCGCGATGCGCAAACGCGCGGCTATCCGAGCAACGTTCATCGCATACGACGAGGAGACGCATGCATGCCGCCTTCGTATCGCCGATGCTTTCGATGGCCCACGCATACGCCGCCGCCAGGGATACGCCAGTCAAGAATTCGCGGCGGGCGGGTCTCATCGAGCATCCTTCGACCAAGCGGCAGGCCAGATACCCTGCTTGCCGGGCGACAGAATGCCATTCGGATCGAGCGCGGTTTTCAGCGTGTTCGTGAGCCGCATCAACGCGTGATCGTTGAAGTCGTATTGCGAAGCCGCAAGGTCCATATACGCGAGATGCGTGCGATATTGGCCATAGCCGGCCTGGCCCGCATCCTCGATCAGCGTGCGCACCAGCGTGCCCGCAGCGTTTGTTCGAGCGCTGTCGTCGCGGTCGAAAATGGCCGCGAAGATGTGATGCATGTGCCGCCGTTCCGCCGTGAAGCCGCCGTAGTAATCGAAGCCGAACTGTGCGGCGCGGTCACGCACCATCATGTATTGCTTGGTTGCATCGGCGCCGGTTGGCGGGCATATCGGCGAGAAGTCGACATGCGCGCCCGAACCGCCACGCCAGTTCAGCATGTTGAACGCATCGAGTCCGGGAATGCCGACCTGACTGCGATCGCCGCCGCCTGTCGGTTCATCGGATGCGTCGCGATAGGGCATGTCGAAGAGGCGTGCATCGGCAATCGATGCAAAGCGCCGATGGATGATGTCGCGCCGCACGTTGACCAGTTCGCGCGGTCCATAAAGACAGAAGCGCAGGTTCCAGCGGCCGATGTCGATGTCGCGCGCCATTGCGTCGATGGTCGCTTCGGGCATCGCACCGGGGCCGTCGTACCACCGCTTGCGTGTCGATACGCCCGCCGCCCAGCGCACCGCGCTTTCGATGACAGCGCTGCTCTGTATCGTGTCGTCCAGCTTCAATGGCCGCAGCGTTTCGACGATCCGTTCGAGGTCGGTATCGCGTTTGAAGGCATAGCGCGCGATCATGTAGCCCTCGGGCTCGGGCATGAGCCACACGCCGAGCTTGGTCACGATGCCCAGATTCGACTGCGCGAACATGGCGTCATAAGAAGGACCGAAGCCGGGCTTGAACACTTGCCAGTCGCGGCTCGCGTTCATGGCGCCCATCCCGGTGCGCACGACATCGCCGTTTGCAAGCACCACTTCCATGCCGCATTGCATCGCGGCGTGGTCGCCATACGGCGTCGTGCCGTAACCGCGCTCGAGCGTATTGCCGATGACGCTGCCCCAGCCCGCCGCCGGCGGATCGAGCCATAAACGCGTACCACGCGCCTTCAATTCACGATACAGGTCGTAGTAACTCACGCCGGGTTCGACGAGCGCATAAGCCAGTTTTTCGTCGATCTCGAGTATGCGGTTCATGCGTTGCAGATCGAGCACGACGCTGCCCGCAAGCCTTGGCGCCGCGCCGCCGTAAGCGAAGTTGCGTCCCGTCGATACGCTCCACAGCGGCACTTTGAATCGGTTGGCCACTTGCAGGACCGCGCGGATCTGCTCCACGCTCGATGGCATGACGACCGCTGACGCTTGCCACATGCGGGCATCGCCGGGAGCGAAAGGATCGAGATAAGCAGGCTGCGCCTCATTCGACGAAAGCACGGCGGCGCGGCCAACTATGTCGATGAACGCAGTCAGCGCGCTTTCAAAGTCGCGCGGAGGCGGCGTCGCCACCGCGCGCGTCAATAGCCGCCGCTGCTGCCGCTGCTCGATGACGTGCCCGACGAGCTTGCACCGGCGCCGTCGGTCTGGCAGCCAGCGAGGGATAGGGCGAGCACGGCAAGCAATAGCGAAAACGCACGAACGAGTTTCATGGGTCACTCCAGGTCGAATAGCTACGAGGCGGCCGCAAGACACGGCATCCTCCATCTAAACGAACCGGGCGCGCGGAATATTCCCTTGGTTCTGCTCTCGCTTATTCGAGTACGGTGTTAGGCGTCGCGCTGAACGACATGAAGCGGGCGATGGACCATTGGCCGTCCGGTTGCCGCTGGAAAATGTCCATGCCTGTTTCTTCGGTCACGCTCTCTTTGTCACCCATGCGGGCGGTGAGCGTCCAGAACAATCGCACGATGGCGATATCGCCGGAAACGATGATCTCGCGAATGTCTGGGATGTCGTATTGCAAGCTTAGTCCGGGCTTCGCGAACAGCATCGCGAGCTTCTTGCAGATCGTGTCGCGATTGCCATCGAGCGCTTCCGGGACGGTCGAGACCAGGTCGGGCGCGAAAATATCGCAGACGCCTTTGGCATCGCGCGCGTTGAAAGCCTTTGACCATGCTTGCAGCCTTTGCGCGATCGCGGCCTTGTCGGCGTTTGCATCGGCGTGAGCAGGCGTCGTCACGACAATGCTCGCGAGCATTGCACCGGTTGTCAGCACTCTCTTGATCATGAAAACGCTCCAAGTCGACAAGACCCGATGGCGATTCTAAGTGAGATGCATGGTGTCGAGCGGCATCCGGGGTGCTCTGCTTCTTCCCTTACTTCCACGGTTCGCGCTGTCCGACGCCTTGCTACGGCAGCGAATTCAATCCCAGCGTGATCGAGTGACGATCATGTTGAGCGAATTATCAATCCATACGATCGCACCTAAGATGCTCTTTCGTCACTAAACCCGAGGAGCATCGCCATGAACATCGAAACACGCGGCGCGAGGATTCACGTCAAGGAACAAGGAAGCAGCGAGCCGGCACTCGTGTTTCTCCACTACTGGGGCGGATCGTCACGGACATGGGACGGCGTTATCGGCGCATTGTCGAACGCTCGACACACCATCGCGCTCGATCATCGTGGATGGGGCGAATCCAGCGCGACCGAGCAAGCCTACGCAATAGCCGATCTTGCAAACGACGCAGCAGACGTCGTCGAAGCACTGCACTTGCAGCGCTATATCCTGATCGGCCATTCGATGGGCGGCAAGGTCGCGCAATTGCTCGCATCGCGCAGGCCTCGCGGATTGCAGGGCGTCGTGCTTATCGCGCCATCGCCGCCCTCACCGATGCAGCTTCCCGATGCCCAGCGAGCCGCGATGGCCGCAGCCTACGACTCGCGCGAATCGGTCGAATGGGTCATGGATAACGTGCTCACCGCAAGTCCGCTTGCGCCCAAGTTGCGCGAGCAAGTGATTGCCGACAGCTTGCGTGGCGCGCCGCAAGCCAAGGCGGCGTGGCCGAACGCCGCCATGCTCGAAGACATCACGAATGATGTCGGGTCGATCAGTGTTCCCGTCACGGTGATCTCAGGCGAACTCGACCAGGTGGACCGCGTCGAGACCTTGCGGAAGGAACTGTTGCCTCGCATAGCGGATGCGCGCCTTCATGTCTTGCCCGGCGTCGGGCACTTATCGCCACTTGAAGCGCCAGCAGCCGTGGCTGCGCTTCTCGAAAAGTTCATCGACGAACTGCAAGCGCGTTGAACGGAATCAGCGTGACGTGCGGTCCCAAGGCGGCTCGTCGCCGAACGCGGCGACCAGACTATCGAGCAGAAGCCGCACTTTCAGCGGCATATGTCGTGCGCTCGGATAAACCGCCTGAATCGCCAACTCCGGCGTCCGATAGTCCGGCAGCAGCGCGACGAGATTCCCCCGCGCGATGTGTTCGCCGAACACGAAGGTCGGCCCATACGCGATACCCGCGCCCGCAAGCGCCGCAGCCAGCAGCATCTGCGTGTTGTTCGCGGCCATGCGGCATGGCCCGTCGATGACATGTGCGCGGCCTTTCGTATCGGCGAGCGTCCAGTCTCCCACCGACACCGCTTCGCTGAACGCGAGTCGCGGCGCTTGCCGCAAGTCGTCGGGGTTGCGCGGCGTGCCGTGTCGTTCGACATAGCCGGGCGATGCGCAGATGACCATTCGACACGGCGCGAGCCTGCGCGCGACGAGGCCGGAGTCGTTGAGGCGACCGATACGTATCGCCACGTCCACGCCGGCTTCGAGCAGATCGACATAGCGGTCGTTCAACGACACTTCTATCGTGACATGCGGATGCTGCTCAAGATATGCAGCGAGGACATCGCCGAGATGCATCGCTCCGAACGTGACGGGCGCCGCGATTCGCAACACGCCACGCGGCTTGTCCTGTGCGTCGCTCGCCTCGCGATTGGCCTCTTCGTAGGCTTCGAGGATGCGTTTGCATCGCTCGTAATAGTGTTGGCCGACCTCGGTCAGACTCAGCTTGCGCGTCGTGCGATGCAGAAGCCGCGCGTTCAGTTCGGCTTCGATTGCGCTCACGTACTTGCCGGCCATCGCGGGCGATAACCCGAAACGTCGCGCGGCAGCGGCGAAACTGCCGCCATCGACGGTCGCGACGAATACTTCGATGCCGGTCAGGCGGTCCATGCGTTCCTCGGCTTTCGTGGCGGGATTGACCTGGTGCCGCGTGATCTTCTCACGCTTCGCTTAACGTCTAACCTTACTCGACAACGAGACCTCGCGGGGTGTCGGGCTCATTCGCTTCGTCGGCACCGGAAAAGTCGACGCAATGTTCCAGATAACGCGCGAGACGCCCGGCGATTGCCGTGCTGTCGTCCTCCGCCGCGAGCCTTTCCAGCGCATACGCACGCATCGATTCCGATAACCGGTAGCGCACAACGGGGCCGTCATATTCGACGATCAACAGCGATTTCGCGGCGAGTTCGCTCGCGGCGTCGATCACGGTTGCGAGCGCGAGTCCGTCATCCCATGCGACAGCGCACAGGGCTTCGAACGAAAACGAGTCTTCGAAAACGGCCATCCTGCGCAGCAAGGTCTTCTCCTGCGCGGCGAGCGGCCCGTAGCTCCAGTCGAAATTCGCACGCAACGTCTGATGACGCGGCAGCGCGGTGCGGTATCCGCCAGCGAGCATGGACATACGGTCGTTCAGCCGCCGATGAATATCTTCGAGGCCGAGCGCGGCAAGACGCGCCGTCGCCAGTTCGATGGCAAGCGGATTGCCGTCGAGCCGCCGGCATATCGTCCCTATGCGGCCGATCTGCGCGCTGTCGTCGCCGAGATTGCGCTGCACGGCGCGGCCACGGCGGAGAAAGAGCCGCACGGAAGCATGTTCGAGCGCTTGCGCATCCGTCGATCCGGCGCGCGGCACGTCGAGCGGATCGACACGATAGAGCGTCTCGGACATGATGCGCAATGGCTCGCGGCTCGTAACCAGAACGCGGATGCCGTCATTGGCGGCGGCGAGCGCATCGACTATTTGCGCGGCATGCGCAATCACATGCTCGGCATTGTCGATGAACACGAGTCCACGCTCGGGCAGCGACGAGAAGTCGAGCGGCTCGTGTTCCGGCAAACCGCATGCGCGCGCGATGGCTTCTTGCACCGAGCGCGGGTGGTCGAGTCGCGCGAGATCGGCGAAGAAGATCGGCTCTGCGCGCGCCGCTGTCCATTGACGCGCCGCTTCGAGCGCGAGCGCCGATTTGCCGATGCCGCCTGCGCCCACGAGCGTGAGCACTTGCGTCGCGGCGAGCATCGTGGAAATACGGGCAAGCGCGTCTTCTCGTCCGATGAGTTCCGGTCGAGCGAAACGCGCCTCGGCATGCGGACACGAAGGTCTGACAGTTCGCCTTGTCAGTCTGTACCCACGGCCCGGCACGGTCACGATAATGTCGCGATCACTGCCCAGGTTTTTACGCAGGCTGGATAAGTGAACCTGGATATTGTTTTCTTCGACGACGGTGCGCGGCCAGACTGCGCTCATCAATTCGTCCTTGGTGACGAGGCGCCCTTCCGCTTTAGCCAGCACGACGAGAATATCGAATGCGCGCGAGCCCACGGACATGATCTCTCCTTGACGGTGCAAGGTACGCGCTTCGAGGTCGATCCGTATGCCGCCCAGATCGATAATGCCGCTGTGCGATCCGGGTAAGGGCAACTCGGCAATGGCGTTCATGGTGTCGTTCCGTTTGCGATGGATGTCCGATCACATAACCGATCCTATGCTTCCCAGCCTTTGCGCCCGATGAGAAAATCATTAAGCTTAGTTAACTCCGCGCCTTCATTTGTAATTCGTGAATGCCTTGCCATTTTCCGCGCGCACGTTAACTTAATTTAATAATGACCGGATTTATGCGCGGACCATGCGGGCGCATAATGCACGGCGGGAAGCCCTGTACTCGAAAATCAGAGTGCGCTTCGAGCCTGTTACGAGCCATAAAATGAAAATCCTGGTCATCGAAGACAACGAGCAAGTCGCCGGATTCTTGCGCAAGGGTTTGGCCGAAATGGGCCATGTCATCGATTGCGCGGACAATGGCCGCGACGGCATGTTTCTCGCGGCCGGCGAGACCTACGATTCGATCATCCTCGACCGCATGCTGCCGGGCGGTATCGACGGCCTCGGCATCATCTCGGCGTTGCGCGCGACCGGCAACAAGGTGCCTATCCTCATTCTGAGCGCGCTTGGCGAAGTGGATGAACGCATTCGCGGCCTCAAGGCCGGCGGTGACGATTACGTCGTCAAACCCTTTGCGCTGGGCGAAGTCGCGGCGAGGCTCGACGCATTGACGCGACGCTCGCAAGAAAACCTCGTGGACACGGCGTTGAAGGTAGGCGATCTGAGCATCGACCTGCTTTCGCGCAAGGTCGTGCGCGCGGGCAAGGCCATCGTGCTCAAGCCGCGCGAATTCAAGCTGCTCGAATATCTCATGCGCCACGCGGAACAAGTCGTGACGCGCACCATGCTGCTGGAAAACATCTGGGAATATCACTTCGATCCGCAGACCAACGTGATCGACGTGCACGTGAGCAAGCTGCGTCAGAAGATCGATACCGGCTTCGACAAGTCGCTGCTCCTGACCGTCCGCAATGCCGGCTATATGCTGACCGCAGAAGCGTAGCGGGAGGGCGCGAGCATGCTGGAACTGCGGAACTTCGAGCGGCGAACCCTGTGCGATGACGGCGAGTTCGTCCTGTCGCGGCTGTGGCGTCGCGAAGACGCGCAGACCTGGCTTGCCGTGGCGCTGCCTGTGGCGCACGTGGCGCAAGTCGTGGAGAGTCAGGCGCGGCTCACGCGTGCGTTCGAACTGCGCGCGCTACTCGACAGCCCGGTTCTCACGCGGCCGCATGCGCTGGTGGAGTTGCGTGGCGCGGCCACGCTTCTGCTCGAAGATCGTGGCGGTGTTTCGCTTGCATCGATATCTGCGGGAACACTCGGCGTGCATGAGAGCTTGCGCATCGCGGTGAATCTTGCAGCGGCGCTCAAGGTGCTGCATGCGCGTGGCGTCATGCACAAGGACTTGCGACCGGCCAACATACTCGTCGATGTAGCGAGCGGCGAAGTGGCGCTCACGGGTTTCGGACGCGCATCGAGAGCAACGCGCGAACGTCCCGCAACGGAACTCGCGCCCGTGACCCTGGACGCGCTCGCTTACCTTTCGCCTGAGCAAACGGGGCTCACGAATCGCGGTGTGGATTCGCGCTGTGACTTGTATTCGCTTGGCGTCGTGTTCTACGAGATGCTCGCGGGCAAGCTGCCGTATCGCGCCGCGTCGCCCGCCGAATGGCTGCATTGTCATATCGCGCGTCAGCCGATTCCGCTTGCCGAACAAGCGCCTCACGTGCCGCGACAGTTGGCCGCCATCGTCGCGCGGCTCCTCGCGAAAGCCGCCGAGGAACGCTATCAGACCGCGCTCGGGCTCGAACACGATTTGCGGCGCTGTCTCGATTCATGGCAACGCAGCGAGCGTATCGAAGCGTTCACGCCGGGCGAGCACGACGCGCCCGAGCATCTGCTCATTCCCGAACGCCTTTACGGACGCGAAGTCGAAAGCGCGGCGCTCGCGAACGCATTTCAGCGCGTGGCGCAGCAAGGTCGCTCGGAATTCGTGCTGGTGTCGGGCTACTCGGGTATCGGCAAATCGGCGCTCGTTGGCGACCTGCAAAAGAGGCTCGTGGCCGGTAACGGGCGCTTCGCATCAGGCAAGTTCGATCAATACAAGCGCGACATTCCCTACGCCACCCTCGCGCAATCTTTTCAGCAATTGATCCGCCAACTGCTCGACGATAAGGCCTTCGACCTGCCGTCATGGCAGACGCGTCTTGCCGATGCGCTTGGCGCGCATGCGCAACTCATCGTCGATCTCGTGCCGGAACTGGAACGTGTGATCGGTCCGCAACCCGCTGTGCCGGCGCTCGGGCCACGCGAGGCACATGTGCGTCTACAAGCGGTGCTCGCGCGTTTCATCGGCACGTTCTGTGGTCCAGGCGAGACGCTCGTGCTCTTTCTCGACGATCTCCAATGGCTCGATTCCGGCACGAGCAGCTGGATCGAATATATGGCGGCGTCCGCGGATACGCGTCACGTGCTCTTCATCGGCGCGTATCGGGACAACGAAGTGGGCCCCACGCACACGCTCTCACGCGTGCTCGCGACGGTGCGCGAAACCAGCACGCCGCTGCATCTCATTCTGCTGGCGCCCCTTGCGCCCGGCGATGTATCGAATCTGCTGACCGACACTCTGCATGCCGACGCCGCTGAAGCAGAACCGCTCGCCAGCCTGCTATTCGACAAGACCGGTGGCAATCCCTTTTTCGTGGTGCAGTTCCTGCGCATTCTCGAAGAAGAACGGCTGTTGCATTTCGACCGCGATACACGCGTTTGGCGCTGGGAAATCGACGTTATTCGTGCGGCGCGTTTTGCGGAAAGCGTCGTCGATCTGATGGTGGAGCGCATTGCGCGCGCGCCGCAAGCGACGCAAGACATGCTGAAGTGGTTCGCGTGTCTCGGCAACGCGGCAACGGATGCGACGCTCGCGCAAGTGTGTGCCGATGCCGTAGGCGACATCGACGCCGCGCTCGGCAATGCGGTCGAAGCAGGTCTCGTGTATAGGCGCGAGAACGGTTATGCATTCGTTCACGACCGCGTGCAGGAAGCAGCCTACGCGATGATTCCGCCCGGCGAGCGCGCGCTCGCGCACTTGCGAATCGCGCGAATGTTCGATGCGACCAAAGCGCATGACGCCGAGGCCGACATCTTCGAGATCGTCAACCAGTACGATCGCGCGATCGCATTGGTCGATAACGCGGCGGAACGGGAGCGAATCGTCGAGCTCAATTTGCAGGCGGGCAAGCGCGCGAAGGCTTCGTCGGCGTTCGGTTCCGCCTTGACGTACTTTTCGACGGGAAGCGATCTTCTCGATACCGCTCGATGGCACGACGACTATGCGCGCAAGTTCACGCTGGAAAGCAACCGCGCCGAGTGCGAGTTCCTGACAGGCGATACCCAAGCCGCGTGCAAGCGACTGACCGAACTCGCCGAGCGGGCAAGCACGCTGCCGGATCGCGCCATTGTCACGTTCCTGCGCGTCACGCTCTACACCGCGCTCGATCAGATGCAGCTTGCCGTGCAAACGTGTCTGGAGTATTTGCGGCACGTTGGTATCGAGTGGGAGCCGCATCCGGGACGAGCCGCCGCGCGCCTTGAATACGACGCGCTGCTTCGGCAGATCGGCTCGAAGCCGATCGAACGCCTGATCGACCTGCCCTTGATCGAAGCGTCCGATCTCGCCGCCACGCTCGATGTGCTCACGGCCGTGCTGCCGCCCGCGTTCTTCAGCGACGAAGACCTCGTCTGCCTGGTGCTGTGCCGCATGGCGAATCTGAGCGTGGCGCACGGCAACAGCGATGCATCGTCGCTCGGCTATGCCTATCTCGGCATGGTGACGGGTCCTATCTTCGGCGACTATCAGGCGGGGTTCGGCTTTGGACGCCTGGGACTTGCGCTCGTCGACGAACGCGCGCTCGACCGCTTCAAGGCGCGCGTCTACATGTGCTTCGCGTATCACGTCACGCCGTGGACGCGGCACATTCGCACGAATCTGCCCTTGTTGCGCCGCGCGTTCGATGCCGCGACGGAGAGCGGCGATCTGACTTATACGGGCTTCAGCAGTTGCACGTTGATCACGAGTCTGCTGGCTGCGGGCGAACCGCTTGCAGACGTGGAGCGCGAGGCACAAGAGCGGCTGTCGGTCGTGAAGAGCGCGAAGTTCGGGCTTATCGTCGATATCATTACTTCGCAGTTGCGGCTGATCGGTCACTTGCGTGGCGACAGCGTGCTTCTCGCGGGGTTCGACGAAGCCGAGTTCGAGCGCCGCCTCGAAGCCGATGCCAGTCTCGCGATTGCCGCATGCTGGTACTGGATTCGCAAGCAGCAATGGCTCCATTTCGCCGATGACATAGCGGGCGCCGCCGCCGCGGGCGATAAAGCCAGGCCGCTCTTGTGGACCTCCGCCGGCCACTTCGAAATGGCCGAATACTATTTTCATGCGGCGCTGGTGCTTGCACGCATGCACGATCCGCGCAAACACGATGTGTCGGCAACACTGGCGGAGTATCACGGCAAGTTGCAGGTCTGGGCCTATCACGGTCCGGCGAATTTCGGCTGCCGGGCGGCGCTCGTGGAAGGCGAAGTCGCGCGCATCGAGAACCGGCCGTTCGACGCGATGCGTCATTACGAAGACGCTATCGCGCTCGCACGCGAACATCGCTTTGTGCAGATCGAAGCGCTGGCCCATGAAACGGCCGCGCGCTTTTACATCGAACGCGAATTCACGACTATCGCTCATGTCTATCTGGGCCATGCACGGCGCGCGTATCTGCGCTGGGGCGCGATGGCGAAGGTTCACGCGCTGGAGCGGCTTCATCCGGAACTCGTCGAAAGCCCTGCGGAAAGCCTGACGGCAAGGAATGTCGTGGCGGAACGCTTCGATGTGGAAACCGTCGTGCAGGCGTCGCAGGCAATCTCAGGCGAGATCGTGCTCGAACGGCTCTTGCGCACGCTCATGACCATCGTGCTCGAACATGCGGGCGCGCGTCGCGCGGTGCTCGTCTTGCCGCGCGAAGAGAAACTTTGGATCGAGGCGCAGGCCGTATCCGGCAGGGACGGTGTGCAGGTCCGCATGGAAAGCGCTCCGATGACGCCGCGTGAATTGCCGGTATCCATCGTGCACTTCGCCATGCGCATGCGGGAGCGCGTGCATATCGACGACGCCACGTTGCCCAATGAATTCTCCGCCGACGAGTATCTGCGTTCGAGCGGCGCGCGCTCGGTGCTCGTCGTGCCCATCATCAAGCAGGCCAAGCTCAAGGGCGTGCTGTATCTCGAGAACGATCTCGCGCCCGGCGTGTTCACGGCAGCGCGTATCACGGTGTTGACACTGCTTGCGTCGCAGGCGGCTATATCGCTCGAGAACGCATCGCTCGAACAGAAGGAGGCCATGCTCGAAGAGAAGGAAGCGTTGCTTCACGAAGTGCATCATCGCGTGAAGAACAATCTGCAACTCATCAGCAGCCTGCTCAATCTGCAGGCTTCGCGTGTGGAAGACAAGGCGGTAGCCGAACTCTTCGCCGAAAGCCGCAACCGTGTGCGATCGATGGCGATGGTGCACGAAAACCTTTATCGTGCTGGCAATTTCGCTCGCATCATGATGGCGCCGCACGTGAGGAACCTGTGCAAGCATCTCGCGCAGGCTTACGACATGCGGCGTCTCGGCGTGGACATGGACGTGGTCGTCGACGATATCCAGCTCGACATGAATCGCGCGGTGTCGTGCGGGCTCATCATCAACGAGCTCGTGTCCAATGCGCTCAAACATGCGTTTCCGGAGGGACGCGGCGGACTGTTGCGTATAGAGCTTCGTATCACGGACAAGGACCGTTGCCGCCTCGTGATCGCTGACGATGGCGTGGGACTGTCGCCCGCGTTTTCGCTCGATCAGGCCGACACGCTCGGGCTGCAACTCGTGCATGATCTCGCGCATCAATTGCACGGCAATGTCGATGTGAACCGCGCAGGCGGCACGGTCTTCACCATAGCCTTCGAAGCCGAAGCAAGCTGACCTCAACGAACGATGGCACCTGCACGCATCCTGATTGTGGAAGACGACCGAGTGGTCGCCCGCGATATCGCCCAGCAAATGATCCGCAACGGTCATACGGTGGTTGGCTCGACCGCGCGCGGCGAAGATGCGCTCGTGCTGGCGAAGGAAGTGCGTCCCGATCTCGTGCTCATGGATGTGCGGCTCGAAGGCAAGCTCGACGGTATCGACGCCGCGCGGCTTTTGCGCGAGCAATTCAGGCTGCCGGTCGTGTTCCTGACCGCTTATGCCGACGAGGAAACCGTGCAGCGCGCCACCACGGCCGAGCCGTTCGGTTATGTGCTCAAGCCATTCGACGACACGCAATTGCGCACCGTGGTCGAAATGGCGCTCTACAAATACGCGGCCGAGCGGCGCATGCGCGAAAGCGACGAGCGCTATGCGGTGACGCTGTCGAGTATCGGCGATGGCGTGATCGCAACGGACCCGGAAGGGCGCATCGACTTCATGAACGCGGTGGCCGAACGGTTGACGGGCTGGCCACGCAATGAAGCACGCGGCCGCTTGCTGGGCGAGGTCTTTTGCGTCGTCGATGAAATCACGCGCGAGCCGGTGTCGTCGTTCTTGCGCGCGGATGAAGACATCGGCTTGCCGAGCCGCAATCTGCTGATCGCGCGTCACGGCCACGAAGTGCCGGTGGAAGCGAGCGGTTCGCCTATCGTCGATGAACGCGGCGAAGGGCTCGGCATCGTGTTCGTGTTCCGCGATGTCACGCAACGGAGGCGCGCGGAAGAAGCGGAGATTTTGCGTGAGACCAATGCACGATTCGAAGCGGCGATGTGCGGATCGAATGTCGGCGTATGGGAAATCGACATGCCCGACGGCGATTTTCGCCACGGCAAGGCACGCTTCTCGAACATCTGGGAATGGCTCGGCTATGGCGGCAAGGAGCCATTGCTCGACTACGAGTCGTACATGAGCGTGGTGCATCCGCAGGAACGGGCCGCGACCGAAGCGGCCGTCGAGCGTTACCTCGAACATGCGGATGGCGTGTTCGAGATGGAGAACCGCCTCTTGCATAGCGATGGCAGCGATCGCAAGGTGCTGGTACGCGGCATGGCAAGGCGCGATGCGAACGGTAAGCCCGTGCGCTTCGTCGGGAGTCTGGTGGACATCACCGAGCTCAAGCACGCCGAGAACGAACTACGCGCGAGCGAGGAACGCTTTCGCGGCACCTTCGAGAACGCGGCCGTGGGTATTGCGCATTGCGACCTCGAAGGCCGCTTTTTGCGCGTGAATCAGCGTGCTTGCGAGATCGTCGGATACGAACGCGATGCGTTGCTCGGCAAGCGCCTGCGCGATGTCACCGACGACGACTTCGTGACCGGAAGCCTGCAACGCTATTTCATGTTGACCGAGGGCGGCGTTTCGCATTACTCGGAAGAGAAACCGCTCGTGAGACGCGACGGTCAGCGCGTGTGGGTCAATTTATCGGTGGCGCTGCAATACGACTCTTCCGGGCACACGAGTCACACCATCGCCATCATTCAGGACATCTCGGCGCGCAAGGCACTGGAAGATGCGGTGCGCGTGGCGCGCGACGCCGCCGAAGCGGCCAACAAGGCGAAGGATCAGTTTCTCGCGAATATCAGCCACGAATTGCGCACGCCGCTCAACGGCATTCTCGGCTATGCGCAAATCTTGCGACGCGATGAAACGTTGAGCCGCAGACAGTTGTCTAGTCTTGGCGTGATCGAACAGAGTGGCGAGCATCTTCTCATGCTCATCAACGATTTGCTGGACTTCGCGCGCATCGGTGCGGGCAAGCTCGAAATGCAGGTGCGCGATGTGCCACTCGGTCCGTTTCTCGATGTCATCGCGGAGATCGTCGGCGTGCGCGCCCAGCAAAAGGGCCTGCAACTCCACTATCATGCGGCGCCGAATCTGCCGCGCGCGATCAGCGTCGATGAAAAGCGCTTGCGTCAGGTGTTGCTCAATCTGCTCGTCAATGCAGTGAAGTTCACGGATCAGGGCGAAGTCAGTCTCGCGGTTTCGGAAATATGGCCCGGACGTCTGCGCTTCGAAGTGAAGGACACGGGAATAGGTATCAGCCCCGACCGGCTCGATGTGATCTTTCAGCCCTTCGAGCAGGCGGGCGAACTCACGCGTCGGAGCGGCGGCGCGGGACTCGGTCTTGCCATCAGCCGGCAACTCGTGCGCATGATGGGAAGCGATATTCACGTCGCGAGTTCGCTTGGCCGAGGCAGCGCGTTCTGGTTCGAACTCGACGCGCCCGGCGCCACGGCGCAACCCGTGCCCGCGATTCTGCCGGTGGGCGTCACGCGCTATGAAGGCCGCGAGCGTCACATACTCGTGCTCGACGATGTCGCGGCCAATCGCATCCTGCTCGTCGATACCTTGCAACGTAGCGGCTTTCGCGTATCGCAAGGAGAGAACGGCCGCGAAGGACTCGCGATGGCGAGCGAGGACCGGCCCGATCTGATCGTCGTCGATACGCTCATGCCGGTGATGGGTGGCATCGAGATGCTGGAGCGTCTGCGCGCGCTGGAAGCGTTGCGCGACGTGCCGGTGATCGCCGTATCGGCCGATGCATCGCGCGGCAATGCGCAGGCCAATCTCGCGGCGGGCGCTAATGTGTTCATCGAAAAGCCGCTGAATCTGCATGTGCTGCTCAAGGAGATTACCGGCCTTCTGGCGTTGCAATGGGCGCCGCGC
This sequence comes from Caballeronia sp. TF1N1, assembly GCF_022878925.1. Lineage (NCBI taxonomy): Bacteria > Pseudomonadati > Pseudomonadota > Betaproteobacteria > Burkholderiales > Burkholderiaceae > Caballeronia > Caballeronia sp. TF1N1. The sequence goes on from NZ_CP084629.1 coordinate 634,710, forward strand.
ACGGGAAGACATGCTCGGGCCGACGAAGCGCTCGTCGTGCCGCCGCCCGAGGAAATGGCGCTGCTGCATCGCTTTGCGCTGCTCGGTTCGATGCGCGACATCATCGAGCGGGCCGAGCATCTGACGGTACTCGACAAGCGCTATGAAATTTTCGCAACGCGTCTGCGATGTCTTGCCGCCGGGTACGAATCGCAAGCGCTGTTGTCCCTGATCGAAGAACATCTGGACCCAAGCTCGTGAGTACGCAAGACTTACCCGATACCGCCACGCCAGTCGTTCTCGTTGTCGACGATACCGCAACGAATCTCGGCCTCGTGGTCGATGCGCTCGAAGGAAACAACCTGCGCGTGACCGTTGCGCGCGATGGCCGCGAGGCGCTGGGCCGCGCCGAACTCGTGCAGCCCGATCTGATTCTGCTCGACGTGATGATGCCCGGTCTCGACGGTTTCGAGACCTGCCGTCAGCTCAAGGCCAACCCGAACACGCGCGACATTCCGGTCATCTTCATGACCTCGCTCACGCAGACCGAGGACAAGATCACGGGCTTCAGCGCTGGCGCCGTGGACTTCGTCACCAAGCCACTGCACATGGAGGAAGTCGCCGCGAGAGTGCATACGCATCTCAAGTTGCGGGCTTTGCAGAAGTTGCAGCGCGAGCAGAATGTGCGGCTCCAGGAAGAGGTCAACACGCGCAAGCAGGCGCAGGAAGCGCTGATCGAAGTCATCAACGGCGTGCGCAACGTGTCGAATGCAATCGCCCATGATTTGCGTACGCCGCTTGCCGAACTGCGTTCGCGTCTCGAAGTGCTGATGATCGGCTTGCGCAAGGAAGGGAATGAAGCCACGCTCGCGCAACTGGAGCCCGCGCTTGCGGATGTCGATCGCGTGATCGGCATCTTCAATGCGCTCTTGCGGCTCGCCGAAATCGATGCGGGCGTGCGTCGCTCGGGTTTCGAGTCCAGCGACTTGCTCGCCATTGTCTCGGATGCAGTCGAGTTCTATCAGCCCGTGGCGGAACTGCGTGGCGTGACGCTTTCCATGACGCAGGCGGACGAACTGTACGCTGTGGTCGATCCCTTGCTGCTGGCGCAGGCTATCGGCAATCTGATCGATAACGCTATCAAGTTCGCGCGTGAAAATGGCGAGGTCGAAGTGTCGCTCCTGGCGCGCGATGACGGCATAGAGTTATCCGTATCCGACGATGGCCCCGGTATTCCCGACGCGGAAAAGCACAAGGTCACCGAGCGGTTCTATCGCGGCGACGCGAGCCGTGGGACGCCCGGTGTGGGACTTGGGCTCGCGCTCGTCAAGGCGGTGGCGACGTTGCATCACGGCAAACTCGAATTCGCCGATAAGCATCCGGGATTAAGCGCGGTACTGACTATTCGGTCGGCTGACATGCTCGCTTCGTAGCGAGCATGTCTCGTGAAGCATCAGGTTTGCAAAAACGCCAGCAGATCCGTATTCACGCGATCGGCTTCCGTCGTGCACATGCCGTGCGGCGCGCCAGCATAAACCTTTAGCGTCGCGTTCTTCACGATCTCCGCCGTGCGTCGTCCCGACGCTTCTATCGGCACGATTTGATCGTCGTCGCCATGCAAAACGAGCGTGGGAATGTCGATTTTCTTCAGATCATCGGTGTAGTTCACTTCCGAGAATTGCTTGATGCACTCGTACTGGCCTTTGATCGAACCCATCATGCCCTGCCGCCAGAACTCGTCGATGTTGCCTTGTATGACCTTCGCGCCGTCACGGTTGTAGCCCAGAAACGGTACGGCCAGATCCTTGAAGAATTGCGAGCGATTCGAAGCCGTATTGTCGCGGATGCCGTCGAACACCGACATCGGCAAGCCGAGCGGATTACTCTCGGACTTGAGCATCATCGGCGGCACGGCTCCGATCAGCACGGCCTTCGAGACGCGCGCGCTGCCATGACGTCCGATGTAATGCGCAACCTCGCCGCCGCCCGTCGAATGGCCGACGAGCATGGCGTCCTTCAGATCGAGCGCGTCGAGCACGGCGGCGAGATCGTCCGCATACGTGTCCATGTCGTTGCCTTCCGAAGTCTGGTCGGAGCGGCCATGACCGCGACGGTCATGCGCAATGACTCGGTATCCCTTCTGCGCCAGAAACAGCATTTGCGGGTCCCATGCATCCGCGCAAAGCGGCCAGCCATGCGAGAAGACCACCGGCTTGCCGCTGCCCCAGTCCTTATAAAAAATATTCGTGCCGTCCTTGGTCTTTACGGTGCTCATGGCGTGTCCTTTAGCGATGTTGGTCGAGCGCGTGCGCTAAGAATCATTCCTTGAGCGCGACGCGTGGACCGAATCTTAGCCGCGTGGAAGACGCCTGAACTTGAGAAAAGATTAATTGTTCTTAAGGCGGTTTAATCGCGGTGCATGCTCCCGCCAGCGAAAGGCGAAGTCCTGAAATTCATTTCCTGAAAATCCCACGCGCGAAAAATTGAAGTGCATTTTCTTAGCGAATATTCGTTAAGAACAATTAAGGGATTTTTCAAGGACTCGGCGAAGACGCGTGGCTATCATCCATCTCAATCCTTCCAGCCGCTCACCCGAGCACGGCATGTTCGTCCTGACTGCCGCATCTTTTCCAACGGAGCCTGCAAATGCCGCAAGAACTATTGACCCCGGATACCTGCGCGGTTGCGCTGATCGACTATCAGCCGCAGATGTTTTTTGGCACGACCTCGCATGAACGCACCACCATCCTGCATAACGTGCAGGCTATCGCCAAGGCGGCGAAGTTGTTCAAGGTGCCGACCATTCTCACTACCGTTGCCGCCAAAACCTTTAGCGGCGACATGGTGCCCGAAGTGCAAGGCGTGTTTCCGGAGCAGCAGCCGGTCGACCGTACCTCGATGAACTCGTGGGAAGACGCGGGCTTTCGCCGAGCAATCGAAGCGACGGGCCGCAAGAAGATCGTGCTCGCGGGTCTTTGGACGGAAGTATGCGTGACGTTTCCGACCGTGCAGATGATCGCGGAAGGCTATCAAATCTACGTCCCGACCGATGCTTGTGGCGACATCACGCACGAAGCGCACGAACGCGCCGTGCAGCGAATCATCCAGGCCGGCGCGGTGCCAATGACGTCGCTTCAGTTCATGTTCGAACTGCAACGCGACTGGGGCCGCACCGAGACTTACGAAGGTTGCATGGACATTCTCAAGTCGCATAGCGCGTATGGCATCGGCGTGCGTTATGCGAAATCGATTCTCGGCGAACACGCAAGCGAAGCGGGCTGATTCAGCTCGCAGTGGTATCGAAAAGGCTGGCGCGAAGTTCATCGCGCCGGCTTCCAGCAAGCGCCGCGTCGCGGCACGCCTCACACGAGAACGCCCATGAATTCAAGCACGAGCTCAGGCACGGGTTCAGGCACGCCCGCGCGCGCCGATACCGTATTCTTCAACGGCAAGATAGCCACGCAGGACGACAAGCGTTCGTTCGCGGATGCACTCGCCGTTGCCGATGGCAAGGTCATCGAAGCAGGATCGCGTGAAGTCGTGATGCGTCATGCGAACGACGCGACGCGCCTCATTGATCTCAACGGGCGCACCGTGATTCCCGGCCTCAACGATTCGCATCTGCATGTCATACGCGGCGGCCTCAACTTCAACATGGAGTTGCGTTGGGATGGCGTTCCGTCGCTTGCGGACGCGCTCGACATGCTGAGGAAGCAGGTTGCACGCACGCCCGCCCCGCAATGGGTGCGCGTGGTCGGCGGCTGGAACGAATTTCAGTTTGCGGAGCGCCGTGGTCCGACGCTCGAAGAGATCAACGCGATTGCACCGGACACGCCGGTGTTCATCCTGCATCTGTATGACAGCGCATTGCTCAACGCGGCGGCCTTGCGCGCGGTCGGCTATACGAAGGAAACAGCCGATCCGCCCGGCGGCGAAATTCAGCGCGACAAGCGCGGCAATCCGACCGGCATGCTGATTGCGCGGCCCAACGCGGGCCTTCTTTACGCGACGCTCGCCAAGGGTCCGAAGCTGCCGCCCGACGAGCAGCGCAATTCCACGCGCCACTTCATGCGTGAGTTGAATCGTCTTGGCGTGACGAGCGCGATCGATGCAGGCGGCGGATATCAGGCTTATCCCGACGATTACGCTGTCATCATGGACTTGGCGAAGCACAACGAATTGACCGTGCGTATCGCGTACAACCTCTTCACGCAGAACGCAAAGAAGGAGATTGAAGACTTCGCGAAGTGGGTGAAGATGACGAAGCCCGGCGAAGGCGACGACTTCCTGCGCGTGAACGGCGCAGGCGAAATGCTGGTGTTCTCGGCGGCTGATTTCGAAGACTTTCTGGAACCGCGCCCCGACCTGCCCGACACGCTCGAAACCGAACTCGAAGCGGTAGTGCGTCTGCTCGTTGCAAACCGCTGGCCGTTCCGTCTGCATGCCACTTATAACGAATCGATCGAACGCTTCCTCAATGTGTTCGAACGTGTGAATGCCGACATTCCCTTCGATGGCTTGCGCTGGTTTTTCGATCATTGCGAGACCATCACGCAGAAAAATATCGACCGTGTAAAGGCGCTTGGCGGCGGTATCGCAATCCAGCATCGCATGGCGTATCAGGGCGAGTACTTCATCGCACGATACGGCGAGGAAGCCGTGAAGCGCACGCCGCCTATCCGCCACATGCTCGATGCCGGTCTGCCCGTGGGCGCGGGCACCGATGCCACGCGCGTGGCGAGCTTCAACCCGTTCGTCTCGCTTTATTGGATGGTGTCGGGCAAGACGGTCGGCGGCACGGCCATGTACGACGGCGCGAACAAACTCGACCGCATGGAAGCATTGCGCCGTTATACCGTTGGCAGCGCGTGGTTTTCAAGCGAGGACGATCGCAAGGGCGCGCTCGTCGCGGGGCAGTACGCGGACTTCGCGGTGCTATCGGAAGACTTCTTCACCGTCGATGAAAGCCGCATCAAGTTTCTCGATTCGGTCATGACCGTGGTGGGCGGCAAGGTCGTCTATGCGAGCGACGAGTTCACCCCATACGGTCCCCCGGACTTGCCGGTGAGTCCGTCATGGTCGCCGGTGGCGGAGTTCGGCGGCTATAGCCGTTACAAGCCGACCGCGGTTGCCTGCGTGGACGGTTGCGTGAATCTTTGCAACGTGCATGCGCATGCGCACGGTTTCGCGTGGCGCAAGAACGTACCTGTCAGCGACTCGAACGGCTTCTGGGGCGCGCTGGGATGCAGTTGTTTCGCGTTTTGAACAAGGGCGAGTGACGCGATGCCGACCCTGACCGATGGCCTGCTCTTCGGCATCGCGATACTCGTCGTAGACTTCCTCGCGTGGCGCTTCATGGACCGCAGAAGCGAGCCTATGCGGCTCGCGTTTCGTGCGTCCATGTTCGCGTTATCGACGTGGGTGTTGTTCGCGCACGGCATGAATCCGCTCTTTGCGGCGCCCTGGCCCAACGAACCGCTGCGGCATCTGCTTGCCCAAGTGCTGGAGTTGATGTGGTGGCTGCAAGGCGCGCGGCTCGTCACGATCATGCTCGACCGCATCGTGCTGCCCGAAGCGTGGCACAAGGAGCGGCTCTTTCAGGACGTGCTCGGTGCGCTCGTCTATCTGGCTGCCGCGGTCGCGGCCGTTGCGTTCGTGTTGCAGTTGCCCGTGCGCGGGTTGCTGGCGACCTCGGGCGCGGTGGCCATTGTCATCGGCCTTGCAATTCAAAGCACGCTCAACGATGTGTTCTCGGGCATCGTGCTCAACGCGACGCAGCCGTTTCGTCTGGGCGACTGGATCACTATCGGCGATGCCGAAGGCAAGGTCGTCGAGAGCAACTGGCGTGCGACGAGCCTGCTCAACGGGCAGGGCAACATCGTCGTGATCCCGAACAGCGTCGCGGCGCGCACGAACATCGTTAATTCGAATCAGCCGTTCGATACGAACGGCATCAGCGTCGTGCTCTCGGTGGATCCATCGGTGCGTCCCGCTGTCGTGCTCGATGCGCTCGGCGATGCCGCAGCAAGTTGCATCGACGTTATCGACCGTCCCGCGCCGGTCGTAAGTGTGCGGCGCGCGACCGAAGACGCCATCGAATACGAGATTCTTTGTTACGTCGATTCGCTCGACAAGAAAGTTTCGGTGCGCAGCGATCTCTTCGATCTGGCGCATCGGCATCTAGGTTCGCGTGCGGTCGTGTTGCGTCCGTTGTCGGCGCCACGGCAAACGACGCAAGCCATCGACGAGAAGCTCGTGTTGTTGCGCGACGTGACCATCTTTCATACGCTCGATGCGGACGAACTGAACGAGCTCTCCAAACGCCTCACACGTCATGTTTTCGAAGTGGGCGAAACGGTGTTTGCAGCGGGCAGCGACGAAGGTCAGGCGTTGCACATCATTGCGCGTGGCGTGGCAAGCGTGACGGTGCCGAAAGCATCGCACGATCTCGAAGTGCGAAGACTTGCGCCCGGCGATTCCATCGGTCAATCCGGCATTCTCGCGGGCGTGCAAAGCGATGTGACCGTGCGTGCGACGACGCGCGTCGTCGTGTACCGGCTCGACAAGGAGGCGCTCACGCCTATTCTCGCGCGACGTCCCGAGGTCACGAGCGAGATGTGCAGGCTGCTTTCCGAGCATCGCGCGAGCGACCAGATGTTGCGCGCGGCGCCTGCCGGGCAGGCATCGGAACATAGCAGTCTTTTCGGATGGATTCGCGAGGGCGTGAAGCGTTTTCATCAATTGACCTTTTGAGGTCTTAAGGTTTTTTAAGCTTTATCCAAGGCCAATTATCAATCGGCTTGCTAGGCTTTCCCTTAAGGGAGAGACAGCGTTTCTTCTTTAGGAAAGGATGGGACAGAGAACATGGGCTATGTCATTTCACTCGGTGTGGGCTTCGCGGTCGGCCTGCTTTATTGGCTCTTGCGCGTGCAGTCACCCGCGCCGCCCTTGATCGCGCTAGCGGGACTGCTCGGCATGGTGCTCGGCGAACACGCAATACCGGTCGTGAAGTCGCAGTTCTTCGCGCAAACCGAAAGCGTGAACGTCGTATCGAAGGACAAGGCAGGCACGTCGCGTGAAGGCGGCTGAGGTTTCACCGGAGAAGTCCCTTGAAAGAGCATGAAGAGACGGTGCTCGCGTTGATAGCGGGATACGTCGATACGCTGGGATTCGTCGCGTTGTTCGGCCTCTTCACGGCGCATGTGACAGGCAACTTCGTGCTGATCGGCGCGGAGGTCGCGGGCGTGGGGCAAGGCGTGCTGCTCAAGCTGCTGGCGTTTCCGGCGTTCATCGTCGGCGTGGGATCGGCGAGCGTGGCGGCAAAGATCATGAAGGCACGTGGCGACGCCTACATCGCCGCAGCATTGCATCTGTGGCAAGCGTTGCTGTTGTTCGCGTTCTTCGGCACAGGACTGCTCGCGTTGCCTATCGATGACGCTTCATCGGGCATGGTGCTGCTCTGCGGCGTGTTGGGCGCCACCGCAATGGGCGTGCAGAACGCGCGCCCCAAAGTCTTGCAGAAGCCCGGGCTGCCCAACACAGTGATGACCGGCAATGTCACGCAGATCGTGCTCGATCTGGTCGATCTCGCGCATCGCGGTTCGCATCATGCAGAAGGGCCGCAAGTGCTTGCGCGTTTGCGCGCCACGCTCACGGCCATGCTTGCCTTTGCTATCGGCGCGGTGGGCGGCGCGCTCGCCTTCGTGCATCTCTCGTTCTACGGCCTGATCTTGCCCATCGCGCTGCTTCTGTTGCTCGCATGGCCGCCGCGCGTTGCCCGGGCGGCGTGACTTACGGTTCGCTCACTTCAAACATCAATGAGTATCGACATGATCAAGCTCGTTCGCTCAAGCGCCATCGCGGCGGCATTTCTCATCGGCATTGCGCCTCTCGCATCGTTCGCGGATGCCGGTCCGCATGACGCTACCGCTGCGTCCGCCATCAAGGGTCGAGTCGCGGTCGGTCCGCAATACGATACGACCCACGTCTACGTCGCATCCGCCGATGTCGATACCTTCGTGCAGAGCTTTCTCGCGACCTTCGGCGGCAAGGCATCGCAGAAGGCGGTTTTCACCGTGACGCCCACGCCGAGCAAGACGGCTTCGCAATACGTGCAGACGCCCGTGGGCATGCTGTCCGTGTTCGGCTTCGAAACGCCCGTGCCTTATCCGTTCGGCAACGAGCGCACGGGCTATCTCGTGACCGATATCGACGACGCCGTGAAGGCCGCGCGCGCGGCGGGCGCGGACGTGATCGTCGAACCGTTCGACGACCCCATCGGCAAAGACGCGATCATCCAGTGGCCGGGCGGCCTCGTCATGCAGCTCTACTGGCACACCAAGGCGCCGAACTACGCGCCGCTGCAAAGCGTGCCCGACAACCGCGTCTATGTCTCGCGTTACGAAGCAAATAACTTCGTGCGCCGCTGGCTGCGCTTTTCTCATGGCAAGGTGGTCTCGGACAATGCGCGTGCCGATGCGGGCGTGATCGGCAAACCGGGCGAGACGTTCCGGCAGATTCGCATCGACTCGAATTTCGGGCGCATGGTCGTCTTCGTGACCGATGGCAAGCTGCCGTTTCCGTTCGGCAAGGAAACGACCGGCTATGGTGTCGATGACCTCGCCGCGACCCTGCAACGTGCGCAAGCGGCAGGCGCGAAGGTGCTGGTCCCGGCTTATGCGAGCGCAAGCTACAAGACGGCGATGGTCGAGTTCCCGGGCGGATATATCGCCGAAATCCACGATGGCCGCTGATCGTTCCAGACGCTGCCGTGCGCTGCGTTCGCTGCGTATGTTCTTGATCGGCACGGGGATCGCGGCGGCGCTGCCCGTATCCGCAGCGGATACGGCGCTCGGCAGCGCAGGCGACGATACCAACGCCAGCGCCGCGCCAGGGGCATCGTGCGCTCGCCCGGCGATCAAGTTCAATCGCTGGCAGGAAGACTGGTCCGTGCTCGGTCTGCCTTGCGTGCCGAAACGCCCGCTCGACGCGCTCAAGTACATTCCGCTGTTCGGCAATCCGGACGCGTATGTGTCGCTCGGAGCGGTGCTGCGAGAACGCGTCGAGATGAACGACGCGCCGCTCTTCGGCCTAGGCTCCGGCCGCGACGATACCTACGTGCTGCAACGTCTCGAAGTCCACGCCGATGTGCATCTCGGCCCCTATGTGCAAGTGTTCACGCAACTGGAAGACGCGCGTCCGTATGGCAAGGACAACGTGACCTCCGTCGACAAGAATCCGCTCGATCTGCGTCAGGCGTTCATTGCGTTCACGCATCCGCTCGCGGGCGGGCTCGTCAAATTGCGCGCGGGGCGGCAGGAGATGGCGTTCGACTTGCAGCGCTTCGTATCGGTGCGCGACGGCCCGAACGTGCGGCAGGCTTTCGACGGTTTCTGGGGCGACTACGAGACCGGTCCGTGGCGCTGGATCGCCTATGCAACGCAGCCGGTGCAGTATCGCTTCAACACGGATTTCGACGATGTCTCCAATCGTCATCTCACCTTCAGCGGCGCGCGCGTCGAACGTCAGGGCGTGGGGCCGGGTGATCTGTCCGCGTATTACTCGCGCTATAACCGCAGCAATGCGCGCTTTCTCGATGCCAGCGGCGACGAGCATCGCGATGTTTTTGACATGCGATACGCGGGCAACGTCTCGCATATCGACTGGGACGTGGAAGGCATGTATCAAAGCGGTCATGTCGGCGAGAAGACGATCAGCGCATGGGCCGTGGGTTCGCTCGCCGGTTACACGTTGGCGGCGGCGCCCTGGACCCCGCGTCTGGGCATTCAGATCGATGCCGCCTCGGGCGACCGTCATCCGGGCGATGGGCGCGTCGGCACGTTCAATCCGCTCTTTCCGAACGGCTATTACTTCACGCTCGCGGGCTACACGGGATACACCAACCTGATTCATATCAAGCCGTCGCTCACGCTCAAGCCCAACAGCAAGCTCTCGCTGCTCGCGGGCGTCGGCTTGCAATGGCGTGAGACCACCGCGGACGCCGTCTATGGACAAGGCTCGGCGGTCGTGCCGGGAACAGCCGGGCGCGGCTCGCGCTGGACCGGCTTTTATACGCAAGTGCGCGCGGACTATAACGTCGCGGCGAATCTCGTGGCCTCGGTCGAGGCCGTGCATTTTCAAGTCGGCTCGTCCTTGCGCGATCTCGGCGCGAGCAATGCCGACTACGTGGGCGCCGAACTCAAGTTCGGCTGGTAAAGCATTCGATGGAGCCTGAGTCATGAGCGATTCCGATCTACCGAGGCCGTTCGGGCGTGCCGCGACGCCATCCGAACTCGAAGTGCCTTTTTCCTCGCTTGAATTTCGTCAGCACCAGATGTTTCCGCGTCTTTCGGATACCGAGATCGAAAGCGTGCGGCGTTTCGCGCGGCCCATGTCGTTCAAAAAAGGCGACATGATATTCGAAACGGGCAAGGTGGCGCTCGGTCTTTTCGTGTTGCTGAAGGGGCGCGTGCGTATCTCTTCGCGCGACAGCTTCGGGCGCTCCACGCTCGTCACCGAACACGACGACGGGCATTTCATGGCCGAGATGGCGCAACTCTCGGGCAAGCCCGCGCTGATCGACGGCGTCGCGCTCACCGACGCCGAAACGCTCGTCATCGAACCCGACAAGCTGCGCGCGCTGATCGTCGCCGACGCGCAACTCGGCGAGCACATCATGCGTGCGCTGATCCTGCGGCGGCTCGGATTGATCGAGCAGGGGCTCGGGCCGATCATCGTCGGCAATGGAGACGATGCGCGGCTGATCCGTCTGCAAGGCTTCCTGCGCCGCAACGCGCACCCGGCAACCGTGGTCGATGCCCGCACCGATCCCGAAGCGGTGACGCTGCTCTCCGGCATGACGACCGGTCCGGACGACTTCCCGCTCGTCTTCTGCCCGAACGGCTACGTGTTGCGCGCGCCGGACGAGGCGCAACTCGCGTCGTGCCTGGGACTCGTGCCGGCGTTCGAGCCTTCGCATATCTACGATGTCGCTATCGTCGGCGCGGGACCGGCCGGGCTCGCGGCGTCGGTGTATGCGGCCACCGAAGGGCTTTCGGTGGCCGTGTTCGATCAGCGCGCGCCGGGCGGTCAGGCGGGCGCGAGCGCGCGGATCGAAAACTATCTCGGCTTTCCCACCGGCATCTCGGGCCAGGCGTTGGCGGCCCGCGCGTTTCAGCAGGCGCTCAAGTTCGGCGCGCACCTCGCCATTCCGGGCAAGGTGACGTGCGTCACGCCCGAGAACGACGTCTTCGTCGTCACGCTCACCGATGGCCAGCGCGTGAGCGCACGCACGATCGTGGCGGCGAGCGGCGCGGCGTATCGCAAGCCGGACGTCGAGGACTTCGACCGCTTCGAAGGGCGCGGCACGTACTACTGGGCGTCGACCATCGAGGCGCGGCTCGTCAAGGGGCAGGACATCGTGTTGATCGGCGGCGGCAATTCGGCCGGTCAGGCGATCGTCTTTCTTGCCAACTTCGCGCGCAGCGTGCGGGTGCTCGTGCGCGGCGAAAGCCTGAGCGCGAGCATGTCGCGGTATCTGATCGACCGCATTGCCTCCCTGCCAAACGTGATGCTCTGCACGCGCTGCACGTTGAGCGGCCTCGAAGGCGACGAGGCGGGCCTCACGCACGTTCGCGTCCATCATGCGGACGAGGCACGTGACGAGGCCATCGCGACGCGGCATCTGTTCCTCTTCATCGGCGCGGACCCGGAGACGCGCTGGCTCGCGGCGAGCGGCGTCGCGCTCGACAACCGCGGCTTCGTGATGACGGGATCGGGTCGCACGGAACACGGCACGCGGCTGCGCTTCGCGCTGGAGACGAGCGTGCCGGGCATCTTCGCGGTTGGTGACGTGCGCTCGGAATCGGCCAAGCGCGTGGCTTCCGCGGTCGGCGACGGCGCGGCGGTGGTCAGTCAGATTCATGCGTATCTGAGCTTGTCGGTCACCGCCGATTAATAACATTTAAGGACGATTAGCGCGTCTGCCGATTTATGCGTGGCTATGCTTCGTGAGAACCGGTGCGTGCAAGGGAAACGCTCATGTCGAAGTGGAGAAGTCTCGGATGCCTCGTGCTTTGCGTCAGCGCCTTCATGACGACGGACGCGGCATTCGCCCGCGCGCCGATGGTCGGCACGCAAGGGCCGGGCTTTTATCGCCTGATGCTCGGGCAATTCGAAGTCACGGCGCTGTCCGACGGCACGCATCCTTTTCCCATCGATACGGTGGTGGAGGGTGTATCGAAGAAGGAAATCGCCGAGGACTTGCGGCGCGATTTCCTCGATGCGCCGGTTCAAGGCTCGATCAACGCGTTCCTCGTCAACACGGGCGCGAAGCTGATTCTGATCGACTCCGGCGCGGGCGTGTTGTACGGCGCGTGCTGCGGCCGGATGATGGCGAACCTGCGGGCGGCGGGGTATCGGCCGGAAGACGTAGATGAGATTCTGCTCACGCATCTGCATAAGGATCACGTGGGCGGCGTCATCGTCGATGGCGCGATGGCGTTTCCAAACGCCGTGCTGCGCGTAAACCGGACCGAGGCGGACTACTGGCTCGATGCCGCGAACAAGCCGAAGGCGCCTGCGTTTCTCTCGACTTTCTTCGATGCCGCGAGCGCATCCGTCGCGCCTTACGTGGCGGCGGGCCGTTTCGTGCCGTTCTCGGGCGATGTCGAACTCGAACCCGGCATTCGCGCCATCGCGACGCCGGGTCATACGCCGGGACACACGACGTATCGCATCGAAAGCGGCGGCAAGACGATGCTCGCGTGGGGCGACGTGATCCACGTGGCGAGCATTCAGTTGCGCAATCCGCAGGCGTTTGTCGAGTACGACACCGATGCACCGGCCGCGCGCCGTTCGCGCCGCGCCGCGCTCGATCTCGTGGCGCGCGAGGGCGATCTCGTGGCGGCGGCGCACATCGCGTTTCCGGGTTTGGGACATGTGAGAAAGGAGGGCGCCCGCTACGAGTGGGTGCCCGTCAACTACGAAGGCGATCCGGGCCATTGACGCGCCCGGCGCCTGACCACGCGGAGATGCGCGATGCCAGAAGCCCTCGTAGCAGAACGTAGAACCCTGCCGCCACGTGCCGCAAGAGGGGCGGAGGTGATCGCGAATCTCACGCGCGGCGCGGTCTGGACGCATGTGATCGATGCGCTGCAAGGCGGCAACGACATGGCGCATCGTGCGGCGCTGGAAGCCTTGAAGCGCATGCGCGGACGCGAGACGCAGCCGTTTGCGGACCATGCGCGCATCGAGGTGCTGGAGCGCCTGTCGTCGAGAACCATCGCGATTCTCTGGCAGGACGCGACGCGTTGCCGCTATGCGGATCAGGTCTGGGTGCGTTGCCAGGCGCGCAAGATTGGCCGTTGCGCGCTCACGGGCGCGGGGATCGTGCGTGGCGATATCGTCTACAAGCCGCAACGGCGCAGCGCTTCGTTGGGCAATGCACGCGCCATGATCTTGGCTTCCGCGTTGCCCGACTAGGTTCGACGCTGCGCCGCATGTGCAAAACGCATGTGCAAAATTATTGAACGATAAGCCCGGTTTTTTCCAAACATGGGAGAAGGCGGGTGCTCTATGCTTCGGGGGCACTTTCCAGGCGCCAGAATTTTGGGTGCGGCACCGGGGCTACGTTCAAACCTTCATATGCTGGACCATTGCGCATGATTCGCATCGGACCGCTTCAGGTGGATCTCGAGCGTCGGCAATTGCTGCTCGATGACGAACCTGTTCGACTCGGAAGCCGTGCGTTCGATATTCTCGCCGTGCTCGTGGCCGCCGACGGCGCGCTCGTCTCGAAGAACGACCTGCTCGCGGCGGTATGGCCGGATACGCTCGTCGAAGAGAACAATCTGCAGGTGCACATGTCGGCGCTGCGCAAGGTGCTGGGCGCGAACCGCGTGCTGATCCAGACCGTCTCGGGACGCGGTTACCGGCTCGTCAGGACGAGGCAACCGGCCGATGCGCCCACGAGCGTCGCCAACGCCGGCGTTGCACACAACCTGCCTTCGAATACCTCCCCGCTCGTCGGACGCGATACCGCCATCGCCGATATCCTGCTCGCGCTCGAAGCGGCGCGGCATGTGACGCTGATCGGCGCGGGCGGGATCGGCAAGACGCGGCTTGCCATCGAAGCCGGACGGCGCTCGCTCGACCGCTTCCCCGACGGCGTGTATCTCGTTTCGCTTTCGCCCGCGCAAGATTTGCCAAGCGTGCTGGCGGCGTTCACCGGCACGCTTCGCATCAATCCGGCGGCGGGGTCGCGCTCGCTTGCCGTCATCGCGCAGGAATTGCGCGAGCGCCGCATGCTCGTCCTGCTCGATAACTGCGAACACGTTCTCACGCCTGCGGCGAGTCTCGCCGATGCGCTTTGCACGGTGAGCGATTCCATTCGCGTGCTGGCCACGAGCCGCGAACCGCTCAAGGTGGTGAGCGAGCATCTTTACTGGGTCGCGCCACTCAGCGTGCCCGCGCCAAGCGCCTCGGGCGTCGACATAAAGCGATGCAGCGCCGTGCAACTGTTTCTGGCTCGCGCGCGCGCCATCGACCTGCGCTTTTCGTGCGATGAACGCAGTATGGAACTCATCGGCACCGTTTGCCGGCGGCTGGACGGCATACCGCTCGCCATCGAACTGGCTGCATCGCGCGCCACGATACTCGGTGTCGAAACGCTTGCGGCGCATCTCGATGACCGCTTTCGCATGCTCACCGGCGGCAATCGCACGGCGCTGCCACGGCATCAGACCTTGCGCGCGACGCTCGACTGGAGCCACGCCTTACTCGATGACGCCGAACGCACGACCCTGCGCCGCCTCGGCATTTTCGTGGCGGACTTTTCGATGGAAGCGGCGGTCGCCATCGTCGGCGACGATGCATTGCGCGAGTTCGATGTGATCGCGGCGGTATCGGGACTCGTGGAGAAATCGCTCGTCGCACGGCAGACGGGGAATGGCCGCGCGGCGTATCGTCTGCTGGAATCGACGCGCGCCTATGCTTTGCAAAAACTCGATGACAACGGCGAGCGGCAACGCGTATCGCTCGGTCACGCCAATCATTTCGCGAGCCTTTTGAACGACGACGCGCAGCATGGCGGCGGACATCACTCCGAAGGTTGGCAACGGCGCATGCGCGACATGCTCGGCGACCTGCGCGCCGCGCTGACATGGACGCTTTCGCCCAAAGGCGATGCCATTTTGGCGGAAACGCTGTGCGTGAAATTCGTCTCGCTGCTGTTCGAACTTTCGCTCGTCGAGGAATGCTGCGTGTGGGCGCGGCGCTCGCTTGCCGCGCTGCAAACCGGACGCGAGGCGGAAGCTTTCTCGCATCGCTGCATGCGCGTGCGGATGCGTCTGCAGGCGGCGCTTGCTGCCGCGCTCGTCTATGTGCATGGTCCGGACAAGGAGACTCGCGCGTTGTGGTCGGAAGTGCTGGCGTTGTCGCTGGCGCTGGCGGATCGCGTCTTCGAGGCGCGCGCGCTCTGGGGCATGTGGAACGCGAGCCAAAGCGCGGGCGAAGTGCGCAGCGCGTTGTCGTTCGCCCGGCGCTTCGCGGCACTCGCCGCCGATTCGCAGACCACCGACGCCGAGCCGGAATCGACCGATGTGCTGCTCGGCTACCGGCTGCTCGGCATTGCTTCCCACTATGCGGGCGAACAGGCGAAGGCGCGGGCATCGCTCGAACACTTTCTGCAGCATGCGGCGCGCTTGCAGACGCGTATGCCGCTTGGGAGATCGGTCGATCAGCGGATCGTCGGGGAGGCCACGCTTGCTCGCGTGCTCTGGCTGCAAGGCGCGCGCGACGAGGCGCGGCGGTTGGCCGAAGCGTGCGTCGTGGATGCATGCGCCGCCGAGCAGGCTATCGTGACCGCTTATGTGCTGATCGAAGCGCGCATCCCGCTGGCGTTGCTCTCGCGCGAACGGGAGGCGGCGCGGCAGGCTATCGACATGCTGCTTCGGATTTCGATGCGCACGGGTTTGAACGTTGCGCAGGCGTGCGGCGCGGCATTCGACGCGTACCTGATTTCGCTCGATGACATCACGCCCGACGTCCTTCAAGCGTTCGACGCGGCCTTGAAGGAACTCGATACGCTCGGCTTCAACGCGCCGCGCTCCATGCTTGCCGCGCAATATGCGCGTGCGCTCGGGCAGGCGGGACAGCACGGCGAAGCCATCGACACGACCGTGCGCGCGCTCAAGCGTTGCAACGACAACGGCGACGCGTGGTATGCGAGCGAACTCTTGCGCACGCAGGGCGAGCTTCTGCTGATGGGGCCGCCGAGCGAGGCCGTGTCGCTCGATGCGGAAGTCTGCTTTGCGTCCGCGCTGGAAACGGCGTCGATGCAGGATAGCGATTCGTTCTATCTGACCGCGGCCACGAGCTACGCGCGTCACTTGCATGTGAGCGGCCGCAATGCGCAGGCCGTGACGGTGCTGGAAACGGCGTGCGCGCGCTTTTCGCAATGGCGCGAGTGGGACGATTTTCGCGCGGCGTTGCGCCTTTTGAACACGCTCAAGACCGCGTGCGATTCAGCGGATTCGGCGGATTCCGCGGATTCGAGGGAAGCGAGGCGCTGAGTCATCTGCTTGCTCTGGCGCGCGAGTTGGACAAACTTGTGCGCGGCTCTGCGCCCTCTGAATACGCTAAGAACGCGTTCGATTCGGCGCATTCGATGGAAGGCGGCGTTGAGCCGATCTCACGCGAGCGCCATGCGGCGATGCGTCCGCCGCACGCCTTTCAGAACCGCATCGCCATCACGCGGCCGCGATGCGTTGATGCGCGGCGTCGTCGATCAGGTCCGGGCGGTCGAGCTGATCGACCCACCATTGCAGCGCGCGTCCGACGCGATCGCTGCGCCACGCGAGATAGAAGTACGTGATATCTCGCATGCCGATGACTTCCTTGCTGACGAGCGTGCCGCGCCGGAGATGTTCATCGGCGAGACATTCGGGATCGAAGCACGCACGCTAACTGATAAGTAAAAGATCGATTTGTTGGCCTTAAAGCGGCTCTTTCCAATTAGACGCTGACACCCGACATACATACTAATGTTTTAACCAACAAATTCGCTTGCATTCAATGAGCGCCATCAATTAAGCGGGAAATATTTTGGCTGAAAAAATAAGACAAACCTCATGGTAGTGATTGGAGTTTGTGCTTTATTATTTTTCTGCCTTAGCATTGGCGCATACAAAGATTGTAGATGCTGACATCATAAAATTCGAAACAACGAATCATTAAAAAGCCCTCTTATTTTAGCTGGCTGAAGATGATTAAGTCGCAGGAGAGCACACCTCGGATTACGCGGTTTTAATCGACATAAGTAAAGCCGTTTTGTCGTGTTGTTTTGACGAGCAACATGACCCACGCATATGCGTGGTGATTTTAAATGTTCAATTCTTCGGAATGAAATTAATACGGCAATAATCTTACCGAAATGTAGTAAGCGCCGTCTACGGATCGCTTATTCTCGCGATAAGACAACGCAATAAATTCATTTCGATCATAGAGGCAACCTTTGAAAGAACAGAAAGTCAGTCTACCTGAATACAGCTCAATGATTTTAGATTCGCTCAATCAAATCCCGGATAAAAATCGTCGAACCCTTGTGCTGGGAAGTGTTGCAGGTGCAGCCACTTCGCTATTTCCAGTAGCAAGGGTATTTGCTGCTCCAACAGTCGATTTAGGAATGCTACCGCCGATCATGGTGTATGCGAATCCGCCTAAAGGGGATGCCTACTACGGTCTCGGGGGAAATGTTAACGGCCCACCGAGTCCCCCGCCGGGTTCACCGCCAACGAATCCTGACTTGCTTGCGGCAAATGTCATAGCCAATGGGGAAAGAGTCTTTGCCGCTGCGAATTCAGGCAATGCGTTAGCTGCGCTCGACGCATTCTTCCAAGGTCTTAGCGCGCGGTCAGCAGGCTATATTTTTGGACAAATCCAGTCGCTGGGCTTGTTTTCGCAATGGTTAGCGGCAGGAAACTATCAGCAGCTGATTAATGCGAATGCGTTTGGGTTTCTTCCAACCCAGGCGCAGTTTACCGCTACGATGTTCGGTTTGTATTACACGCAATCGCGAACGAAACCGCCTATTCAGGAGTTCCAATTCTACGGTACACCGTTGATGGACATCGCAGCGATCTACTATTGGATTGCTGGTAACGGGCAAGCTAGGGCAATGAACATGCGATCGCTCAATTTAACGATGACGATCGACGATTTCCAACCGATAAAGGATATTGTAAATAATCCTGCCATGGGGCCGGGAACATATCCTATTTCGGCGGCGTTTAGCACGAATCTCTTTAATCATGCGCCGACCAATCTTTGGGCTGCGGGCGTGCTGGGTCGCGTCGGAGGGCAGGTCAGTGGAACCTTGGTTCTAACATCTTCAAACACCTATACATTCACCGGCGATTTTGTTTTTGCACCCGACGCGTTCGACGCCGATAGTTCACACCGGCCATTTCCCCAAGAGGCCCTGACTACCTTCCTCAGGGCAATTGGCAACCTCTTCGACGCCAAAACCTATATCATCAATTTCGTGGGATCTCAGTCGGTTTCAATTTCCGGAACACGTCAGAACGGTCGCTAATGTCACCTAATTCGATATGAACTTCATCTGGGTAACTTTTTACGCCGTCGGATTGATGTATCCAGTGCTTCAGATAATCTACCTACGGCGCCAAAAGACGCGGCGGATGATTCTGGTATGGGCGGCCGCGGCATCGCTCGTAATTGCGGGCGGGACATTGACCGCTTGGACGGCGGTTGAAGCGCCTGAACTCAATGTCATTGCAGCATTAGGAATTGCCGTTGCCACTATCGGGGCCGCGTGGGGAAGCATTGGGCTGGTGATCAATCTATGTGTCTGGTTTTATAAGCGCATCAGACGATCTACGCGACCACCTGTATGTCGCTAAAGGGTTAAACCGTTTGACCGCAGTGCCTGTCTGTATGCAACTGTTCTTAACCCGCTGCCTCGCACGAAAGGAAGCCGTGCATCGCCATCACGCGGCCGCGATGCGTTGATGCGCGGCTTCATCGATCAGGTCCGGGCGGTCGAGCTGATCGACCCACCATTGCAGCGCGCGTCCGACGCGATCGCTGCGCCACGCGAGATAGAAGTACGTGATATCTCGCATGCCGATGACTTCCTTGCTGATGAGCGTGCCGCGCCGGAGATGTTCATCGGCGAGACATTCGGGAATGGTGCCGGCCGCGATGCCTTGCAACTGCGCGTGCAGTTTGGCTTCGAGCGACGGCACGGTGAGCACTTCCTGATTCGGCCCGATGGCGATGGTGCGCGGCGCGAGTTCACGCGAGGTATCGCCGATGGCAACGGCGCGGTGCTGCGCAACGGTATCGGCGGAAAGCGGCGCTTTTGCCGACGCGAGCGGATGATTGGGCGCGACCACGAACACATGCTTGAGCGAGCCGATTGGCTTGGCGATGAGATCGGGAATGAGCGGCGGCTCGCCTGCCGCGCCGACGACGAGATCCGCGCGGCGCGTGAGCAGCGCGTCCCACGAACCGCCGAGCACTTCCTTGGAGAGCACGAGGCGCGTGTCGAGCTTGAGACTGTAGAAGGCGCTGACGGGCTTCCACAACATGTCGAACGGAATGATTTCGTCGATGCCGAGCCGCAGTTCCGTTTCCCAGCCGTGCTGCACGCGTTTGGCTTTGCGTTCGAGATCGGCGGCGGCTTCGAGCAAACGGCGGCCTTCATCGACGACGAGGCGTCCTGCCTGCGTGAGCGTCGCGCGCCGCCCGGTGCGGTCGAAGAGCGTCACACCGAGATCGAGTTCCAGCTTCTGAACAAGATACGTCAGCGACGAGGGGACTTTGTGAAGCGCTTCCGCCGCTTTTGCGAAGGTTCCGGTGCGGTCGATGGCGTCGAGGGCCTGGAGGACTTCGAAGGAGAGGTTCATGGGGAGCGTCGGTATCGAAAGGAAAATCCCCTCAAAACGTCTCCACCCAAGGCCGAACCTCGATCTCCCAAGACCACGCACTGCGATGCTGTCGCAGCAAATCCAGATAAGTTTGCGCGATGGCATCCGGATCGAGCGTGCTGTCGGGCTTGTCCACGGGATCAGGCCGATGCTCCGCCCGCACGCCGCCATCGACGACGATATGCGCGACATGAATGCCCTTCGGCGCCAGTTCGCGCGCCGCGCTCTGCGCAAGACCGCGTAGCGCGAACTTGCCCATCGCGAAAGGCGCGGACAGCGCAAAGCCCTTGATACCCGCTGTCGCGCCCGTCAGCAGAATGGCGCCTTTGCCCGCCGGCGTCATGCGCTTCGCCGCTGCCTGCACCGCGTAGAACGCGCCCAACGCCGTGACGCCGAGCGCTTTCCCGACCTCCGCCGGATCGAGTTCTGCGATGGGACCGCGCACTCGCCCGCTCGCGTTGTACACGACGATCTCCGGCGCGCCGATGCGCGCTTCGGTTTCCGCAAGGAGCCGCTCGACCTGAGCGGGATCGGCGGCATCGACGGTCAGGGCGATGGCGCCGGTTTCATCGACGAGCGGCTTCAGCTTGTCGATGTTGCGCGCGGCAATCACGACCGGCAGACCGGCGTCGCGCAAAAGCCGGGTGAGCGATCCGCTGATGCCGGAGCCCGCTCCGATGATCAACGCGTTGCGGTAGGGCATCTCGGTCATGGTTTCTTCGCCTAAGGGAGCATGGTTCGGTTCGGTTCGGCTCTGGCGTCGAGGCGCCAGAGCCATGACGAGCATCATAAATGTTGATCGCGAATCGCGCCCGCCCGCACCGAGGCATCAAGGCAAGTGATTGCCGCCTGTCACACCATAGACTTCTCCGGTCACGAAACTAGACTCTTGCGATGCAAGCAGCACGTAAATGGGCGCGAGTTCGGCGGGCTGGCCGGGCCGCTTCATCGGCACTTCGGAACCGAATACCTCGATCTTGTCCTGCGGCTGGCCGCCGCTCGATTGCAACGGCGTCCACACCGGGCCCGGTGCGACCGCATTCACGCGCACGCCCTTCGATGCGACCTGTTTGGCGAGCGCATGCGTGAACGCAGTGATCGCGGCCTTCGAAGGCGCATAATCGAGCAAGGACGGGCTCGGCTGATAGCTCTGAATGGACGTCGTATTGATGATGGTCGCGCCCGGCGGCATATGCGGGAGCGCCGCCTTGCACAGCCAGAACATCGCGAAGACGTTCGTGCGGAAAGTGGCTTCGAATTGCTCTGTCGTCAGTTCGGCGATGGTTTCCACCGACGTTTGCTTGCCCGCCACGTTGACGAGAATATCCAGTCCACCCAGTTCGGCAACCGTGCGGCTGACGAGATCGCCGCAGAAGGTTTCGCTGCCGATGTCGCCTGGCAGCGCCACGGCTTTCACGCCTGCGGCTTGCACGAGTTCAAGCACTTCGCGCGCGTCCGGCTCCTCGGACGGCAAATAATTGAGGACGAGGTCCGCGCCCTCACGCGCAAAGGCAATCGCCACGGCGCGGCCAATGCCGCTGTCGGCGCCCGTGATCAGTGCGCGGCGGCCCTTGAGACGGCCGAACCCTTGATAGCTGTCCTCGCCGTGATCGGGACGCGGCTTCATGTCCCGAGCGAGGCCGGGCGCGGGCTGCGGCTGGCGCTCGAAGTCGGGACCGGGATACTGCTTGAGCGGGTCCTGCATCGTGTACTGGTTCTTCGTTGCGGTCATCGTTGCGTTCCTTACTTGCAAAAAGGGATGAGTGTTCGCGGCGTCATTTCAGGGCGCTGATTCTGGATTTAGCGTACGCGACGGTTACGGCTCGGCTCTGCAATGGCCATGCCTAGCGACAGCGGTAGTCGCTCGCAGCCCGATCCACAGTATTCCGATGCATGTGAAACGCACCGCGGCCGTGCGCTTGCGCACAGTCGTCGGAGAGAAAGTCCGTCCCGGCACGCCGCCTGCTTGTCGTAACTCAAATGCTGCAACGGAGAGAGCCATGAGATTCGCATTTCTTCAGAACGTGGACTTCGAACGCGTGTCATTCGACATGGGTCGCCAGTTTTCCCAGTTTCTGAAGGGGAAAGGCCTGGTCGATGAGGAAAGCGCTGCCCAAAGGAACATCGATTCCGCCGACGTATTCGGCGCGGTCGACGACAGCTTTTCCGAAGCGGTCAACTTTCGCTTCAATGTGCGTGGCGTGGAACACCGCGGAGCCGTCACGCACGACGCCTTGCGCGATCGTCACGGCGTGCCAGGTGTATCCGAGCCCGAACTCGCCCTGTTCATCAGGCATGCGCCGGCAATCGGCCGGGCGGCGATGATCAAGCAGGCGCGCAGCCGATCCGGCTTCGTCGTGCTGGAAAGTGGCGATCTATGACAAGACCTCGTTGGTCGGACTGGTATCGCGGCAATAAGCGTTGTTGAGGGTAATCACAATTGCCGGGGCTTCGACTTTAGGTAGCGCGTCGGCGCCGGTTCGTAGCCAATCATGGAGAAGACATGGAAGATCATAAGGAACAGGACCGCATTCGCCGCCGCGCCTATGAACTATGGGAGCGAGAAGGCAGCCCCGATGGACGTGCCGAAGAATTCTGGGAGCAGGCACGCACTCAACTGGAAGCCGAGGACCCGGATAGTTCCACGAGCGAAGAACCTGCCACGGCCAGCGCCACGCAAGGCAAATAACGTCTCTTCGCAGGCAAGGCATCCGATGCGTCACGCGGCGCATCGGAGTTCGATTGACTAGAATACGGGCGCAACGCGTTCTCTCAATCGGACCACACAGACTCCATGCTCGCAGCGCTAGCCACCTTGCTCGTCTTCCAGTGTCTGGGCGAAGGCGTCTCCTATTTGTTCGGCATTCCCGTTCCTGGACCTGTCGTCGGCATGCTCATGCTGCTCGGCTTTCTCGCGATACGTCCGCAGGCCGCCAACGCGCTCGAACCCACCGCGCTCGAAATACTCCGTCATCTTTCGCTACTGTTCGTGCCTGCAGGCGTCGGCATCATGGTGTCGGCGAAAGCGCTGAGTGGCGACCTCGTCGCGGTCGTCGTGGCCATCGCGGTTAGCACGACGCTGGCGATTGCGGTCACCGCGCTCGTCATGCGCGCGATGCTGCGCCGACAGCGCCGCCTCTCCAACGATACGAAAGGCGCCGCATGACCGCGATCCCACGCCTCGGAGGTATTTGGGTCTATCTGGCGGCCACGCCGCTGCTCGGGCTCACGATCACGCTGCTCGCTTACCTCATTGCGCAGCGCATCTACGCAGCCTTCAAATTCAATCCGCTGGCAAACCCGGTGTTGATCGCGGTGGCGATCGTCGTCGTCGTGCTAAAGACCAGCAACACGCCGTACGACACGTACTTCGATGGCGCGCAGTTCGTGCATTTTCTGCTCGGACCCGCGACCGTCGCGCTCGCGTTGCCGCTTTACCGGCAGCTTGCGAATCTGCGGCGGCTCGCGTTGCCGATCATCGTGAGCCTTGCGGCGGGCTCGTTGACGGCGATCGTCTCGGCGGTGTCGGTGGGCGCGCTCATGGGCGCATCGCGCCAGACGGTGGCATCGCTTGCGCCGAAGTCGGCTACGACGCCTATCGCCATGGCGGTTGCCAAACAGGTCGGCGGTGTGCCGTCGCTCACGGCGGTGCTGGTGATATCGACGGGCGTCTTCGGTGCGGTTGCCGCGCGGGGCATCCTCAACCTTCTCCGTGTGAACGAAGTCGAGGCGCGCGGGTTTGCGCTCGGCGTGGCGTCGCACGGCATCGGAACGGCGCGCGCGTTTCAGGTGAGCGAGGAGATGGGCGCGTTTGCCGGGCTTGGAATGGGGCTGAACGGTGTGTTCACGGCGTTCGTCGTGCCGGTGTTGTTGCCGATGCTGGCGCGGTTTGTTTGATGCGGTATCGACGGACTAAGGCCCGGTTCTGACCGCATGACCCGGCGCCGCAATCGCGCGCTGTGCGAAGTCTATGAACGCATGCACCTTCCGCGAATGACGCCGGTTAGGCAGGTAAGTCGCATAGACGAAAGCGTCGCCGCCTTCCGGCGTGACCTGCGCGCCGTCGAACAAGGCAGTCAACGATCCGTCGCGTACCGACGCCCCGACGAGCCATTGCGGCAGCAGAGCGATGCCCAGCCCGCCGAGCGCCGCGCCCGCGAGCATGTCGAGATTGTTCGTCAACAATTGACCGCCGACATCGACGGATTCGCTTCTGTCAGGGTAGCGGAATACCCACTTCTGCCGGTTCCCGGGCTTATACGCAAACCGCAGACAGTCGTGTGCAACGAGTTCCGAAGCTGTGTTTGGATGGCCTCGCCTCTGCAAGTACGCCGGACTTGCCACGACGCATCGCGCACTGTGGCCGAGCCGCTTCACGATGAGACGAGGGTCGGCGGTCGGCACGCCAACGCGCAAGGCCAGATCGATCTTCTCGCTGACCAGATCCATGTGACTGTCAGACACGACCAATTCCAGGTTCACGCGCGGATGCTGCTGTAGAAACGTCGCGATATGCGGGGCGATATGCAGCCGGCTATAAGTTGCCGATACGCTCACGCGCAACGAACCCATGGGATCGATACCGGTGTCGATGACGCTATCGTCGGCGCCCGCCAGATCGGCCAGCACCTGGCGCACTTGCTCGACGTAGGTCACGCCGGCGTCGGTGAGCGTGACGCTGCGCGTCGTGCGTGTCAGAAGCGACGTGCCGAGCGACGCTTCGAGTCCGTCCATCAGCCGCATGACGGAAGACGTCGTCTTGCCGAGTTCATGCGCGGCTGCCGTGAAGCCGCCGGATTCCGCTACCGCCAGCAAGGTTCTCAATGCCAACAGCTTGTCCATGTGCTCTCTATGAGTTCGACGCCGCGACCTTCGAGCGTCGCTGACAGTGTACTCATCCAGAAAGAGGAGGGCAGACTCGGTGCATCGAATGATCGCGTTCAGAACTTGTGACGAATGCCGAGCGTCACCACGAGCTGACGCTTGCTGCTCGACGGTCCGTAGCCGAGCACGGTGGCGTGCGTGGCATCGCCCGCAGCTTGCTGGGCGAAGGCGAGCATGGCGATATCCGTGCGCTTCGAAAGAATGTAATCGACCGTGACGTTCAGCTCGTGCCACATCGGCGACTGGTCGGGATTGTCGTATTTCCCGCGCGTGAAAACGTAGGCGGTGCCGATCAGCAAGTCGGGCCGAATGTTGTAGTTGACGCTCACGTTGAAGTTTTTCAGATTCAGATGACTCTGGTCGAGATAGCTGTAATCCACGTTCGTGAACATTGCGCCTAAGCGAAGCGGGCCTGCTACATAGAAGCCGCCGGTGCCGAGAATTCTTTGTTTGCTGGCATAGGCCTTCGAAGGCAACGCGCTGTGCGTGAATAGCAGGTACGTGGGCGAGTAATCGTTGTCGACGGCGCCCGTTTGGTTGGTGTTGCTGTAGGGCGAGTCGTACTCCGCATACGCAACGTTCCAGTTGAAGGGACCGTGGTCGTATCGGAGGCCGAGGCTGAAGGCACGGTTGTCCGCAAAGCCGCCGGATGAGTTGCTGAAGCCATACAAGGCAGTGGCCTTGATACCGTGGAAGTCCGGGCTCGCATACTTCAACGAATTCTGAATGCGAATATTGTTGAAGGTGTTGTCGCTATCGCCAATACTCCCGAGCCAGCTCCATGCCGTATTGGGTCCCAGATAGTCGACGACGGCATCGTACTGACGGCCAGCGGTAAGCGTACCCCACGCGTCGCTCGAAAGGCCGACAAAAGCCTGTCTGCCGAACTCGCGGCCGTTGTTGCTCAATGCGCCGTTCAACGCATTGAAGCCGTTTTCTAGCGTGAATACTGCCTTCAGGCCCGAGCCGAGATCTTCGATCCCACGCAGTCCCCAGCGCGGGCTCTGATTTTGTCCGGTGATGGCCTGATACGTATGATGACCGGATTGATTCGGCGAATAAGCGACGCCCACCGATATCAACCCGTACAACGTAACGCTGCTTTGCGCATGCGCAATCGGGACTTGCAGGCCAGTCAAAAGTCCTGCCGCAACAGCGAGGTGCTTGAACTTCACGTGATACTCCATGATTTTGGCGCGACAAACGGGCTCGTCATGGTCGCGACGATCGATATCGGCAATACGAAATGGGTCGATGCGGTTGTCCCACCCGTCACGGTGAGACGGACGTGGGCGTCGGGCTAAAGGCCGGTCACTGCCTTTGCGCCGTTTGCGATGTCGGGAAGCTCAAAGCTGCACGGACGCGCGGCGGATCTCCCGTTCTCCGTCGCTCGTTCTCACGCCGAGCGCATAAAATCCCGAGGTCTTGCCGTTGTAACGAATCTCGAACGGGAAATCGGAAGGTCGTGCAATCTCGCCGAGCCACTTGGCCAGCGCGCTTTCGTCTTCGCCGATCTCGATCCAGTCGAGACCTTCGCCGCGTACGCTTCCAGTTCCCGGTTCCACGGGCAGACTCGCGGTATGCGGAGCGTTACCGGGCTTGAAGTACAAATTTGGCTTGCCAATAGGCCACGCTGTCATCGCGCTGGGCGTTTGCAGCGCAAAGCCGCGATTGCCGTTCATCATCTGGCGCCCGGCATCCTTGCCGGTCGTGCTTTCATCGATCACTGTTCCGTGATGCCGGGCGAACGCTTTCAGTTCATCGAGCGAATCGGTCCGCAGGCACCAGCCGACGAAACAGTCGCCATTTCGTGTCTGTTGCTCGAAAAACCTTGGCAGAGGTTGATCGCGCTGGAGAACGGTGTGATCGACGATTCCTTCCACTTCGATATAGATATCCGGCGCGAGCGGTACGACTTTATGGCCGATGCCGTAGAGTGGAAAGAAGCCGCCGTCGTAGTTGCCTAAGCCGGTTTCACGGCTGAGCCGGAACGTGGCTTCATAGACGTTGAGCGCTGCAAGGCAGACATGGTCGAAGTGGATCATTGCGTCATTCCTGATGAAGTAATACGTACTCGTTATGTGACTGCTCAATCGGTCGAGGTCAGTCCGAAGTTCTCTTGCCGGTGCGCGTCGCCAGCGGTGCCGTCGTAACGTGGCAGCAAGAGGAAAGTGAAGGCGGCGCCAGCGGCCAGCGCGGCGCACAGCACGAGCGCCGGTTGATAGCTGCCGAGACGATCCGCGAGCCAGCCGATACCAAGCGGGCCCACACCGGCCGCGATGCACAGCGAGCCGTACTGCCATGCATAAGCGCGTGGAAACATGCGCAACCCGAAGTAGCGAGTGCACATATAAGCGACCAAATCGATCTCTCCGCCGAATGCCCAGCCGACCGTGAAGGCATAGAGCGGTGCAAAGGCGAGGCCGCCCAGTTTGAGCGACAGGACGCCGCCCATCCCGACGAGGCAGGAGAACGCCATGAGGCGCGGCGCATGCACGTGGTCGGAGAGCCAACCGACGATCAGGCGCACGCAGATCGTGCCCACGCCGATCAGGCTCATATACTTCGCCGCCGAGGTCGGTGTCGCACCGAGTTCGCGAAGCATCGGCGCCATGTGCTGCGCGCTGCCTGCAACGAATAGCGTCGACAACGTGAAGGCCACGAACATGAGCCAAAAGGTCCGGCTTCGCTTGACCGCGGCAAACTCCTTCGCCAGCGCTTCCGGATCGGCGACTTCGGGATTGTTTGAAGCGTTCGAGATGTCTTGCTGATTGTCCCGAAGGATCAGGAGCGAGACGGGTGCACCAATAGCCGCGATCGCCGCGAGCATCAGATAACCGGCATGCCAGCCGGATCGGGCGATCGTCATGGCGATGATCGGCGGCAAAATGGCTCCGCACAGTCCCAGCCCGACTTGTGTCAGACCCAGCGCGAATCCCCGACTGCGGTCGAACCAGCCGCTGATTACCCGTGTGAACGTGAGGCCGCTTGTGCCGCCGCCGAAGAAACCGGCCAGGCCCACGAGCACGATATACGCGATGGGCGTGGAGATGAACGCCGCCATCCCTGCAAAGCACGCAGCCAGAGCGAGGGCGCTGCCTGCTGCGGTGCGGGCGGCGCCGAAACGCGAAAGCAGCCGTCCCCACATTTGCAGGCCAATGGCGAGTCCGAGCGTGAATGCCAGATAGCCCGCGCCGTATTGCGTCTTCGTCAGGCCGACCGCACTTTGCAGGTCTTTGGCGAACAGGCCGAGATTGTAGGAGCCCAGGCCGATTACGCCAATTCCAAGGCCGACGGTCGAGCCGATCAACTGCGCCCATCCGCGTCTGAATTCGCCTGGTGTGTTCGTTGAAACATTCATGGAAGCAATCGCCAATTATCGGTTGATCAATAAAAATTCGGCACGACGCGTAAATGTGCGCAGCGTTGAGCGTTCAGCAAGGCAGACAGCTCAAGATGGAACAGAACTCACGATTCCACTTGAACCGGAGGACACCGGTGTATCTCCACTTGTTATGTAGCTTATTGATGCCAAAAAAATTGATAAACGGGGCTTCAAGGCAACGCAGCATTGCATTCGCTGCCATGCAGAGAGGGTGAAGCGGCGCCGAAGCGGGCGCGCCAATGCCGGCAGAATAGGGACGAGAAGAGGAAAGACGGAGTCGCGGTGGCAACTCAAGCATCGCCCACTCATCCATTCTTTGCAAAACTGTTCCGAAACGCACGGCAGCGTCGCCGACTATACGAAGGTCTATAAAAATCCACCTCGGTCGTGATCCGGCAATCCCCACGGATAGCTTTTTACGCAGCGCCATCCGGCCTATCCTCCTCTACACGACGACCGCTGCGGCAGGGCGGTTCACCCACATCGGAGGAAACAAGCCGGCCATGACCACCTCGCTTTCTCACGCGGCACCCATCGTTCAGATTGGCACGAGCGCGCCGGACTTCACCTTGCAGGCCACGCCGGATCAGAAAATCTCGCTCTCCGAATTGCGCGGCACGCCGGTAGTCATCGCGTTTTATCCGGCGGACTGGAGTCCAGTTTGCGGCGATGAACTCGGTCTCTTCAACGCCGCGCTATCGTCGATCCATCGGCTGGGTGCGCAGCTCGTCGGCATCTCCGTGGATAGCGCGTGGTCGCACGCGGCGTTCGCATCGCAACGCAAGCTGCACTTTCCACTGCTCGCCGACTTCGAGCCGAAAGGCGAAGTGGCGCGACGCTACGGCGTGTATCGCGTGGCCGAAGGCGTCGCCGAGCGCGCGTTGTTCGTGCTCGATGCCAACGGCGTGGTGCGCTGGGCCTACGTTTCTCCGATCACCGTGAATCCGGGCGTCGATGGAATCCTCGACGCGCTCGAGCAATTGAACTCATCCACGAAACAGGACGCGCAATGAGCCATCTCTCTCCGCCGGTCGGCCCGCTCGATCACATTCAGGGCGACGCTGAAGCACCCGTGACGCTCGTCGAATACGGCGATTTCGAATGCCCCTATTGCGGCGCCGAGTACGGCGTAATCAAGGCCGTGCAGGCGGCCATGGGCGCGCAATTGCGGTTCGTCTTCCGGCATTTTCCGTTGACCGACATGCACGCGCATGCGCTTCATGCGGCCGAGTTCGCGGAAGCCGCAGCGAGCATCGGCAAGTTCTGGGAAGCGCACGACGTGCTGTATGAGCATCAGGCGTCGCTTGGCGATCGCGCGCTCGCGCAATACGCGGCGCAACTCGGCGTGCCCGCGCACGCGCTTTCGAATGCGTTCGATGGCGCCTTCGACGCGCGCATCCAGCAAGACTTCGATGGCGGCTTGCGAAGCGGCGTGAATGGCACGCCGACGTTGTTCATCAACGGGCATCGCTATGACGGCGAGCGCGATGCGGCGAGCTTGCTCGAAGCGTTGCGGGCGGTGCTCGATCGCGTGCAATAACCGAAGCACGAGCGCCTCAAGTCTCCCGGGGCGTTGCATTGCGTGAGTTCTCGTCAGCCAGCGGCTTGCGTTTCAACCCGCTGCATTCGTGCGCGGCGGCTAGTCCAACCGCCGCCGCAGCCCGTCGCCCGCTAGCGGCATGTCACGCAGCCTCTTCCCCGTGGCGTCGAAGAGCGCGTTGCCGAGCGCGCCCGCGGTCGGTCCCATCGACGCTTCCGCTGCACCGAGAAACGGCGCGCCCGGTCTATCGATCAGATGCACGTTGACCGCGCGGGGCACGGCGGAAAATCGCAGGATCGGGTAACTGCTCCAGTCGAAGCTGCGGATGCGCTTCGTGTCGAACTGCAATTCCTCGTACAGCGTCCAGCTCGCCGATTGCAGCACTCCGCCCTCGATCTGATTGCGAATACCGTCGGGATTCACGATCTGCCCGGAATCCACCGCGACCTCGGCATGTTCCAGCACCACCTGACCGGTTTCGGGAACCACGGACACCTCGACCGCTATCGCCACATAAGCCATCAGATTCTTGTATTTGGCGAATGCGAAGCCGACGCCGTGATTGCGCTTGCGCGGCGCACGCGGCCAGCCGAACTTCTCCGCCGCAAGCGCGATGACATCGCGGGCGCGCGGGTCGTGCATATGCTTCAGCCGGAACGCGACGGGGTCCGCGTTTGCGGCGGCCGCCAGTTCGTCCATGAACATCTCGATGGTGAACACGTTCATATGCGCGCCGAGCGAACGCATGGCTGACGTATGCAGCGGCATCGTCGGCGAGAAGTTGTTCATCACGTGAAGATTGGGGAACGTGTAGAGCGGAATGGCGTTGCGGTCGCCGCCGCCTTCAGGCTGCACCATCGGCGTCGAAGGCGCGGGCGCGAACGGATGTTCCAGCATCTGCGCCGGAATCAACCGGCCCGCGTTCACAATCCGCTCGTTATGCGAGCTGCTCCAAAGCGCATAATTCCAGTCGACGATATTCCCGCCAGCGTCGAGCGACGCGCTCAATTCAGTGACCATCGCGGGCGTGTAGTGGTCCCACGTGTGCTCCTGTTCGCGCATCCATTGCACGCGCACGGGCTGGCCTTCCATTTCCCGTGCGATGAGCGCGGCGTGCGCGGCGACATCGTCCGCGCCGTTGTGACCGTAGCAGCCCGATCCTTCGACATGGATGCAACGTACCTTTTCCTTCGGCATGGACAGCATCTCGGCGAGGCCGTCGCGTAACGGATACACGCCTTGCGAATGCGTCCATACAGTCATCGCGCCGTGCTCGAACATAGCGACGGCGCAGGATGGTCCGATCGAGCCGTGCATCATGTAGCGGCGCGTGTAGCGAGCGTCGAGCGTCTTTGCCGGCGTGCCAGCCGCGCCGTGTGTATCGGCGATCTCGATATGCTGCGTCGAGATCGTCTTCAAATCGCGATGCACGGTGGCCGGATCGGGTAAGGCGCGCCCCGCGCTCCACTGGCTTCCCGCGGCGAGCGCGCGTTGCGCCTGCACCGCTTGCCATTCGCCTTTGGCCACCACGGCAAGCATGCTGCCGTTTCTGATGACCTTGATGACGCCCGGCATCTTCATGATGGCGGGCGTGTTGGTTTCCATGAGCCGCGCCTCGTACACGGGCGGCATCACCACGCGGGCGTGGACCATGCCGGGCATCGTCATGTCCTGAACATAGCTCACGCCGCCCGTGACCTTGCGCGGAATATCCACGCGCGGCAACGACGTGCCGATCATGTCGAAGCTCGCGGGATTCTTGAGCGGCGAGACCGCCGACGCCACGCGATGCAGATCGATCATGCCGACCGCTTCGCCGTACGTCATGCTTCGTCCGTCTGGCGCTTCGATGACCGCATCGTGCGTGCGGAGCACATTGCTGGCGACGCCGAAATGACGAGCGGCCGCATCGACGAGAAGCCCGCGCACTTGTGCCGATGCGTTCAGCAACGCGCTGCCGCTATCGGCAATGGTGTGACTGCCCGCGGTGAGGCCTTCGTCCGGCGAGGCGCCCGTATCGGCGGTGAGGAAGTCGATGAGCGCGGGCGCCATGTCCAGTTCCTCCGCGGCGATCTGCAGGAGCGCGGTTCGCACGCCCGTGCCTAGCTCGACCTTGCCGGTGTAGACGGTGACCTTGCCCGTACGATCGATCTTGATCCACGAATCGAGATACGGATTGGTCTTAAGGCTGCCCGCGAGCGCCTGCGTCGCCCGGCCGATGTGCACTTCGGCGCCTTCGTCGGCGATCACTTCCTGAGCCATGGCGCTCACGCCGGGAAGCATGCTGAAGCTCACGACGAGCGCGCCGGACATGAGAAAGCGCCGCCGTTTCTCGTCGATCCTGTCTTCCGCGACGCTCATTGCGCGCCTCCGTTCGGTGCGCTCAGATGCGCGACTTCGCGGATCGCGGCGAGAATCCGCATGTGCGTGCCGCACCGGCAAAGGTTCGGCTCCATGTGTTCGAGCAGTTCGCTCTCGGTCGGATGCGGATTGCGGTCGATGAGCGCCTGCGCGCGCATGATCATGCCGGCGATGCAGTAGCCGCACTGCGCGGCCTGATGATCGATGAACGCTTTTTGCAGCGCGCCGGGATGCTGGATCGTGCCGAGACTCTCGATGGTCCGCACAGGCCGCTTGCCGATGGCCGCGACAGGAATCAGACATGAGAACACGGCTTCGCCATCCACGATCACGGTGCAAGCGCCGCATTGCCCGAGGCCGCAGCCGAACTTCGCGCCATGCAGTTGCAGGTTCTCGCGCAGGGCATAGAGCAGCGGTGTCGAAGGATCGATGTCGAGCGCGTGCTGCGCGCCGTTGACGGTGAGGTTGATCATCGCGCGTGATTCTCCTTTCTGATGCTGGCCGCCATGGCGTCGATGCCGGTCCACGGATCGCGTTGCGAGTACGTCGCCCGAATGTAGGACGCGAGATCGGCGATCTGCCGGTCGTCGTAGATCTGGCCGAAGCCGGGCATGTAGTTCGTGCTGTCTTCGCCATGCCAGCCGTTGCCGCTCAACATCATCTGGATTGCGTTGCGCGGCGTCGCGGCATCGACGGCGCTGCTGAACGCGAGCGTGGGGCGCTCGCCGATAGACTGCATCGGCGCGGCCGGGCCGTGGCATTGCGCGCACGATGCGGCGAAGAGCGTCGCGCCACGTCGTATCGCGGGCGATGTGCCTTCCGGCGCGACGCCAATGGCGATGGCGGGCCGTGCTTTCTGTATCGACATGAGATACGCGGCGATTGCCTGCACGTCTTCTTCGGGCACGGTTGCGAGATCGCGCGTGACGGGCAGCATGGGGCCGGCGGCCGCGCCGTGTTCGCTCGCGCGACCGGTACGCAGATACGTCACGAGTTGCTCGCGCGTCCACGGCTTCGGCGCTGCATACAGTGCGTTGAGCGCGGGCGCTTCCCAGCCGTCGACGATGCCGCCATCGAACGCATGCCCGGCCTTTTCTCCGCCAATCGGATTGAGCGGCGAATGACATGATGCACAGTGACCGAGGCCATCCACGAGCAGCTTGCCGCGATTCCATTCGGCATCTTTGGATGCATCCGGGTGCTCCGCGCCCGGCCGCAAGAAGAGAACGTTCCAGAAGGCGAGCAAGGGCCGGAAGTTCAACGGAAAGATGAGTCGATTGGCGGGCGCACTCGCTTTCACGGGTTCGCGCGTCATCAGGTAGGCATAGGCTGCCGCGATATCGCTGTCAGGCATACGCGTGAAGTGGATATACGGAAAGGCGGGATACAGCAGGTGCCCGTCGCGCGCGATTCCATGGCGCAACGCGCGCGTGAAGGCTTCGAGCGACCAGTCGCCGATGCCTGTCGCAACGTCCGACGTGATGTTGGTCGCGTAGATCGTGCCGAAGGGCGTGGCGAGCGGCAGGCCGCCCGCGAACGGCTTGCCGCCCTTGGCCGTGTGACACACGATGCAGTCGCCCAACGCGACGATGCGCGCGCCCGCGAGCCGCGTGTTTGCGTCGAACGACGCCGGCGCGGGTGGCGTGACCGGTGCGATGGCCGGTTGCCACATCAGCCATGCGGCGATCATCAGCGCGGCGGCGATCACCACGCTTACGCCCGCCAGCAATCGGGACTTGCGAGTCATTCACGCACCTTTGGAAGTGGTCATGCAACTACCGGTCAAAGTATCGACCGCCCGCGAAAATGTCCTGAAGCGGCGCTGAAATCTTGTTAAGGCAAACGAGCTTTCATTAAGCGTGACGAGCCGCATGTCGCCGTCCGATGGCGAGATAGTGCGTGAGCGCGATCAACGGAAACGCCGTTGCCACCGTTGCCACCAGCGGCCAGCCGCCATGCTCGTAAAGCGGACTCGCCAGCGCCGATCCGACCGCGCCGCCCACGAAGATGCTCGTCATGTAAAGCGCGTTGAGACGATTGCGGCTCGCCGCGTGCAGCGCATAGATCTCGCGCTGGCCGAGCACCATGTTCATCTGCACGCCGAAGTCGAGCACGATGCCTGTCGCCACCAATCCGATCACGCCCCACGCCGGATGAATCAACGCCGGCGCGTATGCCAGCGCGCCTACCACCAACGCGATGAGCGTCGCGCGCACCGTGTGGCCCGCATCCGCGAGCCGTCCCGCTACCGGTGCCGACGTCGCGCCTATCGCGCCGACCAGCGCGAAGATGCCGATCTGCGTTTGCGACAGTCCGAAGTGACGCGTCAACTCGACGGGAATCGCGGTCCAGAAAAGGCTGAACGAAGCGAACATGAGCGCCTGATAAAACGAACGATGTCGCAAGACGGGCATCGTGCGAATCAAGTGTCCAAGCGAGCCGATGAGTTCGAAATACGTGGCCTTGTGATCCGGCTGGCGACGCGGAATGGTCAACGCGAGCACGCTCGTGACGACCGCCATCAACACGGCCGCGCAGCCGAATACCGCGCGCCAGCCGAAGTGACCGGCGACCACGCTCGATATGGGGCGCGACAGCAAAATGCCGAGCAAGAGTCCGCTCATGATGGTGCCGACCACCTTGCCGCGCGACTCGTCGGGCGCGAGATGCGCGGCAAGCGGAATCAGAATCTGCACGGCAACCGAACTGAAGCCGACCAGGAGCGAGACGCCGAGAAACAAGCCCGCCTGATGCGTGAACGCCGCGGCGGCAAGGCTCGCGATCGACACCAGCGCGGTGATGATCATCAACTTGCGGTTTTCCAGCAGGTCGCCGAGCGGTACGAGAAAGAACAGGCCGATTGCATAGCCGATCTGCGTGAGCGACACGATCATGCTCGCCGCGCCGCCCGACATATGGATGTCCGGTGCAATCAACTCGGTGATCGGCTGCGCATAGTAAAGATTCGCGACGATAGCGCCGCAACAGAACGCGAACAACGCAATGAGCCCGCGTGTCAGCTTGACGGGGCTGCTACTGCCCGTCGTGGTGGATGCCTGGGTCGACATGACGACTCCTCGAATCAAAAAGAAGAAAGCGGCGCGCTCAATGCCCGACCTTCATCAGGCGGTTGCCGAGCGAAATTCCTAGATCGGTCATGCGCCGGCCGAGTTGCAATTGCTGATGCTCCCAGCGTCGCAAAGCGGTATCGATGGTCTCGCCGCCATCCGCCACCGCCGACAACGCCAGCGCCAGCGCATGTGCGTTGGCCGCCGCCTTGGCGGTGCTGCCCGCCGTATGCGGCCGTGGCACGGACGCCGCATCGCCCAGCAGCAGCGCACGGCCGAACACCATTTGCGGCGAGCGCAGATCGACGATCGGCTGCATGAACGGATCGTCCGTGGATTCGACGAGTGCGCGGAAAGTCGGGCCAAGCATGGTCCGCGCTTCGTCGCGCAACTGAACGATGTCGGCGTTCTTGGTCGAACCCGGCGGCAACGAAAACGCGCGCTTCTCGCCATGACGATCGACGAGCAGTTCACCGAGCCGTTCGGCGCCGTACTTGCGATACCAGACCCAGTTCCAGCGACGCTCGCCTGGCACGGTCGAATCGTCATCGCCGGGAATGAGGTATGAAAGCCCCGAGTGCCCGTCGCCGTCCTGAAACGCGAAGCGGTCGCGCAGCATGTTCGCGGCGAAGATCGGCAGGTCGGGTTCCTCGACGAGTCCGCGCCACGCCACGTAACCTGCATAGACCGGCACGATCTCGGGCAAGAGCCGCCGCCTGAGTGTCGAGCGGATACCGTCCGCGCCGATCAGCAGATCGGCCTCGACGCTGCGGCCGCTTTCGAAGCGCGCGACGACGCGCTCGCCGTCCTGATCGAAATCGACGAAGGTCTCGCCCGCATGAAGCGCCTGCGCGGGCAAGGCGTTTTTCATCGCGCGATAGAGCAGGCTCCACGACGTCTGCATCTGCGGCATGTGGAACTGTTCGAGCACGCGGTCTTCGCGATCCAGATAGATGCGATCGCCCGAATTCACGCCCGGCGGATTCGGCACCGCGACGCCCGCAAATGCGAGCGCTTCCAGCACATCCGGCTGCAACACGACTCCGCCACCCCGGCTTTCGAGCTGGTTCGGCGAAGTTTCGAAAACATCGGCATGCCAGCCTGCCGCGCGCAGGGCGTTGGCCGTGAGCAAGCCGCCAAGCGATCCGCCGATGACGACGGCACGCGGTTTATCGAACGCGTTCATGCTGCTTTCCTTTGCGCCGCTAAACGCCGCGCGGTGATGAACCCTTCTGGAGCCGATGCACGCAGCTTATGCGTTGCGTCGCGATTGTTGAATATGGATAGAATGCAAGTTCGCGTTGCGTCGGGCGCAACGAAACGTGGATTACGGGCGAACATGGACAAGCTCCTCGCGGTCAGGACGCTGCTGGAAGTCGCGGAGGCTGGCGGCTTCTCGAAGGCAGCGCAACGTCTGGGCGTAGCCACGTCATCGGTCACGCGTCTCATGGATTCGCTCGAAGACTCGCTCGGCGCCGCGCTGCTCACGCGCACGCCGCGCAAAGTCAGCCTCACGGATGCCGGAATCGCGTATGTCGAGCAGGTTTCGAAAGTGCTCGACGACCTCGCCGAAGCCGACGAAAGCGTATTCGACAGCGGCGCGGCGCCCGTGGGCACGCTCAGGATCTCGGCGCCGTCCACGTACAGCCGCCTGTGCCTCGCCCCGCATTTCGCGGCGTTTCTCGCGGAGCATCCGCGCGTGTTTCTCGATGTCGTCATCGCCGATCACTTCACGGACCTCGCGCTCGATCGAATCGATGTTGCGGTCCGCATCGGCCGCGCCGACCGCGACGCCAATCTCATCGTCAAAAAGCTCGCGGACAATCCGCGCCATGTCGTGGCAAGCCACGCGTATCTCGCCCGCAACGGCACGCCGCAGACACCGCAGGACCTCGACGCGCACGAGTGCCTGCGCTTCGCGTACGGCGGCGGCTATCGCACGCGCCAGGTCTGGACCTTCCGGCGCGATGGCGACGAACAGCGTGTCGATGTGCGCGGTCATCTGCTGTCGAATAATCTCGACATCCTTCTCGAAAGCGTCGTATCCGGACGAGGCATTGCGTTGCTGCCCGAATGGCAAGTCGCGCCCGACATTCGCACGGGCCGCGTGGTGCGTCTCTTCGAACAGTTCGACGCCAGTCCTCACTCGGGCGATGCCGTGGTCTACGCCGCGTATCTGTCCAATCGCCGGCAATCCAGCAAGGTGCGCGCGCTCGTGCAGTTTCTCGAAACGCGTCTGCGCGCTTCGGGCGAAGACCGAGGCTCTTGAACTGAGTGCAGTGTAGGAACGCCGCGCGGCTAAAGTCCTGCAAAAAACGTGAAATGTTCTGAGGCGGCGCGTGGGCGCGGGAAAGACGCTTGAACGACATGCTTCGCCGCGCATCGGATTAAGAAGTTTTAAGGACCGTCGCGCTTAGTTGGCGCTTAGTTGGCGCGTGGTTCGGGCGTGGTGCGTTGAGACTGCCTGGCATCTCGCGTATTCACCGTCGTTCACGGTTCTTGGCGCCAATCCGCATCGCAGCGCTTAAGGCTTTTTTAGAACCCGCCAAAGCCTTTAAAGATTCGTTTCGCTACCCTCTGACAAAGAACGCGGACTGCGAACGGTCCTCGACGTCATGCGAATGCAGCGCGTCGTGACGGACCGCTCGCCATGTCTCGACACACAGGAGCGGGCATGAAGCTGACGATTGCAGGCGTGGCGATTCCCGATACCGCGATGGCGCAGGCCGCCACGAATCTGATCAGCGCCACGCAATCCGTCCTGATGTTTCATCACGCGCTTCGCTCGTTCCTGTTCGGCGCACTGACCGGCCACCGCGAGAACAGGCCCTTCGATGCCGAACTGCTCTACCTCGGCGCGCTGTTTCACGATGTCGGACTGAACACGCGCTTCCAGCACTCGCCGAACCGTTTCGAAGTGGACAGCGCCGATGCCGCGCGCGACTTCATGCGTCAGCACGGCGTGGCCGAGCGTCAGATCGAAGAGGTGTGGCTCGGCATCGCGCTGCATACGACGCCCGGCATTCCGGAACATCTTTCGACGCTGGTCGCGCTCATCGCCGCCGGCGTGCAGATGGACGTGACGGGCGCGCGTTACGACCAGTTCAGCGAGCCTGAGCGCGATGAGATCGTGCAGGCGTATCCGCGGGAAACCGGCTTCAAGAAGAAGTTGATCGAAGCGTATGCGCGCGGCATGGAGCATCGGCCGGATACGACCTTCGGCACGGTGAACGCCGACGTGCTCGATCGCTGGGACCCGAACTACCGGCGATTGAACTTCTGCGGGCTGGTGTTGGGATCGGACTGGCCGAACTGAAATCGAAGGCTATTGCACATGGCCGAAGGAGAGATGAATTGAGCACCGAGGCATTCATCGACGGGACGCGCAAGGCGTCGTCTGGCTCCGGCATCGCCGTGCATTTCGATCAGCTCTGGTTCGATCAGCTCGCACTCGAAGCGCTGCTCGTGGATGGCGAGATCGTGCGGCATCGCGCGAGAACGCAAGACGGCGCGCGGTCCTGGCTCGTCGCGGCGCCTGCCGGTCCTTCTTCCGATGCCGTGTTGCGGCGTCTCGGGCAAGAGTTTGCGCCGGCCGGGAAGCTCGATTCCGCGTGGGCCGTGCGGCCGCTCGCGCTCTTGAGGCTCGAACGCGGGCCGGTGCTCGTCTATGAAGACCAGGGTGGCGCGCCGATTCTTCCACGCGCCGACGGCACGATTGCACTCGGCCGCTTTCTGCGTATTGCCGTGGGCGCGGCGCAGTCGCTCGCGCTCGCGCACGAACGCGGCGTTCTGCACGGCGACATCAAGCCTTCGAACCTGCTGGAAGGCGCCGATGGCACGGTGCGCTTGCTCGGCTTTCGCGCTTCGACGAGCGAAGCTGCAGAGTCCATCGACCACGCCGATACCTTGAGCGGCACGCTGGCGTATATGTCGCCGGAGCAGGCGAGACGCGCGGAAGAACAGGCTGACGAGCGCAGCGATCTCTATTCTCTCGGCGTGACCCTATACGAGCTATTGACCGGCCACTTGCCGTTCGAAGCGGCGGATGCGGTCGAATGGATCTTCAATCACGTCGCGCGGCAGCCCGCCGATCCGCGCCGCTACCGCGCGTCATTGCCCGATGTGCTGGGTTCAATCGTACTCAAGTTGCTTGCCAAGAGTCCTGCGGAACGCTATCAAAGTGCGTCGAGTCTCGAAGCCGATCTGCGGCACTGTCTTGCCGACTGGAACGAGATGCAGCATATCGTCCCGTTCGAACCGGCCGCGAAAGACAACGTCAAGAATCTCGCCTTTACGCATCGTCTGTTTGGACGTGTGCATGAATATCAGGCGCTGCGGGACGCCTTCGATCGCAACGCGCGGCAGGGCGCCGCCGAACTCATCCTCGTGTCCGG
This sequence comes from Caballeronia sp. TF1N1, assembly GCF_022878925.1. Taxonomy (NCBI): domain Bacteria; kingdom Pseudomonadati; phylum Pseudomonadota; class Betaproteobacteria; order Burkholderiales; family Burkholderiaceae; genus Caballeronia; species Caballeronia sp. TF1N1. Next base: position 674,270 of record NZ_CP084629.1, read on the forward strand.
CTATTCGGGCGCGGGCAAGTCGGAACTCGTGCGCAGCGTGCATCGCGCGACCGCGCAGAGTGCCGCGCTCTTCGCTTCCGGCAAGCTCGAACAGTACGGTCAGAACGCGCCTTATGCGCCGTTGATGCAGGCCATCCGTTCGCTCTTTCAGCGCATTCTCGGTGAGAGCGACAGCGAACTCGACCGCTGGCGCGCGGTGCTGTGCGAGGCGGTCGGTTTGCAGGGAAAACTCATCGTGAACTTCATTCCCGAGCTGGAACTCGTGCTCGGCGAGCCGCCCGACGTAGCGGAGTTGCCGCCCGTGGAAGCGCAGTTGCGCTTTCAGGCGCTGATCTCGCGGCTCTTGTCCGTGTTCGCGACAGAAGCGCATCCGCTGATTCTCTTCTTCGACGACGTTCACTGGTTCGACGAGGCCACGCTGAACTTCATCGCCGCTTTCGTGGCGCATGCCGATATGCGTCATATGCTTCTAATCTGCGCGTATCGCGATAACGAAGTGGATCGCTCGCCACGGTTCAAGGCGTTCCTCGATTCGTTGCCCGATGCCGGCGCGCGCGTGAGTTCGCTGGCTGTCGGGCCGCTCGATCCGGCGAATGTCGTGGCCTTGCTCGCCGACGCACTTCATTCCGATGCCGCGCATGTCTTTCCGCTCGCGGCGGTGGTGCACGAAAAAACCGGCGGCAACCCGTTCTTCATCAAGCAACTGCTGCTCGTGCTGGCGGAACATCGGATGATCGTCTACGACGGCGAGGCGCGTCGCTGGACGTGGGACCTGGAACGTATCGGCGAGTACGAATCGTCGGATAACGTCGTCGATCTGATGGTGACGCGGCTTTCGCGCCTGCCGCCAGCGGCGCAGGCGGTGCTCAGGCTGCTCGCGTTCATGGGACGACGGCTCGACCGTTCGACACTCATGCTGATCGATCCCGGCGATGGCGTCGAGTCGGCGCGGCGTCTGCAACCCGCGCTCGAAGCAGGGCTCGTCGTATCCGACCGCACGGGCTTTGCCTTCGCTCACGACCGCGTGCAAGAGGCGGCGTATGCGTTGACGCCCGAACACGAGCGCGGTGTCGAACACGCCCGCATCGCGCGCATTTTGCTGCGAGACTTCAATGCGCGGACGCTGCAATCGGCGTTCGACGTGGCGCACCATATCGAACGCGCTCAGGCGGCGGGCGCGCTTCTCGAACTCGATGCAGACGAGACCGACGTGTTCGCCACGGTCTGTTTGCAAGCGGCGCGTCAGGCGAAAGAAGCGATCGCTATCCGTTCCGCGCTGAATTATCTGGACGTCGTGCAGGCGCTGCTGCACGCGAACGGCGCGGCGCAGGCCCACGCCGCAACCTATGAAATGGGCGTGTTGCGCGTGCAGTGTCACATCCTGAACGCCGATTTCGACGCTGCCGGTAAAGAGATCGCCACGCTCTTGCGCGAGGACCTGTCTGTCGTCGCGCGCGCGTCGGTCTACAAACTCAAGGTCGACATGCAGCAGCATCTGTCGGACTATGAAGCCGCCGTCGAAACCGCGCTCGAAGGCGTTCGGCTGTTCGGCACGGTTCTGCCGCGCTTTCCGCAAGCCGCCGATGTCGAAGCCGCGTATGGCAAGCTCAACGCGTCGCTTGCATCGCGAAGCATCGCCTCGCTCGCGAACCTGCCGACGTTGCGCGACGAGAAGATCGAGTCCGAGATGAACCTGCTCGCGAGCGTCTACGCGCCCGCATCGTTCGTCGATGAACGGCTCGGTTTTCTGCATCTGTGCCACATGGTGCAGATGACCATCGACCACGGCATCACGGCAGCATCGGCGCACTGTCTGTCGTGGTTCGGCGTTTATGTCGCCGAGTTCTTCGGGCGCTACGAGGAAGGCTTCGAGTTCTCGCGGCTGGCGCGCACGCTGGTCGAATCGCGCGGCTTCAACACGGTCGCCACGAGCACGCTGGTGGCGCTCGATACGGTCGCCGTCTGGACCCAGCCGCTGCCCTACGTGCTGGCCTGCGCGCGCGATGCGTTCGAATCCGCCAGGCCGAGCGGCGACCTCACGATGAGTTGTTACGCATGCAATCACATCGTCTCCGATCTGCTGACGATGGGCGCGCCGCTCGAACAGGTCGATCGCGAAATCGACCTGGGTTTGTCGTTCGCGCGACGCGTGAGATTCCGGGATGTCGAGGACATCCTGGAACTGCAAAAGCGCTACGTACACAGCCTGACGGGCGGGCCGGGACTGCCGGGCAATTTCGGCTCGGTGGTGGACGGACGCATGACCTTCGACGCCGATCTGCTCGACACGCAGATGACGACGCTGCGTTTCTGGATCTGGCTGCTAAAGGGCATGTCCTGCTACTTTCATGGCGATTACCGCAACGCGTCGTATTGCCTCGCTGAAGCCGGCGAGCTGACGTGGGCGACGCCCGCGCACGTGCATCAACTGGATTACCACTTCTATTCGGCGCTCAATCTCGCGCAAATGTACGAAGCGGACGAAGCCATTGCGCGCATCGAACCGCATCTCGCGAAGCTTACGGTCTGGGCGAAACTCAATCCGGCGACGTTTCTCGACAAGCTGTTGCTGGTCGAAGCCGAAATCGCTCGTCTGCTCGGCAAGCCGCTCGAAGCGCTGGCGCGTTATGAGGAAGCGGCAGCCGCAGCGTCCGAAAGCGGCTTCAGTCATATCGATGCACTCGCGCATCGGCTGGCGTGCGCGTGCTGCGAAGCGAACGGGCTCTTTACGGCCGCGCGGGAACATCGGCGGCGCGCGATCGACGGTTATGCGCGCTGGGGCGCGCATGCGCTCGTCGGCCGACTCGAACGCGATGCGGGTCCGGCACGTGCGACGGCCGTGCGTCAAGCGCTGCCCGAGGTTCCGGTGGCGTCCCGTCCATCGGTCGAAATCGAGGATGCGCAGCATCGCTTTGATTTGCTGTCGGCGCTGAAGTCGTCGCAAGCGCTCTCTGAGGAGATCGTGCTCGACAAGCTGATCCGCACGCTCGTCACGCTCGCTATCGTTCACGCCGGCGCGCGCAGCGGCATCCTGATTCTCATGCAAGGCAACGTGCCCGTGGCCGAAGCGCGCGGACAGGAGACGCCCGAGGGCGTACAGGTTCAGCTGGCCGGCGAAGCGCCCGTGCGCGAGGATTTGCCCGCTTCGGTCCTGTACACGGCGCTGCGCACGCGCAAGCCCGTGGTGGTGGAAGACGCGCAACACGATCCGCGTTTTTCCTTCGATGCAGCCTTGTCCAGCAGGCCGGTTCGTTCCGTATGCTGTCTGCCGCTCGTGAAGCAAGGGCATGCCGTCGGCGCGCTTTACCTCGAAAACGATCTGACGACGGGCGTGTTCACGGAGAGCCGCACGTCGGTGCTCGAATTGCTCGCGTCGCAGGCGGCCATATCGCTCGAAACGGCGCGTCTTTATGCCGAGTTGCTCGAAGAAAACAAGCGTCGCAAGGAAACGGAAGCGGCCTTGCGCATGAGCGAGGAAGCGCTCGCGCTCGGGCAGCGGATAGGCCGCTCGGGAAGCTATATCTGGAACACGCTGACGGGCGAGCGCTATTGGTCGAAGGAACTCTACAACGTGTTTTGCTTGCCGATGGAAGCGAGCGGTCCCGCGACACGCGCGATCATGGAGCGCATTCATCCCGAGGACGTCGCGTTTTATCGGGAGATGGTCGAGCGTGCCGCGCACAAGCGCGTGCCCTTCCGGCAGAAGTTTCGCGTGGTCGCGCCGGACGGCGCCATCAAGCATCTCGAAGTGCTGGGCGAACCGTCCGGCGTGAGCAGCTTCGTCGGCGTGGTCACCGACCTGACCGAACGGCACGTGACCGAACTCGCCTTGCAGAACGCGAAGAGCGAACTGGCGAAGGCATCGCGCGCATCGACGATGGGCGAACTCGCCGCTTCGATCGCGCACGAGATCAATCAGCCGCTCGCTTCCATCGTGTCGAACGCGAGTGCGTCCGTGCGCTGGCTCAACCGGCCCGAGCCGGATCTGGCCGAGGCATCGAGCGGCTTGCGCGAGATCGTCAAGGACGGCAAGCGGGCGGGCGATATCATCCGCGCATTGCAGACGCTTGCGAAGGAAACCAAGCCTATTTTCGCGCCGGTCTATATCGATTACGTCGTGCGCGAAGTGTTCGAACTGGCGGCGGCGGAAATAGAACAACGCGGTGTCCTCGTGCGGCTCGATCTGGCTGCGCGTTGTTCGGTAACGGCTGATCGCGTGCAGCTGCAACAGGTGCTGTTCAATCTCGTCATGAACGCCGCCGATGCCATGAGCCATCTCGATGCGCGTCAGCGCCTGCTCGCCGTCACGTCCTGCATCGACGACAGGGGCACCGTGATCGTGTCCGTGCAGGACAACGGCGATGGCATTCGCGAAGACATTGCCGAGCGCATCTTCGACGCGTTCTTCACCACGAAGGACACCGGCATGGGCATGGGGCTCGCCATTTGCAGGTCGATCATCGAGGCGCATGGCGGGACGCTCACCGCGGGACCGGCGTATCCGCGTGGGACGGTGTTCGTCTTCACGCTGTCGGCGGTCGCTTGAAGTCGTTGCGTGAAGCTATCGTGCAAATCCACAAAAGCCGGGCGATAACCAAGCGTGCCGTGCCACGAATCGCGAATACTCCCTTCACGCATGACACACCGGCACGGGCCGGTCAATCAATCGAGAAGGAGTAGCGGACATGGCTTACATCACGACCAAGGACGGCACGGAAATCTATTACAAGGACTGGGGCACGGGCCCGGCGATCACGTTTTCTCACGGCTGGCCGCTCGATGCCGACGCGTGGGACGCGCAGATGATGTTCCTCGCCGAACGCGGTTATCGCGTGATCGCGCATGACCGTCGCGGCCACGGCCGTTCATCGCAACCGTGGAACGGCAACGAGATGAACACTTATGCCGACGATCTTGCCGAGCTGATCGAAGCGCTGGATCTGCAAGACATCATGATGGTCGGCCATTCGACCGGCGGCGGAGAAGTGGTGCGCTATATCGCGCGTCATGGCGCAAAGCGCGTGTCGAAGGTCGTGCTGGTTTCGGCCGTGCCGCCGATCATGCTCAAGACCGAAGCGAACCCGGGCGGCCTGCCGCTATCCGTGTTCGACGACATTCGCAAAGGCGTGCACGATAACCGCGCGCAGTTCTTCAAGGACCTCGCGATGCCGTTCTACGGCTTCAACAAGCCCGGCGCGAAAGTGTCGCAAGGCACGATCGATTCGTTCTGGCTGCTCGGCATGCTGGGTTCGATCAAAGGCATGTACGACTGCATCAAGGCGTTCTCGGAGACGGACTTCACCGAAGACCTGAAGCAGGTCACGGTGCCCGCGCTCGTGCTGCAAGGCGACGCCGATCAGATCGTTCCGCTCGACGATTCCGGCAAGCTCTCGTCGAAGCTCATGCCGAACGCGAAGCTGAAGATTTACGAAGGCGCGCCGCATGGCATGTGCACCACGCACGCGGATCGCGTCAACGCGGACCTGCTGGAGTTCATCCAGTCGTAAGCGGCGTGGCGGTCAGCGCAGGCTTGTGCAAGCGCCTGGAAAGCGGCCAGCGGGCGGGTCGCGCAGGCAGCGGCGGCGTCTCGTGGACCACGGGCGCCGCCGCTGTCAACGCCGCGCGCAGCCGCTTCTCGATCGCTGCGTCTGCCGTTCCCGCCGGCAGCTTCGCGATGGCATCGACGGCGAGCGCGGCGCGCATGCGGCACTCGTCGAACAGATGCGCGTCGCTTAGTGCGCCGACGAGATGCGACGCCAGTTCGATACCCACGCGGACATCGCCGTCCCCGGACATCGCCCAGTCGAGCGCGACGCGCGCATCGTCCAGCGTGTGCTGGAAGGCGGCCGGATGGTCGTCGAGGCCGCAGGCTGTGGCCGCGATCTGTCGTGCAACATGACGCGCATTGCGGCGGATGATCTCGCGCAATTCGCCGTTGGCGCGCAGCTTTTCCAGCGCATAGGCGCGCGTCGATTCCGACAGACGATAGCGCGCGGTGGCGCGCTCGAATTCGACGCTCACGAGCGACTTCGCGACCAGTTCGGTGATGCCGCCGATGGCGTCCGCTGTCGTGTGCTCTTCGTCGCAGACTGCCGCGCACATCGACTCGAAAGAGAACCTGCCGCTAAAGAGCGCGAGCCGCCAGAACACGGATTGCGTGTCGCGGTCGAGCAGCGCGAAGCTCCAGTCGAAAGTGGCGCGCAAGGTTTGATGACGCGGCAGCGCGGTGCGGTAACCGCCCGCGAGAATCGCCATGCGGTCGTCCAGCCTGCGGCAGACGCCTTCCACGCCGAGCGCGGCGACGCGCGCGGCGGCCAGTTCGATGGCAAGCGGGAGGCCGTCCAGACGCCGGCAGATTTCACCGACGAGCCGGATCTCCGCGCTGTCGGTCGCCACGCTTTCCTGCAACGAATCGGCGCGCAGGATGAAGAGGTTCACGGCGGAGCATCGGAGAATATCGGCGTCCGCGGCATCGGCGGGAGGCACGTCGAGCGGTTCCACTCGGAAGATGCTCTCTGCCATCACGCGCAACGGCTCACGGCTCGTCACCAGCACGCGCAGCTTTTCGTTGCCGGCGACGAGTGCATCGACGATCTGCGCCACGGCGCCGACCACATGTTCGGCGTTATCGAGCAGCAGGAGTTTCGACTGGCCGGCGAGTGTCGCGGCCACGCGCGCTACATCGATTTGCGTATCGGGCAAGGCAATGCCGCAACTCTCCGCGATGGCGCACAGCACGCCTTCGCGCGTCGTCAACGCGGCGAGTTCGACGAAGCACACCGGTTCTGGAAAGTCTTCGGCACTATGACGGGCCGCCTCGATAGCGAGCCGCGTCTTGCCGATGCCGCCCGCGCCCGTCACCGTCAACACGTGCGAGTTGCGCAGCATGGCGCGGATCGTGGCGATTTCCGTATCGCGTCCGAGCAACGCGGATTTTTGCGGCGGAAGACGGCGGCCGCAAGCGGGCTTGAGCCGCGCTTCATCGGATGGCGTGCTCGGCTTGCGTTGCAGGAGTTGATAGCCACGGCCGGGCACGGTGAGAATCAGGTCGCGGTCCGCGCCGAGCACCTTGCGCAACGCCGAGAGATGAACGTGAATATTGTTCTCCTCGACGACGGTGTCGGGCCATACGGCGTTCATCACCTCGTCCTTCGAGACGAGACGGCCGCCAGCCGCCGCGACCACGGCGAGGATATCGAAAGCGCGCGAGCCGAGACGCACGAGTTCGCCGTTTCGCCATAAGGCGCGCATCTCCAGATCGATCTGAAATCCGCCTATTTGCATCGTGACGTTTCCAGGTTGGGGAAAGGGAGCGAAACGGGAGGGAGAAGCTAAGGTCGGCGCGGGATAAGAAAGTGGCGTGCGCAGCCTCGGCACGATCAAGTTAGCGCAGCGCCGTTCATGCGTATTGCACGTAAGTGCGATGCTTTGTATGAAAGTCTATGGATGTGACGACGCGAGGTATCGACTGAAGAAAGGCTGTGTCAATTGCCCGCTTGCCTGCGCCAGTTTCCGGGCGGCGTGCCGACCAGTTGCGAGAACGTGCGGCTGAAGTGGCTTTGATCGGAGAAGCCGCATGCAATGGCGATCTCCGCAAGCGACCACGTCGATTTGCGAAGCAGCATGCGCGCATGTTCGATGCGTTGCTCCAGCACCCATTGATGCGGCGTGTGCTGCGTGGTCTCGCGAAACGCGCGGATGAAGTAGCTGCGCGACAAGTTGCATGCACTCGCGATGGCTTCGAGCGATACGTTGTCATCGGTTTTGGCGAGCAGCATCTCCTTGGCGCGCGCTTCCTGAATACTCGAAAGACGCGGCCCCGGCTTGAGCGCTTTCGCGGTCGCGTCGCCGTATCGATCCACGAGATGCGTGCCGATGGTGACGCCGAGTTGTTCGAGGAAAAGCGCACTGGTCTCGGACGAACGATCCAGCGTCAGCGCGAGCACCTGCGCGAGCTGGCCGAAGATGGCGTCCTCGCGTCCGGGCGGCGCCGAGAAGCCGGAAATGGTCGTGCCGTTTCGCTCATAGCCCGTGTTCACGATGAACGACCGCGAAAATTCCATCAGCACGAAGTCGAACGCGCCGTGCAGATCGGCGCGGTAGTCGTCCTCGAAATTGCGGATATAGACCGAGTCCTTCCTGAACTCGTGCAGCGCCGAACGGCTACCCGTGATGATGCGCCGGCGATGTCCCGCCGCGAGCGAGACACCGATGAGAAAGCCGCGATCGGACGCGGGCGTGACGACTTCGCTCGTCTTTTCCTCGCGCCTGCATTTGCGATAGAACGTGAAGTCGCCCGCGCGCAGTTCGAGGTCCTTGTGCAGCTGCGTCGAAAGACAGCCGAGCGAGTCTTTCTGACGCGGCGCCGTGGTGCTGGAAATATCTGTCTGGTTGAACATGGTCCGTCACCCTTGCTCGTCACGCTGCACTCACGCATGCGGCGTTTGCGTTGCCATAATCAAGCGATGGTCATAACCGGCGGAATCCGTGGATTATCTTGGAAATTGTCCGCGACAAATATTAATTTTCGTTCAGTCGCCGGGCGCCAATCTCATATCTTGAGCAATTGCGCCGCGTTGCCGCCGAGGATCAGGTTCTTCTGCTCGGGCGGCAGCTCGAGGCGGTCCAGAAACGTCACCGGCTGTTCATAACCCATATCGAAGCAGTAGTCGCTGCCGAGCACGAGCCTGTCTATGCCGATGTTCTTTATCAGGAAATCGAGCACCGGCCCGGAATGCGACACCGTGTCGTAATTGAAGCGGCGCAGGTAGCTGCTCGGCTTCTGCGCAAGCCTCCGCGTTTCGGGCCGCACGTTCCAGCCCGCATCGATACGGCCCATGAGGATAGGCAACGCGCCGCCCGCGTGCGGCAAGGTGACGTTGAGTCGCGGATGCCTGTCCATGACGCCACCGAGAATCAAATGCGATCCGGCAATGGCGGTATCGAATGGATTGCCGAGCAGATTGCTCAGGTAGAAGTCGGTGAGCCGCGCGCCGCCGACCGTCTGTTGCGGATGCAGGAACACCGGCAAATCGAGTTGTTCGATGCGCGCGAAGACCGGCTCGAACAACGGATCGTCGAGATCGCGGTTGTTGATGTTCGTGCCCATATAGACGCCGCTTACGCCCGGCAATTCGGACGCACGTTCGAGTTCGTCGATGGCGTCGTGCGCGTTCAGCATCGGCAGCGTCGCGAGGACGACGAAGCGCGTCGGATGCTGCACGTGCACCGCGGATGCTGCCGTGTTCCATGTCGTTGCCAGCTTCGCGTTGAAGGCGCGGTCGGCCCAATAGGCCATCGGCACGCTGAGCGAGAGCGCCTGTACGTCGACGCCGGACGCGTCCATATCGGCAAGCCGTTCGTCGATACGGATGAATTTGAGCGGCAGCGGACCGAGGCCGCCAGCAGGCGTCTGAAAGCTGAAGGTGCTCGCATCGCAGGTGAACTTGCCGCCGAATTTATCGCCGTCGCTGCCGACGAGTTCGCAATAGCTTTCGGGGTAATAGTGCGCGTGAATGTCGATCGATTTGCCTTTGACTGTCGCATTGGCTCGGGCGGATGCGTTCGGAAGGCCCGAAGCGAAGCCGCCCGCGAGCGCGGCCATGGTTCCAAGCAGACGACGGCGCTTCGGCGAGATGCAGCAAGTGCAATCCATGAGTCATGTCTCCGTGATGGATTTCGATCGGCCTGTCTCAGCCGTTTTTGATCATGCCGAGCTCGCAGTCCACGAGCTGATTGCCATAGAGCGCACGTTCGCGCACGGCGCGCGCCGAGTGATCGGTGATCGAGAAGAAGACCACGCTCACGAAGGCGACGAGCATGGAAAAGAGCGCGGGATATTCGTACGGATAGATGGCGTGCGCGTGACCAAGCACCTGGACCCAGACGGTCGGGCTCAGGATGGTGAGCGTGATGGCGGAGATCAGACCGAGCGAACCGCCTATCACCGCGCCGCGCGTGGTGAGGCCGCGCCAGTAGATCGACAGCAACAGCACCGGAAAATTGGAGCTTGCCGCGATCGAGAACGTGAGACTCACGATAAACGCGATGTTCTGCTTCTCGAACGCAATGCCAAGCAAGATGGCCAGCACGCCGAGCACGAGCGTGGTGAGCCGCGACACGCGCATTTCCTCGCGGTCCGTCGCGCGTCCGCGGCGCAGCACGTTCGCATACAGGTCGTGCGATACCGCCGAGGAACCGGCGAGCGTCAGGCCCGCGACCACGGCCAGGATCGTCGAGAACGCGACCGCGCACATGAAGCCGAGGAACACGTTGCCGCCCACCGCATGCGCCAGATGCAGGGCCACCATGTTCACGCCGCCGATCACGCCGCCGGATGCGCTGTGATAGAGCGGATCGGTCGCTACGAGCGCAATCGTGCCGAAGCCGATGACGATGATGAGCGCATAGCCGATTCCCACGATGCCCGTCGCGTACAGAATGCTCTTGCGCGCGGCGCGGGCGTCGCCGACCGTGAAGAAGCGCATCAGGATATGCGGCAGTCCGGCCGTGCCGAAGATCAGCGCGAGGCCGAGCGAAACGGCGGAGACGGGATCGGATACCAAACCGCCAGGGCTCATGATCGCGGCGTGTTTCGGATGCGCGAGGATCGCCTGTGCAAAGAGCGCGTTCATGCTGAAGCCGAAGCGGCTCAACACCATGAACGCCATGAAAGCCGCGCCCGCCAGCAGAAGCGCTGCCTTGATGATCTGAATCCATGTGGTGGCGAGCATGCCGCCGAAGAACACGTACACCACCATCAGCACGCCGACCAGCACGACCGCCGCCGTGTAGTCGAAGCCGAACAGCAATTCGACGAGTTTGCCCGCGCCGACCATCTGCGAGACGAGGTATAGCAGCACGATCACGATGGAGCTCGACGCGGCGAACGCACGAATCGGCCGTTGTTGCAGGCGATAGGACACCACGTCGGCGAGCGTATAACGGCCGAGGTTGCGCAACGGTTCGGCGATCAGAAAGAGGATGATCGGCCAGCTCGCGAGAAAGCCGATGGAATAGATGAGGCCGTCGTAGCCGCTCGTGAAGACCAGCGCGGAGATGCCTAGCAGCGACGCGGCCGACATGTAATCGCCCGCTATCGCCCAGCCATTCTGGAACGCGGTGATCTTGCCGCCCGCAGCGTAGTGATCGGACACGCTGTGGTTCTTCCTTGCCGCCCAGCGCGTGATGAACAATGTCGATGCGACGAAAACGAGGAACATGCCGATCGCTATCGGATTATGCGAGCGCGACGCCGACGCGACTTCGGCGGCATCGGCAGAGATCGCAGTGACAGCGCACATCAACGCGCCGAGCGAAAGAGAGATACGTTTCATTGCCGTGCTCCTTGCCGGATTTCGTTCACGGCGCGGTCATGGAAAGTGTTGGCTCGCGCGACATACACCGCCACGATGCCGAACGTGAAGACGAACATGCCGAAGCCGACTGGAATGCCCCACGTCGCGGGATAACCGGCGACAATCGGCCGGCCGAGCAACGCGGGCGCGAATGCCAGCGTGAGGATGAAGGCAAAGTACACCGTGAGCATGAGGAGCGTGAGCATCCACGAGAAGGCGCGGCGTTTTTGCACGAGCGCCTGAAAGCGCGGGTCGTCGAGCAATGGGTTCGCCATGTGCGGCGGCGGTTCTTCGGCGATGACGTGCGCGTTCATCGCATAGGTTGGGGCGCTGTGGTCCACGTCGTCTCCTTTGTCATCAGAACCGCGCGGGAACGGCGGTCTCGCGCATGACGGCATCGGGCGTGCGGTAGCGCTCGGCCATCTCGCGATCGACTTCCGTCTTCAACTGCGCCTGCATGTATGCGCCGAGATGGCGCGCGTGCTGCACGACAGCCGCGCCCACTTGCGTGCGTTCGAGGCTGTAGCCGGCAAGCGCGTCTTGCACATCGCCGTGCGTCTTCAGTGCCTTGACGAGTGTCATGGCGTCGCTGGCTGCCTTGGTCACGCCCATTCCGCAATGCGGACGCGCAACGAACGCGGCATCGCCCAGCAGCGCGATGCGGCCGATCGCCATGCGCGGCACTTCGAGATCGAAGATAGGCTGAAAGAGCGGTTGCGTCGCGCGCGTCACGACTTCGCCGAATTGCGGTGCGAGCAGCGTGAGCGCGGCGTCTTCCATGTCGGCGAGCACGTCGGCGCGAATGAGCGTCGGCGGAATGCCGCCGGTCCAGCGCTTGCCCGATGCATCGGTCAGCAGATCGGGAAGCTGGACATCTTCGCTCGTTGCGCGATACCACACGAAGTTGTAGCGGCGCTCGCCGGGCGTCGTGCTATTGCCTTGACCGGCCACGGGATAGCCGAGAATTTGCTCGCGCGGCGGCAGGCAAAACGCGAACTTGTCGAAGAGCGCGTCGCGAGTTTCACGCGACAGCGAGGCTTCATCGACAAGACCGCGCCACGCAATATAACCGGCATATTGCAGCTTCACTTCGGGCATCAAGCGCTCGCGAATAGCCGATTTGAAGCCATCCGCCGCGATGACGAGATCGGCATGCAATACCGCCCCGTCGCCGAGCGTGACGGTTGCACGATCGCCGTCATCTTCCACCGATGCCACCGTTACTCCAGCGTGATAGTGCACGTCGGGAAGCGCAGCGCGCAGCACGTGATACATCTTGCCCCACGCGGTCAGCGTTTGCGGCAGATCGCGTTCGGACAGCACCGCGCCGTCCTGCGCGAAGGTCACGCGTGAACGCACCTTCACGCCGATGCCATCGTCGATTTGAATGCCGGCTGCGCCGAGTGCATCGAAAAGTTCGGGATGCGTCACGATGCCCGCGCCGCGTCCGGCGAGTTCATCCGGCACGCGCTCGAACACGTCTACATTCCAACCGTTACGCACCAGCAGGTTCGCTGCGAAAAGCCCGCCGAGCGAACCGCCGACGATGATCGCTCTGGATCGTTTGGAACTCTGGACCATGCTCATTCTCCTTCGCTGACGGGGTTTTGCTTGCTCGACGGTCGTGCATGCGTGAGGCGGCTCAGTTCTTCGGCGGGGAAGTTGAGTTCGATAGTCACGCCCGACGGATCTTCGATGAACACTTGATGCAAGCCGAGGCTTGGCACCGTGCGATCGCGCCACGCGATGCCTTCGCTTGTCAGCGTCTGCCACATCTCTTCGACGCCCGTCGCGAGAAACGCAATGTGATCGACCGTGCCCGTTCCGCTCGCGGGCAAGGCCTTGTCGCCGAGATATGCGGTGAGTCCTTCGGGATTGTTCGGATCCACGCCAATGATATGAACCGTGCCGAAGTCCACTTCGTCGCCGCCTTTGTAGAGCCACGCGCCGGGAAAGTCGAAGGGCGGACGATAGCCGCGCTTGAAGCCGAGGATGCGTTCATAGAAGTGGCACGACTGTTCGAGATCGGTCGTGCGGATCGAGTAGTGGGCAAGTTTCGTAACAGGCATCTTCGGCTCCTGACAAATTATTTATCGATCGATTAGTGATCGTTTGATAAATTGTAGGTGAAGCGGGGAGCGGGATAAAGCGGCGCATCGCCGGTGTTTACCCTGAAAAACCACGAGGCGGGAGTGATGCGATGGGAATGAGACGAACGGCCGGCGCGTTTGCCGGCCTGGAAGCGGACTCAGGCTTTGGCGCCCGGTTTGATGCGCGCGGGCTGCTTGGTTGCGTGTTTGAGCGCGGCGGGCACGCCGTTCAAGAAGGCGTCGACCTGACGCGCGATGTGATCTTCAACGTCGTCGGTGACGGGCAGACCGTAGATCCACTTACGCACGCCGAGATAGAAAATGCTGGCGTGCAGACTCCAGATCAGTTCGAGGTCGATCTCCCGCTGACGCGCGCTGGCGGGCGCGGACAGTCCATAAGCAAGACGAATCTCCGCCATCACCGGAAGAAACACGCGCTCACGCAGACGCGTCAGATATTTCGAGTTGATGCCTTCGCGCGTCAGTCCCGCGAAGATGAAGATGCGAATCCACTCGCGCCGCAGGATCACCACCGAATACGCCGAATAGAACCGCACCATGCGTTCCTGAATGGGCAGGTCGCGGTCCTTGATGAGGTTCTCCCAGCTCGTGTCCCACTGATAGACCTCTTCATACACGCGGTCGATCAACGCTTCCTTGCTCGGAAAGTAGCGGTACAGAAGCGGCTGCGTGATGTCGAGTTGACGCGCGAGTTCACGCGTGCTGCCGGAGAATCCATGCGTGGCGAAATGATCGACGGCCTTGAGCACGATCTGCCGTTCGCGGACCTCCGGCGCCAAGCGGCGCGTGACGAGCTTTTCCTGTTCGACGTCTTCGATCTTCGGCGGGGTTTCGCTGTTCCGCGCTTTTCTCGGCATGGCTGGCTGGTACCTGTTGTGTTGGGACGCATCATACAAAGATTAGCCGGACCTGACTACGCGAGCACGTCTCAAAGCCGGTCATTTCATGCAGCGCATGCGCAAAAAGCGTGCGATTGTGCAATTGCCTGGTCCGCGTTCGCAGCAGACTCCATACCACGCGAATATCCGCACGAACAAGCGACGAGCGCCCCATGACCCTGCAAGCCGATACCGGCAGCGCGGCCCTGCCTCGATGGCGGGAAGAGCTGAAGACATACTGGAACGACGACGGACCCCGCTTCAGGCATATCGCGAAAGTGGCGCTTGCCATGTCGCTTGCAATGGGCGTGTGCATGCGGCTCGAACTGCGCACGCCGGCCACCGCCATGGTCTCGTGCATCATCGTGATGATGCATCAGCAAAGCGGCATGGTGATCGCGCGTGGCTTCTATCGCGGGCTCGGCATGGTGTGCGGCAGCTTTGCGGGGCTCGTGCTCATCGCGCTGTTTCCGCAGCAGCCGTGGCTTTTTTTGATCGCGCTCGCGGTGTGGATCGGCGTGTGCGTGTTCGGCGCGTCCTACTACCGCAATTTTCAGTCGTATGGTTTCGTGCTGACAGGATACGGCACCGCCATCACGGCCATACCGGCGTGGTCCAATCCTTATGGCGTGTACGACAACGTCGTATTCACCGTGAGCGAGGTGGTGATCGGCGTGGTCTGCGCGAGCGTGGTCAGCGCGGTGATCTTTCCGCGCTCTGTCACGCCCGCGCTCTATGCGGCCAGCCGCAAGAACTTCACGGACTTGCTCAACGCCATGCACGCGATGCTCGACCGCACCGCGACGCTTACCGGTTTCGACACCTTCCTCGCGCTGATTCGCGAGCGTGTGGAAGTGGAAAGCCTGCGCAGCGGCGCCGTGTTCGAAGACCCGGCTATCCGTCTTCACAACCATGTCTATCTCGATCTCGACCGCGGTTTTCTCGATACCGTCGCGTGGATTCACGCGCTGCATCAACTGAAGTTACGTGTCGCCGCCGAAGCTGACCCGCGCGCTCTCGCGGCCGTCTACGATCTCATCGACGCGTTGCTCGCCGTCGTGCCGAACGAGGCCGACGCGCAACTCGTCACGCTCGAAGCGGTGGAAACGCTGATGCGCGATCTCGATGCCTTCGAGGATGCCTTGCCCACGCGCCTCGGCAAGCTGTTACAGGCGCTCGCGGATCTGTCGGCGCATCAGCGTCAGTTCGTATCGACGACGGGCGCGGCACTGTTCTTTTCGATGGCCGATCTGCGCCTGATGTGCCGAAGCTATATCGACGCGCGCACCATCGGCCGCTTGCCGTGGTCGCAGTCGGTGCTGCAGGCAATCGGCCGCATCGGCAGGACTCGGGCCACGGCTAATCGCACGGCCGCGACCATCGCCGGTGCGCGCGCCGCCGTCGCCGTGCTCGCGGTCGGCGCGGCGTGGATCGCCTCGGGCTGGGTCGGAGGCGCAACCGCCATCGTCGCGGTGGCGATCACGAGCGCGTTGTTCGCGCTTGCACCGAACCCGACGGTCGCGAGCTGGCAAATTTTCGGCGGCTGTCTTGGAGGATGGCTTGCAGGCTTCGCGTTTAATTTCTTCGTGCTGCCGCGCATCGAGACGTTCGAGTTGCTGGCGGCGTCGATGGCGATCGTGGTGATGATCGGCAGCTATCTGAACACGTTCCCGAAGACGGCGATTCTCGGGCTCGGCTTCAGCTTGTACTTCTGCTTCATCGTCGGCATTACGAACCCGACGGTCTATAACCCGAGCGCTTATCTCGACACCGGCTTCGCGCTGCTAGGCGGAATCGCGGTGGCGGCGGTCGCGTTCTCGGTGCTCGTTCCGCGCGCGGGCGACTGGATCTCCGCGCAGTACATGAAGCAGATTCGCGGGTTGATCGTGCATGACGCGCGCAATGGCGACCTCGCCGACCTGCTCTACACATTCGAACTGAGCTTGCGCGATTTCATCTTGCAGATTGCATCCGCGCCGGTCGACGCCCGCGTGAATCGTGACCGTCTGATCGGCTGGGCTTTTGCGGCGCTCGAGATCGGCCGCTCGATGATTCAGATTCGTCTCGACACCGAGCAACTCGGCGCGACCTTGCCGGAAGGCTGGGCGGCGGAACAGGACGCATGGCTTGCGGCGCTGGCGAGTGTGTTCTCGAACACGACACCCGAAGCCGCGCAGAACGCGCTCATAGCGACGCGCCGGGCGCTCGACATGCTGCCGCTCGGAGACAACATCGCGACCGATACGGCGACGCTCAAGCGGTATCGCATGCGCGCGTTGCTGCATTTCACCGAGCTGACCTTGCGCGATGACAGCCTCGCGTTATGGCAAACGAAGGAGACGCCGGCATGAACACGCGCCGCCTGTCGTGGGTCTTGTCGTCGAGCGGCTGCGCGCTGCTTCTTTCCGCCTGCATCACGAGCGGCGGCATCCACCCACACGAGTCGATGATCGACCCCGCCACGCTCGACGCCGGTGCCGCTCTGCGCGCGACCCAAGCCGATGCGAAATGGCCCGCCGACGCCTGGTGGCGTCAATGGAACGACCCGCAGCTGGATACGCTGGTGCAGGACGCGACAGCAGGCAATCCCGGGCTGCGCGCGGTGGCGGAGCGGATCGACGCGGCGCGTTTTCAGGCGCAGATCGCAGGCGCGGCCGAGTTGCCGCAAGTCAGCGCGAACGGCAGCTTCGAGCGCAGACGTTATGCCCGCTACACCACGCCCGCGCCGCCCGGCGGCACGACCGTGTGGAGCAACAATGTCGAGGCTGACCTTTCATACGATCTCGATCTGTGGGGCAAGAATCGCGCGATCCGCGAAGCCGCGCTCGACAACGTGCAAGCGGTGGCGGCCGACGCGCGCTTCGCCGAAGTCGAACTGCAGACGGCCGTGGTGCGCAGCTATGTGCAGTTGTCGCTGCAATACGCATTGCTCGATGTCTATCGCGACGTGCAGAACGAACAGCAGCGCACGCTCGATATCGCCACGCGCCGCTGGCATGCGGGCGTCGGCAGCGGTCTCGAAGTCAGTCAGGCGCAGACGCAACTTGCCATGAGCACGACACGCGTGCAGGAAGCGCAGCAACAACTCGCGCTTTCGCGCATCGGCATTGCGGGGCTGGCGGGCAAGGGGCCGGGTTATGCCGATGCCTTGCGCCGTCCCGGCCTCGCGCTGAGCGTGCCGGTCGATTTGCCGGCGACGCTGCCGGCCGAGCTCGTCGGGCATCGCGCGGACGTGGTGGCCGGGCGCTGGCGCGTGTTGCAAGCGGACAAGGGCATCGACGCGGCGCATGCGGATTTCTATCCGGACATCAACTTGCTGGCGACGGCATCGCTGGGATCGGCGGCGACTTTCGGCGGCTTCTTCAACTTCGTCGATAGCAACGGCATGGGCCACGGCGTGGGCGCGGCGATCTCGCTGCCGATCTTCGACGGCGGACGGCGGCGCGGCAACTACGGCGTCGCGGTGTCGTCGCGCGATGCCGCCGTCGACGCCTACAACCAGAGCGTGATCGGCGCAATGCAGCGCGTTGCCACGCAAGTCGTAACCTTGCGTTCGCTCGGCGAGCAGCAGGCGTCGATCGAGGACACGCTCGATTCGGCGCGCAAGTCGTTTCAGCTTGCCGACACGGGGTATCGCAGCGGCATCACCGAGTTTTTGAACGTGCTGGCCGCGCAGAATGCGCAGTTGCAGCAGGAACAAAGCCTCGCGACGATTCGGGCGAAACGTCTCGATGCCTGGGCGTTATTGATGAAGGAACTGGGCGGCGGCTTTGCATCGTCCATGCCGCGGGAAGCAACCCAAGGAGTCGCCGATGCCACGCGAGATTGACGTCTTCTCGCTTCTCATGCCCGGCTTGCTGCCGATACTTGCTGGCTGCGTGCTGCTGTTCGTCGTTCTCGATCTCGTGCTGGCGCGGCTCGGGTTTTATCGCTTTACGTGGCACGCGAGCCTCTTTCGCGTCGCGCTCTTCGCTGCGATGTTCAGCGGCGCTTCGCTGCTCTCATGGCGATGAAACCACCCAATGACATCAAGATGAAAACGCAATCCATCCTGCGCGCGGGGTTCACGCTCACGATACTGGTCGTGGCGATCGTGCTGGTTCGCATGCTGTGGCTCGACTACATGTACTCGCCTTGGACGCGCGACGGACGCGTGCGCGCGCAGGTCGTGCAAGTCGCGACGGATGTTTCCGGCCTCGTCAGCGACGTACGCGTGAAGGACAACCAGCTCGTGCGCAAGGGCGACATTCTGTTCGTGCTCGATCCGGCTCGCTTCCATTACGCCGTGGCTCAGGCCGGTGCCGATCTCGCGCGTGCGCAGGCGCAAATGGCGCAGGCGAAGGCGCGCATGGCCGCGAGCGAATCCGGTTTTGCGATGAAACGCGCTCAGGCGGCGCGCCGCGCCAATCTTGCGGGCGACGTGATATCGGACGAAAGCCGGCTGGATTCGGCATCGCTCGCGAGGCAATCGGCGTCGGATCATGCCGCCGATGTCGCCGCCTACAACGCGGCCGAGGCGGCCGTAAAGGCAGCGGTAGTGGCGCAGGAGACGGCCGCGCTGAACCTGACGCGCAGCGAGGTGCGCGCGCCGTCCGATGGTTTCATCACGAACCTGAACCTTTATCCGGGTGATTTCGCCACGGCCGGGACCGCGCGCATGGCGCTGATCGACTCCCACTCGTTCTGGGTCTACGGCTACTTCGAGGAAACGAAGCTGCCGCACGTGCAAGTGGGCGATCGGGCGACGATCAGACTGCTATCGGGCGGTGAAGACATTCAAGGTCACGTGGATAGTCTCGCAAGCGGGATCGCCGACCGTGACAATCCGACGAGCGGCGATTTGCTCGCCGACGTCAACCCGATTTTTACGTGGGTGCGGCTCGCGCAGCGAGTGCCGGTGCGGATTCATATCGATCGTGTTCCCGAGAGAATGAGGCTCGCGATGGGGATGACTTGCACGGTGACGTTGCAGCCGCATGGGAGCGGTCGTGGGTGAGCGTCGCGGCGCCGCCTTTTGAACGATTAAGGAAAAATAAGTACCGTCGCGTGGATGGCCTCGCGCATCATCGCTTGGGAAGCACGCTTTTCCTGGAGCGCGTCACTTCGACCGCTCCTTCCAGCGCGCTTTCGGCGATGTAAAAGGCCGCGCGCCTTTGCATCTTCTTCTGTCCGCTCACGAAGGGAGATGTGATGAGCAGTCATCCGCGCAGCGATGCGAGCGCTGACGCCAGCAACAACACCGCGAGCGCCATGGTGTACGTGGTGGACGACGACGAATCGATGCGCCAAGCCGTCAGCAATCTCCTGCGTTCGGTGGGCCTCAAGGTCGAAACCTTCGGCTCCGCGCAGGAGTTTCTGGCGTTCGACATGCCGGATGTGCCGAGTTGCCTGATCCTCGACGTGCGTCTCAAGGGACAAAGCGGACTTGCGGTGCAGGAGCAGATTGCATCGAGCGAACTGAGTCTGCCGATCATCTTCATGACGGGGCATGGCGATATCGCGATGACGGTCAAGGCGATGAAGGCCGGCGCGCAGGACTTCCTGGCCAAGCCGTTCCGCGATCAGGACATGCTCGATGCAGTGGAACAGGCGCTGGCCAACGATGCGCAGCGTCGCGCGACGAACCGTTCGGTAGCGGATTTGCGGCATTGCTACGACACGTTGACGGCACGTGAGCGTGAGGTCATGGCATTCGTCGCCTCGGGCCTCATGAACAAGCAGATCGCGGCGGAGATGGGCCTGAGCGAGATCACCGTGAAAATCTATCGCGGGCAGGCCATGCGGAAGATGGGGGCGCGCTCGCTTGCGGATTTCGTGAGGAAGGCGGAGGCGTTGGGAGTCGCATTGCCGGTGAGGCGCGCGCGGGGTGGGGTTTGAGATGGTTGGCCTTGGGCGAGGGCGATTGGCACTGCGCAGTGTGCTTATTGAATCACGCGACGACGAACCGCTCACACCCTATACGCACGTATAACTCACCTGCCGCCTCCGTCTGAACAACCGCACCGCGTTAGACCTCGCGCTAGTCAACCCGCCCGCGCCGCATCGAACCCCGACTAAACCTCCGTATGATCTGAACCAACCATCGGTCATTCAAGCCACCCCAACGTACGACTGGCTGTACGAATTGCCGTGCGATACCGTGGAGTCCATGCAAAGTCGCTCAAACAACTTCACTGGATGACCGGTCATGACCATTTCGTCGATGTCGTATCCCGAACCCGTAGTCGAGGTCGCGCAGAAGAGCCGGGCGAACGGAATCGGAATGGAACATGCATGGCGCACACCTCCCGACGACGCTGCCAGCAGCCGTCCGCGCGGCGGCATTCTCCTCTCGCGATGGACCTGCAACGACAAGTCGCCGGTGGAAGTCGCAAGTGTCGAGAGCGCGACGCATCATTGCATCGCACTGAGTCTCAAGTGCACGTCACTCACGTTTTCTCATGCAGGCAAGACGCTCGTGCGCGGACGCGTCGCCGCCGGGGCCGTGCAGATCACGGCGCCCGACGTGCGCTGCAGCGCCGTGTTCGAGTCGCCTGCCGACGTGCTGCATCTTTTCGTCGGGCAACAGGTCTTGAGCGAATGCTTCGAGGACATGTTCGGGCGGCCGCATGCAGGCGATATTCGTATCGACGATCCCAAGCTCGTGCGCGACCCCGCGCTGGAACGGCTCGGACAGGCGCTCGCGGTATCGCAATCGGAGGACGCGGCGGTGGGCAAGGTGTTCACCGATAGCGTCAGCTTCGCCATCGTGTCGCGCCTGGTTGCACGGCACTTCACGCTGGCCGACCGGCAAAAGCGCGAGGCCAGCGCCTTGCCCGCGTGGCGGCTCAATCGCGCGATCGAATTTATCGATGCCCATCTCGCCGATTCGATCGGCCTCGCGGATATCGCCGGCAGCACAGGGCTCACGCGCATGCATTTCGCCTCGCAGTTTCGCCGCGCGACGGGCATGCCGCCGCACGAGTTTCTCCTGCGCCGCCGCGTGGAATACGCGCAGCGCCTGCTGCGCGAGTCGAAGCAAAACATGCTCGATGTCGCCCTGAGTTGCGGCTTCCGCTCGCAGGCTCACTTCACGACCGTATTCAAGCGAATGGTCGGCGATACCCCGTACTGCTGGAAGACGAAGACGAACGTCGCCGGGTAATGAGTGTTGTTCGATAAAGGCCGCGTCGTTACGCGCGGAAGTCCGCCAAGGAACCACTGTCATGCGCTATCTCGACGATCCAGTCTCCTCACGACGAGCCAGTTCTGCCGATACGGTCTTGAGCGGCCGCATCGCGCTTGGGGCGTGGACGCGCCGCTTGATTCTCGCGACCGGTCTATGGGCGCTCGTCGAGTTGCCGTTCGAGTTATGGATCAGTCTCTCGGCGCGCGATGCGCTTGCATGCATCGTCGGCAAACTCTTGTGGCTGGCGCTCGTTGGGTTCGTGCTGACCGGCAGCCGCGTCGCGCGCATCGTCTATGCGTTGCTCTGCACGATCGGTCTGATGGCAATGTCATTCGGGCTGCCGGTCGAGTTCCGCGTGTCGCCGCTGCTGTTTCTGCTGTCTTCGGTGGAATGCGTGCTGAAGGCGAGCGCCTTCGTGTGTCTCGTATCCGCGGATGCTCGTCCGTACGAGGACTGATTGCGCATGCGCGCAACGTGGCGGTTCCGTTAATCAACCAGGCGTGAGTGCGGCATGATCAAGATCGGTCGAATCGTAGTGTCGCTGGAAATGCGCGAGGCGCGTCTGGATGGGCGACTGCTCGAGGTCGGCTCGCGCGCGTTCGACATCCTCGAATTGCTGATTCGCGCAAATGGCAAAACGGTCACGAAGGATGAGATTCTGCGCCACGTGTGGCCGAAATCGGTGGTCGGCGAGAACAACATCCATGTGCAGCTTTCGACGCTCAGGCGTGTCCTCGGCGCTGACGGTCAGGCTATCCATACCGTGTCCGGTCGAGGTTATCGGCTGGCGAATGCGGTCGACGTGTCCGCGCCTGCCGATTCAATTGATCCGAAAGCGACGCACCTCGACGCCCTGCCGCATCATCGCGCGGCTTTGATCGGACGCGAGAGCGCGCTTGCGGAGATCGTCGGTGCGTTGCAGGAAGCGCATCTCGTCACGTTGCTGGGCTCGGGCGGTATTGGCAAGACGCAGCTTGGCATCGCGGCGGCGCGTTCGATTGCGGCTAACGCACAGATCGATGTGTGCTTCGTTTCGCTCGCGGCCGTGAACGATGCGCGCATGGTCGCGGACACCATCGCCGAAGCACTTGGCATCGAGCGTTCCATGAGCGATGGTTCGATCAAAGCGCTCATCACGGTTCTTCAGAGCCGCAAGATACTGCTGTTGCTGGACAACTGCGAGCATGTAATCGAGGCAGCCGCGTCGCTCGCCCAACAACTCGTGGAAGCATGCGCGGAGCTGCGAATTTTGGCGACGAGCCGTGAGCCACTGCGCACGCACGACGAAAAGTGCTACCGGGTCGCGCCGCTCGACATGCCCGATGTCGAGGCCACCTCGCAAGCGATTCTCGCCAGCGCCTCGGTGCGGATGTTTCTCGCGCAGATGAGCGCGTTGAATGTGTCGGTCGAACGGGACCGCGGCAGTCTCGACATGCTCGCGACGATCTGCCGCCGGCTCGACGGCATTCCGTTGGCACTCGAACTCGCCGCAGCGCGGGCGGCTGTGTTCGGCATACGCAGGCTGGCCGCGGAACTCGATGATCGGTTCCATTCGCTGACGGGCGGGCTCAGGACTGCGCCGCCTCGGCAGCAGACCTTGGCCGCTTCGCTCGACTGGAGCTACAAACTGCTCGGCGCGGCCGAGCGCGTAGTGCTGCAACGGCTCGCCGTATTCCCCGACCGCTTTTCGCTGGATGAGGCTTGCACGGTCGCCGCGTGCGAATGGTTATCGCGAAACGAGGTCATGGAGGCGATCGTCGGCCTCGCCTCGAAGTGTCTTCTGATGACTTCGTTCGACAGCACGACTCGTGACTATTTCCTGCTGGAGACGACGCGCGACTATGCGTTGCGCAAGTCGGGCGAGTCCGACGACGCTGGTGTCGTGACGTCTACACGCACTGAGCCGCGCATGCGAACGCTAGGTGCTGCGGCGCGCGGCGGCAGGCTCGTGTTGGTATCGGCCGCTTCCCGATGAATCTGCCGCGACGCGAGCCACGGGAGCATTGGCATACATGAGCTTTGTCTGCATCGTCGATGACGACGCCTCGGTAAGACGCGGCGTCGGCAATTTGCTCAAGGCCGTTGGCTACGCGACCGCGATGTTTTCGTCGGGCGAGGAGTTTCTTGCATCGTCGGCCGTCGACGATGCCATGTGCGTTCTGCTCGATATCAAAATGCGAGGGATGCAGGGGCTCGATGTGCAACGTCGATTGAACGCCGAGCATCGGGGCATTCCGGTGGTGTTCATGTCCGCGCACGGTGACGACGATACGGTTCAGCGAGCCATGCAGCGTGGCGCGGTGGGTTTTCTGCGCAAGCCTTTCGATGAAGAGGGGTTGCTGGTTTCGATCGAGCTTGCGATTGCTGCGGGAAGACGGGGTGCGGCAGGGGCTTAGGCCTTTCGGTCGAAGGCGGGTCAGTTTCTTGAAATCTGGCTCGCACGCGACTTTTGCATGCAGTCGACCGTATGCATTTGCGTGGTATTCAATCGACCAAATGCGATTTTGTTCAAACCTGATGGCGTCTGGTGGCTTGGCG
Source organism: Caballeronia sp. TF1N1 (assembly GCF_022878925.1). NCBI lineage: Bacteria > Pseudomonadati > Pseudomonadota > Betaproteobacteria > Burkholderiales > Burkholderiaceae > Caballeronia > Caballeronia sp. TF1N1. The sequence goes on from NZ_CP084629.1 coordinate 698,322, forward strand.
AAATTCAGGTTCCTTGGAGCTTCGTTTGGCCGGTGGCATTGCATGCGGTCGACCGCATACATTCGTCTGGTATTCAATCTACCCGCCTCGCGCTGCCCCAGTCTCCATCGCCACTCCATTCCACAGATGTACTGCGGCATAAGCGCGCCAAGGCCGCCAACGCTCGATATGCGCCCGTTGCTGCGCGGGCTTGAGCAGGGCCGGATTGCGCCGCGCGATGGCCTGCATCAACACGAGATCGGCATCGGGCCATGCGTCTGGATCGCGCAGGGCGCGCATCGCGATATAACCGACTGTCCATGGACCGATACCCGGCAGCGCCAGCAGATCGCGCTTCAACGCTTCGGCATCAGCGTCCGGTTCGTCGAGCGGCAACGCGCCTGTTGACACCGCATTCGCAAACCGCTGCACGGCTTCGACACGTTTCGTGGGCATGCCGATCTTATCCAGGTCCGCGGCGGCAAGCTCGGCGGGCGTCGGGAACCGCCAGGCAGTGGCCTCGTGCGAATGCCCATCGATCATTCGTCCCGCGCGCTGCACGATTCGTCCCATGATCGTCGAAGCGCCTTTCACGCTCACTTGCTGGCCCACGATGGTTCTGACCACCAACTCGAACCCGGACCATGCGCCCGGCACGCGTAGCCCCGGCGAGGCATCGACTAGCGGCGCCAACAACGGGTCGCGTGACAACACGCTTGCAATCCGGCGGGGATCGGCATGCAGATCGAACATACGAGCGAGCGGTTCGGCAAGTTCATCGGCATGCCGCTGCGCATCGCCGTCGACGGTCACGACAAGGCGATGTTTGCGCTCATGCGGCCTGACTTCGACGGTGCCTTCATCGCCATGCCATTCGATCGCGCGTCGATAAACGCCGCCTTCCACCGACTCGACGCCCGCCGCCGCCCGGCCGCCTATGAAGGCGAGCAGGCGAGTCCAGTCGAAGGGCCGCTTGAAGGGCAACTCGATCGTCGTCGAATTGCCGTGAGATGTGGATTGCATTCTGAATGCCGAATGATGCATGCGATTGCCGCGCAATGGATGCCGATGTTACTCCATCGCCTGGCGGCCTTTGTCGTTCGACCAACGTCGTGCTTCGAGAAGGCGATGTCAGGGTCGCTGTGCAATGCGCATCGTGCTTTCGCTGAGCATGCGCCGGAACTCGGTATCGTAGGCGAGAGTTTGACGCGCGCTCGCGACGAGTTGCGAGCGCCGGTCCCACTGATCGGCGCGTAGTACGCAGCGCGACAGAACATCGGTGTAGACGCGACGCATGTTCGCGTTATCGTGATCGACGGTCAGGCGGGCAATGCTGACCTTCTCATCATGCGTGAGTTGCTGCGTGAGGCAATCGACCGTTGCGCGGTCCGTATCGGCTTGCGCGACGCTCACGTCCTGATCGTCGTAATAGAGCGTGAAGCCGCCAACGACGAGCGCCGCCCCAAGCGCCAGGCATGTACCTCTTATTGTGTTCAACATGTCCCCCGATGTCAGGCTCTTCGGCCATTGGCGCGAATCGTAGCGAAGCTTGCGAGGATTCGGCCGATCGAACTGTGCGCGGGGGAACGCAGCGTTCGATGCGCTTGAGTATGGCGTTTTCAGCCAGCGTCGCCGGTGTGCGTCCGCTTCCTGGCAACCGGCGCCTTCACCGTGGTCAACGTGCGCTCGGCGAGAACGGCATCGCGTTTGCCGAGCAGGTGATGACGAAGAATGGTCGACATGCGCCTGCCATCGCGCGTTTCCAGCGCTTCGATCATCTCTTCGTGCTCTCGTATCGCGCTATCCCACTTGGGCGTCTGGAAGTTCGATCGAAAGCGCATGGCCTGCAAGCGCCGGTTGATCGACACGTAGGTTTGCCGTAGCGCCGTGTTGCGCGCGGCTTCATTGATCTTGTCGTGAATAGCCTGATTCCGGCTGTAATAGCCCGACAAATCATTGCGCGCGCGGCATTCCAGCATGACCGCGTGAAGCGCCTTGATGTCCGCGATCTCCTGCGGCGTGATTCGCTCGCAAGCCAGTTCGCCGGAGAACGCCTCCAGTCCGCTCATCAGTTCGAACATCTCGCGGATTTCGAGTTCGCTCATCTGCGAGACCGATGCACCCCTGTTCGGCGATATCTCGATCAACCCTTCCGCGGCCAGCACCTTCAGCGCTTCACGCAAGGGCGTGCGCGAAATGCCGAGCGTCTCGCAGAGCTTGCGCTCGTTTAGCTTCACGCCCGGCGCAAGCAGGCCTTCCACGATGAATTCACGCAAGTGATCCACCACCGTGTCGTGCAAACGCATGCGCTCGACCTTCTGTAGGAGCGGCGAAAGACTGGCGTCGGGCAAGTCGCGATTTTGCATTCAATACCTCGAATTCGTTTGCGGCAATTTTAACCCTAGCTCGCCGGAAAAAACCTCCAGCGGGTTATCCCTAGGCCATTTAGCCTATTTAAACCTTTCCGCGGCCGCATCGCTGCGCTACAGTATTTTGCATGCAAAATTCAATTTAAGAGGATGTGCATCCATGCTGAAGCTCGATTACCACCCCGCTGGCCGTCACTTCCTGCAGATTCCGGGACCCAGCCCGGTGCCCGATCGCATTTTGCGTGCGATGAGTTATCCGACCATCGACCATCGCGGGCCGGAGTTCGGTGCACTCGGCCTGAAGGTGCTCGATGGCATCAAGAAAATCTTCAAGACGAGCCAGCCGGTGGTGATTTATCCGGCTTCCGGCACCGGTGCATGGGAAGCGGCGCTCGCCAATACGCTCAGCCCCGGCGACACGGTCCTCATGTACGAAACCGGCCACTTCGCGACCCTATGGCAAAAGATGGCGGTCAATCTCGGACTGAAGCCGGAGTTCCTGGGCTTGCCCGGCATCGAGGGCTGGCGCCGCGGCGTGCAGGCCGACATGATCGAAGCGCGCCTTGCCGAAGACAAGCAGCGCACGATCAAGGCGGTATGCGTCGTTCACAACGAGACGTCCACGGGCGTGACCTCGGACATCGCGGCGGTGCGGCGCGCCATCGACGCGGCTGGCCACCCGGCGCTTCTGATGGTCGACACGATCTCCGGTCTCGCATCCGCCGACTATCGTCATGACGAATGGGGCGTGGACGTGACCGTGTCCGGCTCGCAGAAGGGCTTGATGCTGCCGCCGGGAATCAGCTTCAACGCGGTGTCGCAGAAGGCGATCGAGGCATCGAAAGAGGCGAAGCTGCCGCGTGCTTTCTGGGACTGGAAAGAGATCATCGAAATGAACAAACAGGGCTACTGGCCCTACACGCCGAACACCAACTTGCTGTACGGCCTGTCCGAAGCGCTCGACATGATTCTCGGCGAAGGGCTCGACAACGTGTTCGCCCGCCATCAGCGGCTCGCGGCCGCCTGTCGCGCGGCAGTCACCGCGTGGGGGCTCGAAATCCAGTGCGCGGATTCGTCCGTGTATTCGCCGGTGCTGACCGGTGTGATGACGCCCGAAGGTGTCGATGCGGATGCGGTACGCAAGCTCATCTACGAGCACTTCGATATGTCGCTGGGCACGGGTCTCGGCAAGGTGAAGGGCCGCATGTTCCGCATCGGGCATCTGGGCGATTGCAACGATCTCACGTTGATGGCCGCGCTCACCGGCTGCGAGATGGGACTGAAGCTCGCGGGCATCAAACTCGAAGGGAGCGGCGTGGCCGCGGCGATGGACTATCTGACGAGCCACGTCGCGAAACCCGAACTCAAGGCGGCGGCATGAGCGCGGCCTTCGACGCCGACGCGCTCGCGCGGCTCTTCGTGGAAGCGCGTGCGCATCGCGCGAAGCTCGAAGCATTGCCGGAAGACGCGCGGCCATCGAACGCGGAAGAAGCCTACGCCGCGCAAAAGGCGACTTTGCATGCACTCGGCGCGAGCGTCGGCGGGTGGAAGGTCGGCGCGAAGACGCCCGATGGTCCGATCCAGGCTGCGTTGCTCCCGGCCGATGGCGTGCATGCCTCGGGCGCGCGGCTATCGATGTCGGCTTTCGGACGAGCAGGGCTCGAACTCGAAGTGGCTTTTGTATTCAATCGCGCATTCGAGGCAGGCAGCGGACCGTATAGCGATACCGACATCATCGACGCGATCGGTTCCGTGCATGCGGCGATCGAAGTGGTGGCGAGTCGCTTCGCTGCGTGGCCCGACGTCGAGAAGCCGTGGCAACTCGCGGATCTGCAGAATCACGGCGCGCTACTCGTCGGCGCGGGCGTGCCTTACGACGAAGCGTTCCCGTTCGTCGCCCCGGCGATGAGCTTCGAATTCGACGGCAAGCCGCTGTTCGAAGGCCCACCGGCGAACCCGGCGGGCGATCCGCGTCGTCTGCTTGCGTGGACGGTCAATCACGCGGTCTCGCATGGCGTCGCGTTCGCCGCGGGCACGGTGATCACGGCGGGCTCTTACACCGGACTTGCCTTCCCGGATGGGGCGGGCCACGCCGTGGGCTCGATCGACGGCCTGCCTACCGTCGAATTGCATTTCGAATAATGCATGCGGTGTGCCGGCATAAAGCATTCAGCATGCAAAAGCCCAAGCAGGCCTCCCGCACTAACCGATAGCGACGATGCTCAATACACCCACAGACCGACTCGTCAAGCCGATCCATCTGATGCCAGCGTCGGCGCGCGCCGGTCGCGCAGCGGCGCCGACCCCTTTGCAGATGCGTCTGCAACGCGAGCTGAAGGGTGATGTGTTGTTCGATCGCGCGTCGCGCGGACGCTATGCAACCGACGCGTCGATCTATCAGATCATGCCGCAAGGTGTGGTCGTGCCGAGGGATCAGGAAGACTTGCGGCTTGCTTTGGAGATCGCGCGCGAGGCAAAGGCAAGCGTGCTCGCGCGCGGCGCCGGGACGAGTCAGTGCGGTCAGACGATAGGCGAGGCGCTCGTCATCGACACGAGCAAGTGGCTCAACAACATCGTGCACTTCGACAAGGACGCTCGAACGGTGACAGTCGAGCCGGGCGTCGTGCTCGATCACCTGAATGCATGGCTCAAGCCGCATGGCTTGTGGTTTCCTGTCGATGTCTCGACGAGCGCGCAATGCACGATCGGTGGCATGGCGGGCAATAACTCGTGCGGTTCGCGCTCCATGGCATACGGCATCATGGTGCATAACGTGCTCTCCATCGACGCGATTCTTGCTGACGGATACGAGGGCAGCTTCGGTAAGCTCTCGGCAATGAAGCTCGATGCCCGCATGCGTGAGCTCGTAGAAAGCGTGCGCGACGTTGCATTGCGCGAACGCGATGAGATGCGTGAACGCATACCCAAGGTTCTGCGCCGCGTGGCTGGTTATAACCTCGATCTGTTCGATTGCCAAAGCCCGTTGCCCTTCAGCGAAGACGGCGAGCCGAATCTGGCGAACCTGCTGGTGGGATCGGAAGGCACGCTTGCCTTTAGCCGGCAACTTACGTTGAAGCTCGCGCCTTTGCCCGAACACAAGACGCTTGGCGTGGTGAACTTTCCGAGCTTCTACGATGCAATGGAGATGACGCAACACATCGTCAAGCTCGGACCTGTTGCCGTGGAACTGGTCGATCGCACCATGATCGATCTAGCAATGTCGAATCAGGCGTTTCGCCCTGTCATCGAAAAGGCGCTGGTGGGTGAGCCGGAAGCAGTCTTGCTGGTCGAGTTCGCGGGCGCCGATCGCGCTGAACAAGTGACGAAACTTGCAAGCCTTGTCGATCTGATGAGCGATCTCGGCCTGCCCGATTCGGTCGTGCAGATGCCCGACGCCGGCCCGCAGAAAGCGCTGTGGGAAGTGCGTAAGGCCGGCCTCAACATCATGATGAGCATGAAGGGCGATGGCAAGCCCGTGTCCTTTATCGAAGACTGCGCGGTGCCGCTCGAACATCTGGCGCAATACACGAGCCGTCTTACCGATGTCTTCAGAAAGCATGGCACCGAAGGCACTTGGTATGCCCACGCGAGCGTCGGCACGTTGCATGTGCGTCCGATCCTCGATATGCGTCGCGATGGCGGATCAAAGATGCGAGCTATCGCCGAAGAAGCCGCTGCGATGGTGCGCGAATACAAAGGCGCATTCTCGGGCGAGCACGGCGATGGACTATGCCGTGGTGAATGGGTTGCGTGGCAATATGGGCCGCGCATCAACCAGGCGTTTCGCGAGATCAAGCAGCTCTTCGATCCGGACAATCGCCTGAGCCCGGACCGAATCGTGGCGCCCCCGAAAATGGACGATACGGTGAATTTCCGCTTTCCGCCGTCGTATCGTGAACGTGCATTCGAGCCGCAACTCGACTGGTCGGCTTGGAACGTGACGCGTGATCCGTTGACAGGCCTGGAGGGTGCGCCGGGCTCTGGCAATGATCTTTCGAACGGACTGGCCAAGGCAGTCGAGATGTGCAATAACAATGGCCATTGCCGCAAGTTCGATGCGGGAACCATGTGCCCGAGCTATCGCATTACGAAAGACGAGCAACATGTCACGCGTGGACGTGCCAACACTTTGCGTCTCGCGCTCTCGGGACAATTGGGTGAAGAGGGCCTTGCGAGTCAGGACGTGAAGGACGTGCTCGATCTGTGCGTGTCGTGCAAGGGCTGCAAACGCGATTGTCCGACAGGCGTCGATATGGCGCGCATCAAGATCGAAACGCGTGCTGCGCGCACCGCACGTCACGGTGTGAGCGTGCGTGAACGTCTTGTCGCTTATCTGCCGCGTTATGCGCCTTATGCGAGCCGCTGGCCGTTCATGAGCGGCGCTATCGAAGCGCGTATGCCGGTCTTGGCGCGCTGGCTAAAGACAAAACTCGGCCTGGCGCCGGAACGCGCATTTCCCCGTTTTGAAAAAGCCTTTCTGTCGGATGCGTCGACGACAATAGTTGCAAATGCAACTAAGGAGGTTTTGCTCTTCGTCGATACCTTCAACAACTACATGGAGCCGGCCAATGCGCGTGCCGCACAGCGCGTGCTCGAGGCGGCGGGCTACACGGTTCATCTCAATACGAAAGCGGGAGAACGGCCGTTGTGTTGCGGACGGACGTTTCTTTCCGCCGGGCTCGTCGACGAAGCCAAGACTGAAGCACGGCGCACGCTCGATACGCTTCTGCCATATGTCGAACGCGGCGTGGCAATTGTCGGCCTCGAGCCTTCGTGTCTTCTGTCGCTGCGCGACGAGTTCCTCGGCTACGGCTACGGCGATGCCGCGCGCAAGCTCGCGGAGGCATCCTTTCTCTTCGAGGAATTTTTGGTTCGCGAGCGCGTTGCGGGACGACTCGATATCGACCTCAAGCCGCTAGATCACAGTCGCGCGTTGCTGCATGGCCATTGCCATCAAAAGGCATTCGATGCCGTGCGTCCGGTCGAAACCGTGCTCAAGTGGATTCCCGGTCTGGAAGTGAAGACGATCGAATCGTCATGCTGCGGCATGGCGGGCAGCTTCGGTTATGAAGCGGAGCATTACGAAGCCTCGCAGGCGATGGCGGAACTGTCGCTGCTGCCGGCGGTACGCAAGGCAAGAGATGCACGCGATGCCGTGATCGTCGCTGATGGCACGAGCTGCCGTCATCAGATCGCGGATGGCGCACAGACCGAAGCGTTGCACGTCGCGAGGGTGCTTGCCAATGCGCTTGCATGAGGTCGCCTGAGCCCGCAAAACGACGTGCATATGAGTTGAACCATCGACAACATGACAGCGGGCCATCGACGACCCGCGAAAGGAGACACGCAATGACAACGCCGCGCAAGCCACGCATCCGACGGTTCCATGACCGCACGGAATAACACGCTCATGGCATATCCGTTCGCCATCGATCGAAGCAGTTCATAGACGTACCGAGATCAGATTTGCAGGCCACGTTCACGGGCATCTGGCATCGCGCCACACGCCTCGGACACGCTCGCCACTACTCAAGGAGACGATGATGTTCCGTCGAGCCACCACACGCGTGCTGTTGCTGCTTTGCGCGATGTATTTCATCACCTATATCGACCGTGTCAATGTAAGCACCGCGGCAAGCCAGTTCGGCGCCGAACTGGGCTTGTCGCACACGCAGGTAGGCTTCGTGTTTTCGGCATTCGCCTATCCGTATCTCGTGTTTCAGATCATCGGCGGATGGGTGGGCGACCGCTTCGGTCCGCGCCGCACGCTCACGCTCTGCGCGATCATCTGGGCGGGAGCGACAGTGCTCACCGGCTTGTCCGGCGGCTTTCTTTCGCTGATCGTCGCGCGCGTGCTGCTCGGCCTCGGCGAAGGCGCGACCTTTCCTACCGCAACGCGTGCCATGTCCAACTGGATGCCGGCCGATCAGCGCGGGTTTGCACAAGGTATTACGCATGCAGCATCACGCATTGGTAATGCAGTCGCGCCGCCGTTGATCGTGTGGCTCATGGTCGCGACCAGCTGGCGTGGCGCGTTCATCATCACGGGGATCATCAGCTTCATCTGGGCGCTCGTGTGGGTCTTCTACTTCCGCGATAATCCGCGCGATCATCCGCGTATTACCGAAGGGGAGTGTGCGACGCTTTCGAGCTATTCCGGAGTGAAACAGCGCTCGCCGGTGCCGTGGCGCATCCTGCTCGGCCGCATGGCACCCGTGACCGCCGTCTACTTTTGCTATGGCTGGGTGCTCTGGCTCTTCCTTGGCTGGATTCCGCAATACTTCCTGCACAGCTATCACATGCAACTCGGCAAGTCGGCGCTATTCGCGTCAGGCGTGTTCTTCGCGGGCGTGCTGGGCGACTGGCTCGGCGGCTCTCTCACGGACCGTATCCTTCGCAAGAGCGGCAACGTGCGCATGGCTCGTAACGTGATGGTCGGCGTCTGCATGCTGCTCACGCTTCTTTCGCTTGCGCCGATCATGCTTGTGTCCGACATCTCTATCACGCTTGCCGCGGTCTGCCTCTCGGCCGGCTTCTTCTTCAATGAGATGACGATCGGTCCAATGTGGTCCGTGCCGATGGACATCGCGCCGAAGCACTCGGGAACTGCATCCGGCATTATGAATTCAGGTTCGGCGCTCGCGGCGATCATCAGTCCAGTGGTCGGCGGCTGGCTGATCGACCGCACCGGCAACTGGAATCTGCCGTTCACCGTGTCGATGATTCTGATGGCGGCGGGCATCATCCTCTCGTTCACGATGCGTCCGGACCGAGCGCTCGAAGTCGACGAGGAGAAGCCGGACACAACACCGGCGCGAAAGTTCGTTTGAGCGCGCCAGGCCGACCTTGTAAGTGAGACCTGCTGCCGTGTGCATTCACGGTAGCCGGGTTTCGCGTTTGCATGTTTCGAAGCGGCAGAAGGCGGGTGTGTACTGCTTGCATGCAATATGCAAAGCACCGTCGGGCGCTATCATGCATTTTGTCTACCAATCCGACCGATCACCGCATGACGTTCGCTCCTCCTCCCGCTGCCCGTCCGGGCGATACACTCGACGCCGTTGCCACGCCGTCGTTGCTTCTCGACCTGGATGCTTTCGACGTCAATCTCGCCACCATGGCGGCGTTTGCGAAACAGAAGGGTGTCGCGCTCCGACCGCATGCGAAGGCGCATAAATCGAGCGTCATTGCCCGCAAGCAGATCGAGGCGGGTGCCGTTGGCGTATGCTGCCAGAAGCTCTCCGAGGCTTATCCCTTCGCGGCGGCGGGCGTTCGAAGCATTCATATCAGCAACGAATTCGCGGGCGCCGACAAACTGGCGATGGCAGTGGAACTCGCCGCGCATGTACGGCTTTCCGTTTGCGTCGACGCGTTGCCGCAAGTCGCAGCGCTCGGCGATGCCGCCGCACGCGCGGGCGTCGAGATCGACGTGCTGCCGGAAGTCGATGCAGGCCAGCATCGGTGCGGCGTCACCAATGAAGATGCTCTTCTCGCGCTCGTCGACGCGATTCATGCGCAAGCCGCGCTGTGCTTCACTGGCATTCAGGCATACCACGGCGGCGCTCAGCACATTGTGCAGTGGAGCGCCCGCAAGGAAGAAGCGCAGCGCGCCGCCGAGCGCACGGCAGCCTATGTTCATGCCATCGAAGCGCGCGGAATCGCATGCGGCATCGTGACCGGCGGAGGCACCGGTACAGTCGAGTTCGACGCGGCCAGCGGCGTCTATACCGAAGTGCAGCCCGGTTCCTACCTCTTCATCGACGGAGATTATGGGCGCCTCGCTTGGGACGGCGCACTTCGCTGGCGGCATGCATTATTCATTTTGTCGACCATCATGAGCGCGACGCGGCCCGGCATGGCTGTCTGCGATGTCGGCCTGAAGGGGCTGGCGGTCGATTCCGGCTTACCGCGCAGCGTGCGTTGGTTGCATGCATCGGACGATGCACCCGCTTTGGCATACATCTCGGCCAACGACGAGCACGGCATGCTGGAAGCCGGCACGACTGTGAACATGAGCGGTGCTATCGGCGCGCGTCTGCTTCTGCCGCCCGGCCATTGCGATCCCACCGTGAACCTCTACGATCAATACGTGTGCTATCGCGGTGATCGCGTCGTCGACCTGTGGCCGGTGGATGCCCGCGGTCTTTCGCGCTAAGCCGGCGCGGACGGCGCGGCGGGATAGATGGCCGAGATCAACGCATCGACATCCGACACGATCAGCTTGATGACGAACTGCGCGACATCGTGCGAGCCTTCGCTTCTCATGCACGCGTCCTTCAGCGATTCCAACGTTGCACGCACGTGGTCGAGTTCGGCGTCATCCCGATGCACGTTGCCGAGCACTTGCGCGAGCTTATCGAAGAGGGTCTGCAGCGCCGCAGCGCTTTCTTGCAGATGATCGCTTCGTGCCGCTTGCGGGTCACGCGAGACTGCCTTGGCGAGAAAGAGGGTGTCGCTGTGCAGTCGCCGCAGAAAGGGCGCGGCCTTGTCGATGGCATCCGCGCGGCGGCTTTGCAGGGGCACGATGATGTGCTCGCGCTCCGCTTCCTCGAGGGCATCGTCGAGCGATTGCTGCGCCTGAGCGCTCTTCTTTTCGAGCTGCGTCGCTCGGGCTTCATGGTCGTCTGCGTCGTCGGAAAGATGCAAGGCGACTAACTGGCCAAGACACTTCAGCGTGTCGGCTACGCAGCGATGCGCGGTCGTAAGCGAGCGGTTCGGCAAGATAGCCGCGACGATGAACGCGGACGCCGCGCCGATGAGAATCTCCAGCACGCGATGCAGCGGCCGCTGAAACAAGGGCCCACCGCCTGTCGGAATCAGCACGACAATGACAAGCGTGATGCATGCAAGCCGCAACGCGGGCCGCGCCGCAGCAAGCGCGGCGAGCGGCACGAGTTCGATCGCGAATACGGCGAGCGGCGCGGCGCCATGCTCGATGGCGATGAGCCCGATCACCCCCGCCACCGCGCCGATGCAAGCGCCGACGATCTGATCGCGCGCGGCTCCCAGCGCCTGCGTGAGGCTGGGCTGAGTGACCACGACGAGCGTGGTGATGAGCGCCCAATAACCTTCGGGAAGCGCGATCAGTTTTGCGGCGCCGTAACTAATCGCGCAGCCCAGGAGCGTACGTGCAAGCCGGCGCCCCTCGGGGACGCTGAACATGCCGCGAGGTCCGCGACGGATGAAGGTCAACGCGTTCATGCGGTCCCTGGACGACGATATTTTGTATGCATTATGCCAATGGAGCGCGACTGGTCGATTGATCTCGAGAGAGGATTCGAGCGCGTCAGCCGCCGCCCGCTGCGCTATTTTCGTGGACAGCCCGGTTCCGGCCTGCGCGTTTCGCACGGTAGAGCGCCGCATCCGCGTTGTTCAGCAACTTGAGCGCGTCATCGCTATGACGCGGATGGGCCGTCGCGCAGCCAATGCTCACGGTAAGGAAGCCTCTCGGCGAACCGCTGTTCGGAATCTCGAGCGCTTCGACCATCATCCGAAGACGTTCAGCAAAAGTCACTGCGCCTTCCTCCGCCGCTGAAGGCAGCACGATCACGAATTCCTCACCGCCGTAGCGCGCGACGATATCGCCCGGTCGCTTGACTGAATGCTGTATGCAATCGGCCACGGCGACGAGCGCATCGTCGCCCATCGCATGACCGTAGGTGTCGTTGTAGAGCTTGAAGTGGTCGACATCGACGAACAATGCGGAAAGCGGCTGATCCGCGCGCCGCGCACGTCGCCATTCCTCGTCGAGACGGCGATCCAACGCACGCCGGTTAGCGAGACCGGTGAGTGAATCGGTCCCTGCGAGCCTTTGCAACTTTTCCTGAGCGATGGCGCGCGAACGCAGCGAGATTGCAAGCAGCCACGACAGAACGATGAAGCCAGCGCCGAACATGAGAGTCAGGCCGCCGATCATCGTGCTGCGTTCGCGCCAGCCTTGAAGTACATCATCTTCCGCAGGCGCGACCGCTGCGATGAGTTGCGTGCCCGGCACATGCGCAAAGGTATAGATGCGGCGCACGCCGTCCAGGGGCGAAGTCGAAATATAAGAGCCGTTGAGTTGATCCGTCATCGACGAAAAGGTAGGCGAGCGAACCACGGTGCTGGAGGCGCCAGCGGGCAAGGGAGGCTTGCGGGCAAGCATCAGGCCGTCTGGCTGCACGATGAAAACGGAGCCCGCTCGGCCGACATTGACGCGCGAGAGTAATGCCTTGAGATAGTCGATATTGAGCGCGATCACCGCCACGCCCGCAAACGAGCCATCCGGTGCGTTAATGCGGCGGCTTAGCGCGAGCGAATATGCGCCGTTGCGCAAGCGCGATTGATACGGCTTTGAAATATAGAGCCCGACGTCGGCTCTTGCTGCGTGCGCCGTGAAATAGTCGCGGTCTTTAAAGCGCAATTCGTTAGGAACGGACGCATCGCGCTCGACTACGATACGTCCTTGCCCGTCCATCACGAATGCGCCGCCTATGTAATTCGTTGCGGTTGCGCCATCGAATAGGACGAGCTTGCGCAAGTCGTCGGACAAGGCCATCACGGCCGGATTTTCCATTCCACTTACGATGGTGCGCAACGAAAGATCGATGGATTCGATATTGCGTGAAATATCGGCAGTGAGCGTCGCGACAACATTGGCGGACGCCTCATGTGCGTTCTGCAACGCCTGCGCACGGCCTTGCCAAAGCGCGGCAAAGGAAAGCACCGCCATGGAAATAGCGATAGCCGTGCCGATTAGGCCGGCAAGCAAGGGAAAGCGCGAGAAGGCATCTGCCACGCGCATCGTGGCGGTGCTATTGCGTCGGACTAGCCGACGCCGGACCACACGGCCCGTTTTGCGCACGACGTCGAATCTCGGGGACATTCATCTCTCCGCGTGAGACACGCTTCGCTTAGGCGACGCCATTAGCATGACGCTGCAAGCGTGAAACTTTCGAAAACCCCACAAAAACAGGGTTCAAATACGCGCTTGGAGAGCGGCGCGCTCGTCAACAGGATTGTAATCGGAAGAAGAAATTCGCTTAAGCTTTACCGCCGCGCTTAATGACGCGCTGGCGAATCTCTGAATCGAGTATGAGCCTGCCGCGAATTTTGCCCTTCATGCGTTTGACGTAGCGCGGCGCTTCCGTCATGTGTATCACCATCAGTTCGCGTACTTTTTCAACGTCGCGCGCACGTGCTGCTTCGGTGATGGCCTTGTGAATCTTGACGTTTGCACGGCCGAAACGTTCGTGCTCCGCTTGCGGTGTATCGTTTCGAAATTCGATCAGTTGTCGGATCATCTCGTTGATCAGCTCGCAGCTAAACCGCAAGAACGGATTGGGATTGGCCGCAGCGAGAATGTCGTGGAAATTCACGTCTTCCTGACGTTGCCTGACAATATCCCGGCTCTCGTGCGCGCAAGCGGGTTCGTCGCAACTCGCTATATTTTCTTCGAGCGCGGCCAAATCCTCTTCCGTCAAATGCGGCACTGCCCCTGCAGCAAGTTCGGGTTCGAGCAACTGACGCACCGTATAGATGTCGTCGATGCTTACGTCCTTAAAGAACAAATAATTTTGCAAGAGCTGAAGGGTTCTATCTAGCGGCACTTCAACGATGGTGCCGCCGCCCGAAGGACCGGTCGTGACCTTGATAAGCCCTTGCACTTCCAGAGACTTGAGCGCTTCGCGAATCGTGCTCTTGCTAACGGAAAACAACTGCTGCAACTCGACTTCGCGCGGCAGCTTGTCGCCCGGCTTGAGATCTTTTTCCGTAATGAGCCGTTTGATTTCCTCAGCGACGAGGTCTGCGCGCTTGGGCTGCTTGATGGGCTTGGCAAGCGGCTGCCTTGAGACTTCCTGTTGAGTCGGGTCGACTCCGGCCGCCGCGCTGGCGCGCTTAGCACGGTCCATCACCATATCGATGCTCCTTAACACACCCCGGAATATTGCCTTATTGACACCCGAATTTATTGTACCTAGCATCGGATTCGTTCTATTTATCATGATAAATAGGATGAAGCTAAACCGACGCATGAACGTACCACGAAAAAAACGCAAGGTGGCCGCGCAGGTCTTCTTCTCAAGGAGCGTCAATTTTGAATCGCCGAAATATGTTGAAGCTGGCCGCGCTGTCGGCCGTTCCCGGATCGTTTGAGGCGCTCATGTCGCGCAGCGCGCTCGCTCAAGGTTCGCCGATTCAGTTTGCCTGCCCGGTGCCGATGTCCGGACCCTTTGCGGCAAACGGCAAATACGCCGATCTCGGCATGAAGCTCGCGATCGAACAGTATGGCAAGGTGCTCGGTCAGCCGCTCGCATATACCACGCTCGATACCGAAGGCAAGCCCGCGACCGCGGTGCGTCGCGTTCAGGAAATAGCCCAACAGAAAAATGCGCGCTATTTTGCAGGCGGCATTCTTTCGTCCGAAGCGCTTGCAATGGGTAAGGAAGTGGAGAAGGCCGGCGGCATTTTCATTACTACGGCGGGCGCCGACGAGCTCACGGGGAAAGACTGCAATAGCGCGACGTTTCGGTGGTCGGTGCCGACCTTCGGCGCGATAGAGCAGACGGTTCGACCGCTCATTCAGACGTTCCCCAAGGCCAAGCGTTGGTACACCATCACGCCGCAATACGTCTTTGGCGATGGTCTTTTATCCGCTGCTAAAGCCATCTTCAAGGAAAAGGGCATCGAGCATGTGGGCAACAGCTATCACTCGCTAAACGAAAAAGAATTCAGCGGATATCTGACCAACGCTGTCGCGGCCAAGCCGGACGTCCTGCTTATTCTGAACTTTGGCTCACAGTCGTCGGATACGTTGCGACAAGCCGTGAGCTTCGGCATGAAGAACAACTGCACGATTCTCATGGCCTGGGCGTCCGGTCTGGAGCAGTTCGAAGCGCTCGGTCCGGACATCTGCGAAGGGGTGTATTTCGGCGCGCAGTACTGGCACGCAATTGATTCCCCGCTCAATCAGGATCTCGTCAAGCGCGCCAATGCGGCCTTTAAAGCGAACCCGAACTACAGTCTTGCGGGATCGTATATCTGTACCAAGATTTTGCTGGACGGCATCGTGAAGGCAGGTACGGCAGACCCCAAGAAAGTCATCGCGACGCTGGAAGGAATGAAGTATTCAGGTCTGACGGGCCCTGAGGAAATCCGCGCAGGCGACCATCAGGTGCTCAAGAATTATTATTTGCTCAAGGGTAAGCCCAAGAGCAAGATGAAAGACAAGGACGACTACGCCGATATCGTCAGTTCAGGACAATCGTTCCTTCCGCTCGACAAGACGCAATGCAAGATGGCTTGACAATGCTTAGGCACAAGCTGGAAGCGAATGCGCTTGAAGCGCGTTCGCGCCGTTTCTCTTTTGAGCCAAGGCCATGAACGTTTATCTGTTGCAGGTCGTGAACGGCATCGGCGTGGGGATGCTGTATTTTCTGCTCGCGGTCGGCTTGTCGATCGTATTCGGGCTCCTGCGCTTCGTGAATTTCGCGCACGGCGCGTTCTACCTTCTTGGTGCGTATTTCTGTTATCAGGCGATGCAGTGGTCAATGAGCTTCTGGATGGCGCTCATCGTCGTGCCGGTTGTAGTAGGCGTGCTTGCGTGGATAGTAGAAAAGATCGTACTGCGGCACGTCTATGCGCAGCAGCACGAGTTTCATATTCTCGCGACAGTGGGCCTCGCACTCGTGCTGCAGGAGTGCGCAATCATCCTATGGGGACCGCTCGGCGACAACGTAGCGGTGCCGGATGTGCTGAATGGCGTCGTGATCTGGGGCAGCTTCGTCTATCCGAAATACCGCCTTTTCGTGATCGGATTCACGGCAGTGCTCGCGGCCATTCTCTGGTGGGTACTCGAAGGCACGCGGCTCGGTAGCGCCGTTCGCGCGGGCAGTGAATCCAGTGAGATGGTGTCCTTGCTCGGTATCAATGTGACGCGGGTCTTCAGTCTCGTGTTCGCGCTCGGCGCGGGCACGGCAGCGCTTGCAGGCGTCCTTGCCGCACCCATACGCGGCGTCGATCCATTCATGGGTATCGAAGCTTTGGGCGTGGCCTTCGTGGTTGTCGTGGTGGGCGGCATGGGTAATTTCCTTGGCGCGCTTGTTGGCGGCTTGTTGGTCGGTATTGTTCAGAGCGTGATGAGCACGTTATGGCCCGAAGGCGCGCGGCTCATGATCTATGTCGCGATGGCCGCTGTCCTATTGCTGCGTCCGAATGGATTGCTCGGGAGGGCAGTGTGATTTCCAAACAGGATTCGAACGCGCTGGACGTCGACGCGCCGCAAAGCTCGTCGCCCCGGCAAGCGCTTCATCGCTATCGCTTCTTGCTGCTTGCCTTATTGGTCGTTTGCATATTGCCCATGACGATACGTTCGGGTTCGCTTGCGACCGAAGTACTTGTCTACGCGCTTGCGGCCTTGGGGTGCAATCTGCTCCTGGGACACACAGGGTTGCTCTCTTTTGGACAAGGCATTTTCTTTGGACTAGGCAGCTATAGCGCGGGTCTCATTCTAACGAAATTCGGTCTACAGGCTCCCGTCGCCTTATTAGGGGCGGTGCTTGCCGGAGCGGTTGCCGCAGCCATCGTCGGATGGTTTTCCATCCGTCAGCGCGGTGCCTATTTCGTGATGTTGACGCTCGCATTCGGCCAGATGTTTTACTTTCTCGCCTACACGACGCCCGATCTAACCGGCGGTGACAACGGTCTTCTCGATATCCCCCGTCCCGCTTTGTCCATCTTGGGCAAGACACTCTTTTCGATAACCTCACCCTGGCAGTATTACGCGTTCGTGGCGGTGCTTTTCTTGCTCGCATTCTGGCTGATGATGCGTGTCTCGCATTCGATATTCGGTCGCACATTGCTGGCTATTCGCGACAACGAAGCCCGAGCGGCCGCGGTTGGGTACGACGTCAGGCGCTTCAAGCTCGCGGCCTTTGTCATCTCCGGTGCGGTCACGGGCTTGGCGGGCGCGCTGCACGCCATGATGACCGGTATCGCGCCGCTGTCTAACATCGACTATCACACGAGCGAGATGATTCTCATGATGACGGTGATTGGCGGTACGGGCAATCTGTTTTCATCGGTCCTCGGTGCGGCCTTCTATGTGCTGTTCGCTGATTGGTTAAGCACGCTTTGGCCGCGCTGGCTGCTCCTGCTTGGGCTCGTGTTGATCGCTGTAAGCCTTTTCATGCAGCGTGGCTTGTGGGGCCTTGGCGAACGCGTCTGGCGCGCGGTCAGGCGCAATCAGGGAGAGGCAACATGAGCACGGCCCTTCTCGAAGCAAGGAATGTCGTCAAGCGCTATGGGAAATTCGCCGCCTTGACCGAGGTGAACTTGCGTATAGCGAGCCGTACGGTCCATTCGGTCATCGGTCCGAATGGCGCGGGCAAGACAACGCTGTTCCACGTGCTCACGGGCACCGTGCCCATCACGGCAGGCAATATCACGTTCGACGGACACGATGTCACACATGAGCCCGATCATCGGCGCGTGAAGCGTGGCATCGCGCGATCGTTCCAGGTAACGAGTCTCTTCGCCAATCTGACCGTGCGCGAGAATCTTCGCCTCGCGGCGCAAGGTGTGGACGCAAAGCGCGCGCTCAATGCGTGGACGCCGCCGCGTGGTGCGCTTGAGCATCGCGAGACAGTGGATGCCGTGCTTGAACGCCTTTCTTTGCAACGTTTCGCGTCGACGTTCGCAAGCGCGCTTTCGCATGGTCAGCAGCGGCGACTTGAAGTAGGCATGGCGCTCGCGGCTCGTCCTAAGGCAATTTTCCTCGATGAGCCGACTTCCGGGATGGGAATCGACGATCTCGACGACATGAAGCAACTGATCCGCAGTTTGCGCGACGACTATACCGTCGTTCTCATAGAGCACAACATGGATATCGTGATGGATATCTCCGACACGATCACGGTCATGCAGCAGGGGCGGGTACTGGTCGAAGGCAAGCCTGGCGATATTCGCGGCGACGAGCGCGTGCGTACCGCATATCTCGGCAACATGATTACCGGAGGCCGTGCCTGATGCTCGAAGCACAGAATATCCACGGATACTATGGGAAAAGTCACGTCTTGCAAGGCGTGACGCTTAGCGTTCGGGACGGCGAGACTGTCACTTTGCTTGGCCGCAATGGCGCGGGAAAGTCGACGACGTTAAAGAGTATTGCCGGCGTCGTAACCCCGCAACAGGGCAGTGTGAAATTCAAAGGCATTGAAGTAGCGAAAATGCAGCCGCACAAGATTGCCGCGCGCGGGATATGTTTTGTTCCGGAGCATCGCGGTATCTTCAAGCTGCTTTCAGTGGAAGAGAATCTTCGTCTTGGCGCCCGTAAGCAATCGCCTTGGCAGTTGACGGACATCTATCGCATCTTTCCTCGTCTGAAGGAACGCCGCACGAATGGCGGTGGTCAACTGTCGGGTGGTGAGCAGCAGATGCTGGCAATCGGCCGTGCGCTCATGAATCATCCGCGGCTTCTGATGCTCGATGAACCCGTGGAAGGCCTTGCCCCCGTGATCGTCGAAGAGATCGTGGCGCAACTCAAGCTGATTCGGGAAGCGGGCGTGGCAATCCTGCTGGTCGAACAGAATCTCGAGGTCTGTACTCAGCTTGCGGATCGACATTACATCATCGAGCAAGGCCGTATCGTGTACGAAGCCAGCAACGACGTCTTCATTACCGACGACTCCGTTAAAGACCGGTATCTAGGAGTAGGCGTCGTTTGAGTGCATCGAAGGCTGAAAATTTTCATCTGCAACTATCGAAGGAATTCCGATGCAAGTGCTCGATCTGCCAGCGCATGCTGGCTTGCGCGTCGACGGCGCGCGACTTTGGAACAGCCTGATGGAACTCGCGCGCATCGGCGCGACGCATAAAGGTGGCGTGTGTCGTCTGGCGCTAACCGAACTCGACAAGAAAGGGCGCGATCTCTTCGTCGCTTGGGCGAAGGGAGTTGGATGTACGGTGCGCATCGATGCAATAGGAAACATCTTCGCGCGTCGTGCGGGCTTGCGTGACGACCTGCCTCCCGTTATGACCGGCAGTCATATCGACACACAACCGACAGGCGGAAAGTTCGATGGCAACTATGGCGTACTCGCCGGCCTCGAAGTCCTGCGCACCTTGAACGACAACGATGTACGCACTGTCGCGCCGCTCGAAGTCGCGGTCTGGACCAATGAGGAAGGGTCGCGCTTCGTTCCAGTCATGATGGGTTCAGGCGTCTTTGCTGGCGCGTTCACACTCGATTACGCGCTGATGCAAAAGGATCGCGAAGGCATCTCCGTGCGCGATGCGCTCGCGTCGATCGGTTATGAGGGTGAACACGTCGCGGCGCATCGCGTCGGTGCTTATTTCGAAGCGCATATCGAGCAAGGGCCAGTGCTCGAAGCGAATGACAAAGTGATCGGCGTGGTGCAGGGAGCGCTCGGTCAACGATGGTACGACGTGACCATTGAGGGGATGGAGGCGCATGCAGGACCCACGCCGATGGAACTGCGCCGTGACGCGTTGCTCGTGGCAGCCGATCTTATCCGCGAGGTCAATCGCATTGCGATCTCGCATGCTCCGCATGGACGCGGTACGGTCGGTTGGGTGGACGTACATCCGAATTCGCGCAATGTGATCCCGGGCCGTGTGAAGCTAACCGTCGACTTCCGCGCTGCCGACGACGCCACGCTCGATGAGATGGATGCCGCCCTGCGTGACATGTGCGCCAAGTCGTCGTTGCCTGTAGCGGTAGACGAAGTGGTCTACTTTGCACCGCAACCGTTCGATTCATCGCTGGTCGATTCGGTGCGTGACAGCGCCAATGCACTAGCTTATACGTCGATGGATGCGATAAGCGGCGCGGGTCACGATGCGGTGTACCTTGCGCGCGTTGCGCCCGCTGCCATGATCTTCGTGCCGTGCAAGGATGGCATTAGCCACAATGAAATAGAGGATGCGCAGGCCGATCATCTCGAAGCAGGCTGTAACGTGCTGCTTCAAGTCATGCTGCGTGCCGCAAATGCACCGGCTCAAGAAGGAGCGTAAGCATGAAAATTCTGATCGCCCGGATGAATCATGAGACCAATACTTTCTCGCCTGTGGCGACATCGCTCGAAGCATTCGGTCGCGACGGCCCTTGCTATAACGAAGCCGCATATCAGGAAAACGCGGGTATGCGCACCGCGATGTCTGCTTTCATCGACGCCGCTGAAAGCGTAAAGGCGGAGATCGTCACGCCTATCTCCGCATCGGCGAATCCTAGCGGCCCGGTCGCCGCAGCAGCCTACGACGCGATATGCGCATCTATCGTCCAAGCCGCGCAAGGATGCGACGCAGTGATGCTCGACCTGCACGGCGCCATGGTTGCGGAAAATTCGCCGGACGGCGAAGGCGATTTGCTCGAACGTGTACGCAAGGCATTGCCGCACGCGCCCATTGCAGTCTCGCTCGATCTGCACGCGAACGTCACGCAGAAGATCATCGACAATGCAAATGTGATCGTGAGTTTCAAGACCTATCCGCACGTGGATATGTATGAAAGCGGCGAGCACGCGGCCCGCCTGCTTTTCAATCTCATCGATGAAAAGGTGACCCCTGTCATCGCGTGGGCCCAACCGCCGCTCCTCACGCATACGTTGAGAAGCGCGACGGCAAGCGGTGCGATGAAGCGCGCCATCGAAGCGGCACGCGCAGCGGAGGGAGAGGAAGGAGTGCTCGCAGTCTCGGTGCTGTCGGGCTTTTCTCTCGCGGATATCGCGTCGCCTTGCATTAGCGTAGTCGTGGTTGCAAATGGCGACATCGACAAAGCGCAAAAAGTCGCGAACCAGATCGCGCAGCAGATCTGGAATGAACGCGAGGCCTTCGTTTATCGCAGCGCACCGCTTGCAGCATCTATCGCGGAAGGCGTGAAGCTGGCGCAAGAAGCCGACAAGCCCGTCTTGCTGCTCGATCACGGCGACAACTGCATGTCGGGCGGCACGTGCGACACCACCGACGCATTCGAAGAAGCCCTTGTACAAGGGCTCGATGGCATCGTCGTCGGCCCGCTATGCGACCCGCAAGCAGTGGCAACGTTATTCGATGCTGGCATCGGCGCGACGGTCACAGTCGGCATAGGCAACAAGCTCCCGAGCGTCGCATCGCGCGGCAAGCCTCCGCTCGAGGTGACAGGCGTGGTGCGTGCCCTGACAAGTGGCGAGTACATCATCAGCGGTCCGACTTATACCGGCCAGCGCGCTTATATGGGCCGCGCCGCCGTCATCGAGACACCGGCCGCGCGGATTCTTGTCACCGAACGCACGCATGAGCCTTGGGATCTCGGTGTATTCGAGAGCGTCGGTATCGATCCACGCGGCGCGCGCTTTCTTATCCTCAAGTCGCGCATGTATTGCCGGCCGGTGTTCGTGCCGATTGCCGGTGGTCTGGTGGAGTGCGACAGCCGGGGCGTCACGAGCTCGGACTATGAGCTCTTCTCGTTCAGCAATCTCAAGCGGCCGGTTTATCCATTGGATTCGAACGCGACGTTCGACGCTTGAGCGTCATTTCACGAGATTGAGCCGCTTGGTGACGATGGTTCCCGTCTTGCGATCGATGAGCCAGACGGCGTCGACGCGACCATGCAGCGTGGATGTCCTACGCGTGATGTCGGTCGGCTCTTCATCCGTGGGGTCGTTATGTTCGACGCGGTCGATGAGATATGGCGGCTCTAGCGTGCAGATCAGCAGAATCGCAAAGTCGCCGTCGCCGTGCGTCTTATCGAAATCGGCCAGGATTGCACCGCCGCGCACGTTCGTTCTTGCGCGGCCTTCAACGCCAAGCTGTATCACGTCGAAAGTCTGGACGAAGCCTTTAGCCTTGGCCTCGGGCGCCACGACCAGTTTGCGACCGCTCTGGCCCTTCACCGTCTCCTTGAGCAGGATGGCGTCCGGTTGCGTGGGCGCGGCAAGGGAGACGTTCACACTAAGCAGCTTCTTTTTCGTCTGGTATCGGACGCCGTAAGACGCTGGAATAACGAATGCAAAAGTGGGATCGGCTTGCGCATTTGCCTGTGCTTGCGCCGCTGTCTGCGTCGCGGATGCGGATGCGGATGCGGATTGCGTGGACTTGCGCAAGCGTTGCAGCGGACGGTCCAGAAAGCCGCGCAGGCGGCTAGTAATGGAAGGCGGCTGGCTGGGCGACGGCTTGCCGCTAAGCGCGTCTCTGACGTGTTGAGGATCGTCGCCGGTGAAGTCGGCAGGGAGCGCGTCCGCCGACAAAATGCCCGCGCCGCTCGCAACGCCTGCATCGGCCGAAGCACTCCACGCGCAAGGTGCATGCAAAATAATGAATACACTTAGCAGCATGCCAGCCGCGCCGATAGCCGTCTTACTCTTTCTCTTCGATAAAAGCACTTCGCTTCCTCTGGCGCACGCGCTGAGTCTGATGAAGCGGCTATCTTAAAATAAAAGCCGCGCAGCTTCACATTCGCGCGGCCGCCGCATGCTCCCGCTCGCTCTTCGCCTTGCGGCTCAACATTAGCGTGATGACCGCCGACATGGCGAGCGTCGCGCCCACGACGTACAGGCCCGCGGCATAGCTACCGGTTGAATTCTTTAGCCAGCCGATGGCGAACGGTCCCACGAAGCCACCCAGGTTGCCGATGGAGTTGATCATCGCAATGCCTGCCGCCGCGCCTGCACCGGAGAGGAACATGCTTGGCATGGCCCAGAGCGGAGCCTTGGCGGCGCTGATGCCCACGTTGACAACGATGAGCGCGAGTACGATAAAGAGCGCCGTCGTCGCCTGACCTGCAAAGAAGAAGCCGACGCAAGCCAGCGCACACGGAATGACCACGTGCCACGTGCGTTCCTGCATGCGGTCCGAATGCCGGGCCCACAAGATCATCGCAATGACGGCGATCACGCTCGGAATGCCGTTGATGAGCCCCGTCTCCAGCGCGCTGAAACCGTACTGACGGATGATGAGCGGCGCCCACAATCCGAGCGTATAAAGACCCGCCGACGTGCCGAAATAAATGAGCGCTAGCGCCAGCACACGCGGATCGCGTAATGCATTCAAAGCGCCTTCCGTATGCCCCGCATTCGCTTGCTTCGCGTCGGCTTCGCTTTTCAGCCTTGCAATGAGCCATTCGCGCTCTTCGCTCGCGAGCCAATGTGCCTGGGCGGGCGTGTCGGTCAGGTACCTGAGGACGACGAAGCCGAGCACGATGGCCGGAATCGCTTCGATGATGTAGAGCAACTGCCAGTCTGCGAGCCCGAAGATCGGCGGCATCTGCATGATCGCGCCAGACAACGGCGAGCCGATGGCGGTCGAGATCGGCGCGGCTGCCATAAACCATGCGGCGGCCACGGCGCGCTGCTTGGCCGGAAACCAGAGGCTGAGATAAAGAATCACGCCGGGGAAGAATCCGGCCTCCGCGACGCCGAGCAGGAAGCGCAGGAGGTAGAAGCTCGTCGGACCTGCCACGAATGCGGATGCAACGGAGACTATGCCCCACGTGACCATCACGCGTGCAATCCAGATGCGCGCGCCGACTTTATGCAAAATTAGATTCGACGGAACTTCGAACAGAAAGTAGCCGATGAAAAACAATCCGCCGCCCAGTCCGAAGGCGGTGGGCGAGAGGCCGATGGCCTTGTTCATCGTCATGGCGGCAAAACCGACGTTGACGCGGTCGAGAAAGCTGATGAAGTAAAGCAGCATGACGAACGGAATGATGCGTAATGCCAGCTTGCGATTGACGCGGGCTTCCACGCCGGACTCGGATGGGGTATGCATGTGTCTCCTCCTTGGGAGGCGAGCGGTGCTCTTCTAAGGAACGGTGCGGAAAGACTCAGGCGTTAGGCGCGAGCGTCCTGTTGCCGCGATGTGCGTTGCATCGCGGTCAAGCGCCCCGGCACGCGGCCGGGGTCCATCGCATACAAAATGCGGATTCAGGCGGCTGCGGCTTCCACGCGTTCGACAAACGCGCACACGGCAGCCGTCACTTGCGCTGTCGTCGCCTTGCCGCCGAGATCGCCGGTATGCAGCGATTCATCGGCTGTCACGGCTTCGACGGCATCCATCACACGCTTGGCGGCTTCCGTTTCGCCCAGGTGTTCGAGCAACATGACGAGCGACCAGAACGTGCCGATCGGGTTGGCAAGCCCCTTGCCCATGATGTCGAAAGCGGAACCGTGGATCGGCTCGAACATCGACGGATAACGGCGTTCCGGGTCGATGTTGCCGGTCGGCGCAATGCCGAGGCTGCCCGCGAGCGCGGCGGCCAGGTCGCTCAGGATGTCGGCATGCAGATTGGTCGCGACGATCGTATCGAGCGTGGCGGGACGGTTGACCATGCGCGCGGTGGCGGCATCGACCAGTTCCTTGTCCCACTTCACGTCCGGGAATTCTTTTGAAATCTGCAGCGCGATTTCGTCCCACATCACCATGGCATGGCGCTGCGCATTGCTCTTGGTGATGACCGTAAGCAGTTTGCGCGGACGCGACTGCGCGAGTTTGAATGCAAAACGCATAATGCGTTCGACACCGGCACGCGTGAGGATGGAGACGTCGGTTGCCGCCTCGATCGGATGACCCTGATGCACGCGGCCACCCACACCCGCATATTCGCCCTCGGAGTTCTCGCGCACGATCACCCAATTGAGGTCCTCGGGCTTGCAACGCTTGAGCGGCCCGTCAATGCCGGGAAGAATGCGCGTCGGGCGCACGTTGGCGTATTGATCGAAGCCCTGGCAGATCTTCAGGCGCAGGCCCCACAGCGTGATGTGATCGGGCACGCCGGGGTCGCCTGCCGAACCGAAGAGAATTGCGTCCTTGTCGCGGATGGCATCGAGGCCATCGGCGGGCATCATCGAACCGTGCTGACGGTAATAGTCCGCGCCCCAGTCGAAACTCTCGAATTCGAATGCAAAATTACGCGACGTCTTGGCAAGCGCTTCGAGCACTTGCTGGCCAGCGGGGATGACTTCCTTGCCGATGCCGTCGCCGGGGATGGTTGCGATGCGATAAGTTTTCATGTCTCCGTTCCTCGATGTGGGTGTGTGAGCTCACTCTACCCAACTTAAGGATAAGAAACCGGTGCTAAACTCAAAGCATCTTTAACTTTGATTCACAAGTGAGGGCGCATGGCCGAGACCGTTCAGCCGGCCGATCTGAGCTTTTTCTCGACGCTCGCGACATCGGGCAGCCTGAGCGCAGCGGCGCGGGAACTGGGCCTCACGGCAGCGGCAGTAAGCAAGCGCCTGACACAAATGGAGGCGCGGGCAGGCGTGCCACTCGTCAATCGCACGACGCGCCGCATGATGCTCACGCCCGAGGGCGAGCTTTATCTGGAGCGCGCGCGGCGCATTCTCGACGAAATCGACGAACTTGCGGAGCTGCTTGGCAGCGCGAAGAAGAGTCCAAAGGGCCTGCTTCGCGTGAATGCGACGCTCGGCTTCGGGCGCAGTCATGTGGCGCCCGCCATTTCTCGATTCGTTGCGCGGCACCGCCAAGTGTCGGTGCAATTGCAGTTGTCGGTCGCGCCGCCGCCGCTCACCGACGACACGTTCGATGTTTGCATTCGCTTTGGCGAGCCACCGGATACGCGTGTGGTCGCGCGGCGTCTCGCGTCGAATCGTCGGCTGCTATGCGCGGCGCCGGGCTATGTCGCCACGCACGGTTTGCCTGCGACGCCGCACGATCTCACGCGGCATAACTGCATCGGCATCCGGCAGGGCGACGAAGCGTACGGCGTTTGGCGGCTGACGAGCGGGCGGGGTGCTGCGCAGAAGACGGAGGCGGTGCGCATCAAGGGCAATCTCACGACCAACGATGGCGAAATCGCCGTCAAATGGGCGCTCGAAGGACACGGCATTCTGATGCGAGCTGAATGGGACATTGCAGACTATCTGGCGGATGGCCGGCTCGTCGCCGTATTGCCCGATTACGAGACGCCCAATGCGGACATCTACGCCGTGTACTCCGGACGGCATCAGATGTCCGCGCGCATAAGGGCTTTCGTCGATTTCATTGCGCTCGATCTCAAGCATGCGCGCGGCACTTGAACTTCCGACTATGCGTTAAAGGCATGGCATTTTGTAGTCGGCATACCGCATGCAAAATTCCATCGACCCAGTAAAGGCAATGAAAGCGGGCGGCCTGCGGGCGCTATACTGGTTGCCTGTCCATTGCATGACGACCCACGACCGGATAGCCGTCCTCAAGCGGCTCCAAGGTCACCCGCGGCGCGACTCCAGACAAATTGGCCGAACACGATTTAGACAAACTCAAGATCGACCGCAGTCCCGCTGCCGTCGTCCCGCGACGCAGGCGTCCGTGGCTTCGCCATGTGCTCGTCGCTGCGATCATTCTCGTACTCGTGGGCCTCGGCTTGCGCTTTGCCGGGCTGCAAACGGTGGAGACCGCTACGGTCACGTCGGTTTATCCATCGCAAAGCTATACGCTTCTCAACGCGACCGGCTACGTCGTGCCGCAACGCAAGGCGGCGGTCGCATCGAAGGGACAGGGCCGCGTGGAATGGCTTGGTGTACTCGAGGGTACGCCTGTAAAGGAAGGCCAGGTGATTGCGCGGCTCGAACGCGATGATGTGTCCGCTTCGCTTGCACAAGCCGAGGCGCAAGTTAAAGTCGCTCAAGCCAACCTCGAGTTGCAACGCGCCGAGTTGAGGGACGCAGAGATCAGTCTCAAGCGCTCCGATATCCTCGCTCCCCAAGGCGCGATTCCCGCGTCTCAGCACGACAGCGACCGCGCCCGCTTCGACAAGGCCAAGGCAGCCGTGAATAGCGACGCAGCCACGATCGTGTCGGCGCAAGCCAATGCGCTCGCGGCGCGCGTAGCCGTCGACCAGACCATCATTCGTGCGCCTTTCGATGGCGTCGTGCTCGAAAAGCATGCGAACGTGGGCGATAACATCACGCCGTTCTCGTCGGCATCGGACAGCAAGGGTGCGGTCGTGACGATTGCGGACATGAAGACGCTCGAAGTCGAGGCGGATGTCGCGGAGTCGAACATCGGCAAGATCATGGTCGATCAACCATGCGAAATGCAGCTCGACGCGCTGCCCGATGTTCGCTTCTCGGGACGTGTATCGCGCATCGTGCCAACGGTCGACCGTTCGAAGGCCACGGTCCTCGTGAAAGTGCGCTTCGTCGAACACGATCCACGCGTGCTGCCCGACATGAGCGCGAAGGTCGCGTTCCTTTCGAAGCCCGTACCGCCTGAACAGAAGAAGGCGCTGGTGGCCGTTCAGCCCGCAGCAGTGGTCACGCGCGATGGCAAGCAGGTCGTGTTCATCGTCGAGAACGACAAGGCGCTTCAGAGGCCCGTGACAACGGGTGAACATATCGGCGACCTGCTCGCGGTGCAAGGCGTCAAGCCAGGCGATACGCTGGTACTCGCGCCAAACGACAAGATCAAAGACGGCACCAGCGTTACGCTGGCGAAGAAGTAACGTGAGCACCGCACCTCTGGTCCAGATCAGTCACGTCGTAAAGTCATACCGGCGCGGCGTGCAGACGGTGCCCGTGCTGACCGACATCTCGTTGTCCATCGCCGAAGGGGACTTCGTCGCGTTGATGGGACCGTCCGGCTCGGGCAAGAGCACGTTGCTCAATCTGATCGCGGGCATCGACCGGCCGGACAGCGGCGAGCTTCTTGTCGGCGGGCTCGATATCACGCGTTTGCCGGAGTCCGCGCTTGCCGACTGGCGCGCGGCTCATGTCGGCTTCATCTTCCAGTTCTATAACCTGATGCCGGTGCTCACCGCATTCGAGAACGTCGAATTGCCGTTGATGCTCACGCGCCTATCGCGCGCCGAACGGCGTGAACGTGTCGCGATGGTGCTGGACATGGTCAACATGAGCGAGCGCACGACTCACTATCCGTCGGAGCTATCCGGCGGCCAGCAGCAGCGCGTGGCGATTGCACGCGCCTTGATTACCGACCCGAAGCTGATCGTCGCCGATGAACCCACGGGCGATCTCGACCGCACTTCTGCGGCCGAAGTCCTAACGATGCTGCAACGCCTGAATGAACGCGTTGGCAAGACCATCATCATGGTCACGCACGACGCGCATGCCGCCAATGCCGCGAAGGCGCTGGTGCATCTTGAGAAGGGCGAGTTGATCGACGGCGCGGTGCGCTGAATCATGTTCGTCTTTAAGCTCATTCTGCGCAATGCCACGCGTCACAAGCTCCGCACGGCGCTGACCGTGCTGGGCCTCACGATTGCGGTGCTTGCATACGGCCTGCTGCATACGGTCGTGGATGCGTGGTACGCGGGCGCGGCTGCGGCATCCAACGCGCGCCTGGTCACTCGCAATGCCATCTCGTTGGTGTTTCCTCTGCCTCTTGCATACGAGAATCGCATTCGCGGCGTGGATGGCGTGACGCTGGTTGCACGCTCGAACTGGTTCGGCGGCATCTATCGCGACCCCAAGAATTTTTTCGCGCAATTCGCGGTATCGGACAACTATCTGGATCTCTATCCCGAGTACATCGTCACGCCGCAAGCGCGCTCCGATTACCAGCGCGATCGCAAGGGCGTGCTCATCGGGCGACAGCTTGCGACGCAATACGGCTTCAAAGTGGGCGACGTCATTCCTCTCAAGGGGACGATCTATCCAGGAACGTGGGACTTCGTGGTGCGCGGCATCATGGAAGGGCGCGACGAATCGACCATCACGCGGCAACTCATCTTTCACTGGGAATATCTCAACGAGACGATTCGCAAGACCACCAAGCGTCAAGTGGATCAGGTCGGCGTGTATGTCGTGGGCATCGGAAATCCGGATCAGGCGGCCACCGTATCGCGCAATGTCGACAACGTCTTCAAGAACTCGCTTGCGGAGACGCTTACCGAAACCGAGCAAGCGTTTCAGCTGGGCTTCGTCGCGATGTCTAATCAGATCATTGCGGCCATACGTGTCGTCTCTTACGTGGTGATTCTCATCATCATGGCCGTGATGGCCAATGCAATGGCCATGAGCGCACGCGAACGCACCGTCGAATACGCCACGCTCAAGGCGCTTGGATTCGGACCCACGTTTCTTAGCGTGCTCGTCTTCGGCGAGTCGCTGGCGATTTGCACGATGGGCGGTGCAATCGGCATACTCGCGACACCGCCGGTCGCCGATTTCTTCAAGAATGCGACAGGCGGCGTGTTTCCGGTCTTTCGCGTCTCGCACGAAACGATGATGCTGCAAGCTGCCTGCGCGTTCGTCATCGCGCTGGCGGCGGCGATCGTACCGGCGGTGCAGGCGAGCCGCGTGCGGATCGTCGAAGGCTTGCGAGCGATCGGATAAGGCGAGCATATGGCCATTCCCGTTTCATACATCGCGCGCAATCTATGGGCTCGCCGTCTCACGACGATGTTGACCGCAGGCGGTCTCGCGCTCGTCGTCTTCGTGTTCTCGACCGTGCTCATGCTCGATGCGGGACTCAAGAAAACGCTCGTGTCCACGGGCGAACGCGATAACGTCGTGGTCATTCGCAAAGGCGCGGAAACGGAGATTCAAAGCTCGATCGACCGCAGTCAGGCGAACGTGATGGAGATGCATCCGTCTGTCGCGATGAATGGCGAGGGTGAGCCCTTCGCATCCAAAGAGACCGTGGTGCTCATCTCGCTCTATAAGCTCGGTTCGAATACGCCAGCGAATGTCGTGATACGCGGCGTATCGCCGACTGGCGTCGAACTGCGGCCGCAAGTGAGGCTTACGGCGGGGCGCATGTTCAGTCACGGGTCTTCGGAGATCATCGTCGGCAGCAGTATCGCCAAGGGCTTTGCGGGCACGCGCATTGGCGATCATTTGCGCTTCGCTCAGCGCGACTGGACCGTGGTGGGCCACTTCGATGCAGGCGGCAGCGGCTTCGATTCGGAGATATGGGGCGATGTCGATCAACTCATGCAGTCGTTTCGCCGCACGAGTTATTCGTCGATGGTCGTGAGGCTTGCCCGCAGCGATGCCTTCGACCGCTTTCGCGCGGATATCGACGTCGATCCTCGTCTTGCCGATGAAGCCAAGCGCGAGCAAGTGTTCTACGGCGATCAGTCGAAGGCGCTATCCACGTTCATCAATATTCTCGGCATCACGCTTTCGATAATCTTTTCGATAGCAGCGATGATCGGCGCGATGATCACCATGTATGCCTCGGTCGCGAACCGGGTCGCGGAGATTGGAACGCTTCGCGCGTTAGGTTTCAAGCGCTTCGATGTGTTGATTGCGTTTCTGCTCGAAGCGCTGCTTTTGGGACTCGCCGGTGGACTCGTCGGCCTCGGCTGCGCGGCACTCATGCAGTTCGCTTCGTTTTCGACGACCAATTTTCAGACGTTCGCGGACCTGTCGTTCCGATTCGTGCTCACGCCATCGGTCGTTATTCAAACGGTTTTATTCTCGATGATCATGGGGTTCGTCGGTGGCTTTCTGCCTGCCGTACGTGCTGCGAGGCTGAGCATCGTAGATGCGTTGCGAGCCCGATAATCGCGAGACTGCTCAACCGCGATACACCGCACCTTTCGATCCATTGACCGCGAACACATCGCCTTCGGGCGCCGCGCGAACTTGTGCGCTTCGCGCGACGAGCGGCACGCGACGCGGCACGCCGGGCGCAAGATGGAACCAGTCGATGCTCGCGTAATAGTCCGGATCGACCACGTGCACCCATCGTGCAAGCTGTGTCGTTGCAATGTCGAGGAACCAGCCTTTGTCATCCTGACCGATGGTCGCGTTCAATCCGACATCACGTCGCTCGCCAATGGAAGGATCGGGAAAATGGAAAGCTTCTGACAATACCGCGCCGGTATCCTGATCGCGCAGAAGCACATGCGTGACATCGTGCGCGCGAGGACCGAAGCGATATGCATAGGCGATGTCGAAGAACGCGCCCAGCAGCGAAGCCGATTTGATACGCTGCACGCTGCGCGGAGATAGCACGACATTGCTCGCACCGCCTGCGACCTTCACCGCGCCATCGCGCAAGCACGACAGTTCGACGCGTGCGCGTATCTTGCGAGCCGTCTCGTTGACGAGATGCACATCGAGGCCGTCGAGGCCTTCATCGGTAATCAGCGCCTGAATAGGCTGAAGCACGCGCGCAAGCCCATGCAGCGCGCTTTTGGGCTTGTGACGCGCATCGATCACACCCCAGCCCGCGCCCGGACGCAGATCCAGCAGATTCCATACGATGCCGCCCGCGCAGGTCGAACCTTCGCGACGCCATTCGGAAAACACAGCGCCGATCACATCGGCGACGACGGCGCGAGACAGTTCGAGATAGCGCTCGGGGTCTTCATAACGCAGACGCGCCACGTCGACGCGATACAGTTCGCGCAGATAGTGCTCGCGCACATCGTCGAAGTCCCATGCGGAACCGGGATCGCGCGGCACGCTTGTCTTCCAGCGTGGCTCATGCGCGCGCGCCGCATTCGGTACAGAGCGCAGCGTGACATCGTCGGGGACATTCGCGAACGCAAGGCATTCGGAAGCGAAACGTACTTGCGCACGACGCGCGTCGTCGAACGGGCGCTGATATGCGCCGACGCCGTAGTAATGCGTGATGCCGCCGCGCGTGCCGAAGGGCATCGAGACGCTGTCGCCGGGCGCGGCGCTCGGTGAGTTCACGACATACGCCACATCGGCGCGATGCTTGGCGATGACTTCCGGAAGCAGTTGCGTGAAAAGGCCTTGTTGATAGGCATCGAATGGCAGACCCAGCATGGCCGCTTGCTGATGCACTTCGCTGCCGCCGCATAGCACTGCAAGCGA
Source organism: Caballeronia sp. TF1N1 (assembly GCF_022878925.1). Classification (NCBI taxonomy): domain Bacteria; kingdom Pseudomonadati; phylum Pseudomonadota; class Betaproteobacteria; order Burkholderiales; family Burkholderiaceae; genus Caballeronia; species Caballeronia sp. TF1N1. The sequence continues at coordinate 730,399 of NZ_CP084629.1, forward strand.
TGCAAAACGCCGCGTGCGCGCAAGAAACTGTTCTGCTTCGAGTTGCACGCTCCGGTTGAATGCCTCGTCCGAGGGATAGTCGAAGTTGGCAAACGCAAAGTCTTGCCAGATCAGAATGCCGAATTCGTCCGCGAGTTCGTAAAAGGTATCGGATTCATAAAGCGTGATGCCGCTCACGCGAATGATGTTGAGCCCCGCATCGCGGCACAGGGTGAAGATGGCCGCGAGCTTGTCGCGCGATGCGTCGAGCGCGACGATATCGGCGGAAGTCCAGCATGCGCCGCGCGCGAACACCGGCACGCCGTTGACGATGATCTGAAAGCCCGTCTTGTCCGCACCGCGATCCACTTCGATATTTCGAAAACCAATCTGACCAAGCGCGATACGACCAAGCGTTTCGCTCGTCAAGGTCACGGCATAGAGCGATGGCGCGCCATGCGTATGCGGCCACCAGAGCCGCGCTTGCGGCACGCGCACTTGTCCCGTGAGCGTATGCGCGTCACGCCATTGCAGCGGCGCCGTGGCCTCGCCATCGCCACATTCGACATGCATTTCCTCCGGCTCTTGCGGATGATAGAAATGTACAGTGACGTCGAGCAGACCATCGGCACGATCGATTGAAGGCGCAAGCTCGATACGCTCGATGCCATTGCGCGCTTCGCCGATCAGTTCCACTGCGCGCCACGGACCCACTGGCTGAATCGGCGGGCACCATCCGGGCATGTGTCCAAGCAAGGTCGTGCGTACGTTGCGCAGCGTCGCTGGCTGCGCGAGCTTCGGACGCCAGCGCGCACGGCCGCGTTTTGCGGCAAGTGCAGGCTGAATGGAACGAAAGCACAGATAAAGCGTCGCGTCGCCTTGCAGATTCAGATCGACATCGTGCGCGACGAACATAGAATCGGAGTCGAGCAGCTTGTCGTTATCGAGCCACACTTCGGCAATCGTCGCGAGGCCATTGAAGCGCACGCGCCGCTTGCCTTCACCCTGCAAGCGCACGCGATACCAGTGATCCGACATCGCATAGGGCTGCGCGAGCGCATCTTCACCAACGCCGTTTGCACGGTGCGCCGATGCAATCGTGCCGGGCACGGGCGCATCGATCCAATGCGCGCTTTCATCGAGCGATGCAGGCGTCGCACAAGCGCCCGCAGCCGTGCTCGTGCACGTCCACCCTTCGGAGAGGCGTTGCGGCAGGCAAGCGTTGGACATATCGGACATGGAATGCATGTTCCTTCCTTCTATGGGCGAAGATGAACATGATGAACGAAGCACGGGCCACGCGAGCAGCGTGGCCCCGGTGCTTCAAAGAAAACGCGCGGCGAGCGGTTCGATGACCTTCTCGTAAGATGCTTCGAGCGAATCGAGGCAGTCGGTACACGGGTCGAGCCGTGAACGCATGCGCGCCCGCGCAAGGCGGAACTGCATGACCATCGCTTCGTTCGCCATGGATTGCGCGCTCGTCTGGATTGCCTCAGGCACTTCGACGCCGTGCGCATTGAGCCACACCAGATACTTCGACAGCAACTCGAAGTTCGAACCGAGCTGGCGCATCACGTTGAACGTGTAGAGATGGTAGTAAGACACATCCCGTTCGAGCAATGCACGTAGATGCTCGGGAAACTCCGCGCGCCACTGCGAGACGGGGTTCGATGTCGGACGATCGAGCAAGCGCAGCTTGAGCAGATCGACCGAACGTTGCACCAGCGCCTGACCTTCGAGCGGCGCACGCGCGCGCTTGACGAACTCCACGTACGGAAAGAGCGCATGCACGTCGCTTGCAAGGTCTGGCATCAGGCGAAACACGCCGTCATAGTCCTCGCCTGATAACGCGAAATAGCCCGCGTTATGGAAGTACGTGATGCGCTTTGCCGCTGCATCGATGGAGTCGACTGCAATGGTCGTCTTCGAATGCGACTGCTTGTACGCGGTTGCACGCGTGTCGGGCAGATAGAACGCATCCACTTCGGCGACCACTACGTGTCCGCGTTTGGTCTGCTCGCGCACGTGAGCTTCGAGCGTGTCGAAAATCGCGAGCTCCTGGGCCTGCAGGCCGTAGAGCCGCGAGATGTCGTCGAGCGAGAACTTGGGGAACGTGAACTGATCGCCTTCGAACGCCTGCGTCACGGTGAAGCTCAATGCGGCGTGCGGATCGCAGCCGTAGTGGTGCAAGAGCTCGATCCACAGATCGACGTAACAGTTGGTCTCCAGCCAGACGCGCTCGCCGCGATGCAACGCATGGCGGCTCGCTTCGTCTTGAGCGGCAGACTGTTCGTTGGACGCGCCAGTCACGGCGTGCTCGGGCGAGCGTGCGTTCATGCGTCTTTGCCCAGTGTGCCGAGGCCATCGGCGACGAGCGGCGCCGCATTGCCCCACAGCAGTTCACGCACTGCGGCGGGCCACGCGTTCACATCGAGACCGTGATGACGGAAGAGCGCAAGCGTCGTACGTTCCATGCCGAAGCCCACGCATGCGGTATGCGCCACTTCGCCATTGCCCTGACGGATGTTCCACAACTCGCCGAAGTGGTCCATGTGATAGTTGAACGACAAACATGCGGTCGGACGATCGGGCGTTGCAACCGGCACGAGCAGTTCGAATTTGAGTTCTTGCGCACGCTGGCTGTCGGCCACGATCTTGCCGCCGCGTCCGAAGAACGGGTCGTTAGCCAGATCGATTTCGAACGGCAGTTGCAGCAGATTCACGAGCAGCGAGCCACGCTCGATCCACTTCTGACGGAACGCCATTACTTGCTCGGGGCTGCCCACGCGAATGTACTCGCGCATGCGGAACATCTGCATGCGGCCCGGATCGATGGACGGTTCGTGACGGAAGCAATACGAGAACGCATCGAAGATCGCGCCGTCTTCGGCGAGGTTGCCGCGCTTGGCAACGAGCGGATAGATCGGATAACAGGCCGCGGGCGTGAGCACGAGACGCGTCGGCTTTTGCTGATCCATCCAGTCATCGGAACGCTCTTCTTCTTCGCCGATATGCACGATCTTGTCGAGCGCTTCGAGCAGACGATGATGTCCGCGATCATTGCCCTGGAACGAGTGAATCGTGCCGGCAAGGTTCGGGAAGCTCTTCAGGTACTCACTGTCTTCGAAGTCGCGGCGGCGCATGGCCGGCGGAAAGCGCAACGATTCCGCGTGCTGGTCGGCGCCGAGCAACGTGATCGCGTTGTTGAGACGGTCCACCACATCCTCGAACACCGCGCTGCGGCCATAGAGGCCGTCTTCGCCCGTATCGATGAGAATGCCGGCGGCCATCAGCCGGTCGCGCAAGGTCAAATCCGATTTATCGTAGGGCACTTGACTGGTCTCGTTATGTGCTTGTTCTTCGGCCTGCATGAGCGCGGCCTGTTCGTTCGGCATGTTCATAATCGTTATAGGGTCCCGGTTGCGGAACGCTGCGCGAGCAGCAGATTCGCGGTGTTCAGTTCGATGCGGTCATTGCTGATCATGAGCGGCGCCGAGTGCAGATCGCGCAAGTGCCGCCCCACGCTGAAGGGCGTATCGTTCTTGTAACCCGCCATGCCGCAGATCATCAGCGTCTCTTGCACGACGTGCACGGCCGATTGCGAAATGGCGAGCTTCAGCATGTTCAGATCGGAGGCAATGCCGATGGACGCGGTCAACGGTGCGTCGCTGTCGTCGGTCTGCAATGCCTGCCTTGCGAGCCGTTCCGCTTGCGCAGCCTCGACCGAGGCGAGCGATTCGCGCAGACGCGCCTGCATCATGCGCACGAGCGTGACGGCTTGCGAAAGACGCGCGGCCGAAGGCGGCAATGCGCCCGGCTTGCCACGCGCCTGATTACGGAAGAACTGATGCGCGCGATTCACGGCATCCGACGCAATACCGATCCACACCGCGGACCACAAGGTATGCGAAACCGGCAGCATGCTTTCATCGGCGATCTTCGAGAAAGGCGAGGGCAGAATCTGTTCGGCCTTGCCGCTTGCAGTGAGACGATGCCCCTGACTGCACGTGCCGCGCATGCCGAGCGTGTCCCACGTACCGCGCGATTCGAGCGTGCACGTCGAACGAGGCGCGACGATCAGCACCTGATCGGACGGCGGCGCGTCGGGATGACGGCGTGCGGTTACGAGAATGCAATCGGCATACGTGCCATACGAAATCGTCGGCGCGAGCTTTTCGATGTTGAAGGCGTCATCGGCAAGATCGACCGCACATGCGCTCGTGCGCATGTTGCCGCCGATATTTTCTTCCGATGTCGCCGATGCCAACAGCAGTTGCTCGTTCACCATGCGCGTGAGAAACGCGCGCTGCCAGGGCACATTCGCGCCGTGATCGACGATGCAGACGACCTGGCTCTGATGCATGGCGTAGATCATCGCGGCAGATGCGCAGCCTTGCGCGAGCGTTTCGCACAAGCGGGCCACGCCCGTGAGCGAGAGCCCGTCGCCGCCGAAGCTTGCCGGCACCATTGCGGAGAAGAGACGCTCGGTACGCATTGCGGCCACGGCTTCAGCGGGGAAGCGTGCATCCTTGTCGACCGCTGCCGCATGCTTGCCGGCGATGGCCGAGACGCGACGCGCGGCTTCGAGCAACTCGCCTTCGCTGCGCGGCGCGATCACGCCGTCGCCTTTAACGTGTCCTGCTGCTTCGAGTTCTTGCGTGGCGGCGTTCATGCGTCCGCCTGCGAACCTTGCAGCTCCTTGACGGCGGCCGCGAGCGAATCGACGCTCGAGAACAGACGTCGCGTAAGCATTTGATCCGGAATTTCGATGCCGAACTCGTCTTCGATCGCGAGCATGACGTGCACGGTTGCAAGCGAGGAGAGGCCGGCTGCGTACAGGTCGTCGCTGTCGGAGAGAGTGTCGATCGACACGTCGAGGCGTGCGGACTCGGCAAGGATGCGGCGCAATTCAGTTTTCATTTTCTCTGGTTTCCCTTGAACCATGGCCAACGGTGCAAACGGACTGAAGCGGGTATCAAACGAATATTCGATTTTTTGGACCGTGCTCAGTCCCGTTGCTAACGGGCGGTGGTGCACTCGGTGAATCGCTGGTCAAACGACTCAAGAGCACTCGCAACACCGTCGAATCTTGTTTGATCGTATTTAACGAATTACGGGGGGTGATCGTCCGTGCGATGGCGCACGGTGAGGCCCGGAAGACAACGCGTCGCGTGTGCGATATCGACCACGCTTGATGTCACGCAAATCGTTCAGACTGATACTTGTCGCGGCGTTACGACGGTATTCCTACTGCATAACCTCGCCTTGCAAGTTTCATGCGCGTGATGCAAGGTATTTGAAACCTTAAAACGACGGGAAACGTAATTGGATCTACTCTGCCTGCTGCTTGTCTTCGTCGCCTTGTTCATCGTGTGGCGCAAACGCCGCCTCGTGATCTTCCTCGTGGCCGGAACCGTGTTCTGGCTCTTCGGTAGCTGGCTTGCAGGGCCGATGATAAGCCTCGCGCAGATCGGCTATGGGTCGAAGCAGGCGCCCCGGCTCGCGGACCGTACGGCGATCATCGTGCTGGGCGGTGGGACCGAATACGATCGCAACAAACATCTCGTTCCACTGGCCGATTCCATCTATCGCGTCGACCTTGCTGCCGCCCTGTACAAAACCTGTGTCGAAACGGACAAGCAGTGTCAGGTCATCATGAGCGGCGGAAATCCGCAGCATCACGAACAAACCGAAGCGCAACTATACGGCGGTCTGCTCGTGGATCGTGGCGTGAAGCCTGCGGATCTCATCCTCGAAGATCAGAGTCTCGACACTTACGAGAACGCGCGCAATACGTACAAAATCCTACGCTCGCGTCAATACGACACGACCATCCTCATCACGTCCTCACTGCATATGCGTCGCGCGTTGCTCGCATTCGATGCTTTCGACCTACACCCGCAGCCTGCGGTTGCATTCGTGCGCAATCCGAAGTCATGGCTCGTGCCGCATCCGGAAGGATGGATCGATTCCGACAGCGGATTGCACGAGATGCTCGGCACGTTGAAGTTTCACGTGTGGCGCTGGCTAGGCTTGTATTGATTGCTCAGGTCAATGCGTCTTGCAGATAAGGCGCCGTGCGGCTTGCGGCCAGCGTCGCCACACTCGCAGGCACGCCGGCCGCGACTATCTTGCCGCCATGTTCTCCCGCGCCCGGACCGATATCGATGACCCAGTCGCTCTGGGCCGCGACGCGCATGTCGTGTTCGACGACCACGACCGTATTGCCTGCGTCGACGAGTCCTTGAAGTTGCGCCATCAGACGATCGACATCGGCAGGATGTAGTCCGGTTGTGGGCTCGTCGAGGATATAGAGCGTGTCGCCGCGATGCGCGCGCTGCAGTTCGGTTGCCAGCTTGATGCGCTGCGCTTCGCCGCCCGAGAGTTCGGTGGCAGGCTGACCGAGCCGCAGATAACCGAGGCCGATATCGCGCAGCACGGCAAGTGCGCGCATTACATTGGGCTCATCCGCGAAGAAGAGACAGGCGTCATCGACGCTCATCGCCAGCACCTCGGCGATGTTTTTGCCATTCCACGTGACTTCGAGTGTCTCGGCGTTATAACGCGAACCGTGACACGTCGAACATGACGTGTACACGCTCGGCAAAAATAACAGTTCGACGCTCACGAAGCCTTCGCCTTCGCAAGTCGGGCAACGCCCCTGCGCGACGTTGAAGGAAAATCGGCCGGCACTGTAATGGCGTTTGCGCGCGAGCGGCGTATCGGCGTAGTGCTTGCGCACGTGATCGAAAAGTCCCGTGTAAGTCGCAAGATTCGAACGTGGGGTGCGGCCAATCGGCTTCTGATCGACGCGCACGAGGCGCCGTATGGTGTCCATGCCTTCGACGATGGAGCCTTCCGCAGGCGCTTCGACGACCGTGAAGAGCGGATCGGCTTCGTCTTCGTCGGGCTCATCGAGCGCTCTTCCCAGATGCTGCGCCACGAGTTCGGGCAATGCCTGACTGACGAGACTCGACTTGCCCGAGCCCGATATACCCGTCACCGCCGTGAAGCAACCGAGCGGAAACGCAGCGTCGATCTCATGCAGATTGTTTCGCGTGATGCCTGCGAGCTTCAGCCAGCCGCGCGGCGTGCGTGGCGCGCGGTCGGTGTTCGAATGGGACGCGAACAGATGCAGACGCGTTTGTGACGCCTCCACCGATGCGAGACCCGCGGGCGGGCCGCTATAAAGCACATGTCCACCGGCTTCGCCCGCAGCGGGACCGACATCGACGAGCCAGTCTGCGCGACGCATCGTCTCCATGTCATGCTCGATCACGAAGAGCGAATTGCCGGCAGCCTTGAGCCGTTGCAGCGCGTCAAAGAGCGCTTCGTTGTCAGCGGGATGCAAACCGGCGGAGGGTTCATCGAGCACATACACCACGCCGAAGAGTTGCGAGGCCAGTTGCGTGGCTAGCCGCAAGCGCTGCAATTCGCCTGACGACAAGGTGGGCGTCGCGCGATCCAAAGCAAGATAGCCGAGGCCGAGATCGATCAACGTGGCAAGACGTTCTTCGAGATCGGCTGCTATGCGCTCGGCGGCGGCGCGCTTCTCATTGGACAAGTTGGGCGTGCGCCGTACATCGGGCGATGCTTTATGCGCCGATCCACCCGCCGCGACACGCTTCGCAATCGCCGCCTGCCGCACGTCCCTGGCAAGCACGTCTTGCTCGCGTGCTTCTTCATGATCGGGCCATTCGCCGCGCGCAATGGGCGCGAGCATCTGCGCAAGCCGCGTAAGCGGCAGACGCGAGAACTCCGCGATATCCAGTCCCGCGAAGGTCACCGATAACGCTTCCTGCTTCAGTCGCTTGCCGTGACACGACGAACAGTCGCTGCCGACCATATAGCGCGACACGCGCTTCTTCATGAGCGCGCTTTGCGTGTGGGCGAAGGTATGAAGCACATAACGGCGCGCGCCCGTAAAGGTGCCTTGATAACTCGGCTCCGCGCGACGCTTGAGTGCGGCACGTGTCTCGGCGGGTGTGAGGCCCGCGTAGACCGGCACGGTGGGCGTCTCGTCGGTGAAGAGAATCCAGTCCCGGTCTTTCTTCGGCAGATCGCGCCAGGGCGTGTCGACGTCGTAGCCCAGCGTGACGAGTATGTCGCGCAAATTCTGACCGTGCCACGCTGGCGGCCATGCGGCGATGGCGCGTTCGCGGATGGTGAGCGAGTCGTCGGGGACCATCGACTTCTCGGTCACTTCGTAGACGCGGCCAAGACCATGGCAGACGGGGCACGCGCCCTGAACCGTGTTGGGAGAAAAGTCTTCCGCGTAGAGCATGGGCTGCTTCGGCGGATAGCTGCCCGTGCGTGAATACAGCATGCGAACGAGACTGGAAAGCGTGGTCACGCTTCCCACCGACGAACGTGCGTTGGGCGTGCCGCGCTGCTGCTGCAGGGCGACGGCGGGCGGCAATCCTTCGATGGAATCGACTTCCGGTACGCCGACCTGCTCGATCAGACGCCGCGCGTAGGGCGCGACGGATTCAAAATACCGCCGCTGCGCTTCTGCATACAAAGTTCCGAATGCAAGTGACGACTTTCCCGATCCGGACACGCCTGTGAACACGACTAGCGCATCGCGCGGGACGTCTACATCGACATTTTTGAGGTTATGCTCCCGCGCGCCGCGAACGCGCACGAAACCTGCTGAAGAGACAGTCGGCGTTTCGGCGCGAGCTTCCTTATTGCGCCGAGGCGACTTGGCTGGGCTTTTGATTTTGGGCGCATCCATCTTATGGCTTTTGGACTTTTGCAGGCGAATACGTCTGGCGAGCAGGTCTCATGCCAAGCCACTCGCCGAGTGCATTCGGCATTCAAAAGCCTGCACGGTGAATACACACTCGACTGACTCTACGCAAAAAGGAACGACATGAAGACGAATGGATCGGCAGCACTTATCGCCCTCACTGCGGGTTTGATGCTGGGCGCGTCGGGCGCGGCGATGGCGCAAGGTGGCAACGGTAATGGCGGCGCTGGCGGCGGCAACGCGCACGGCGCAGCGACGGCCGCGCCGACGGCAGGCGGTGACAATACTTCGGCTGCCACTGGTACGAGCAAGGGTTTTCACTTCAAGCACAAGAAGAAAGCGAAGCCCGTGACCACACCAGCGCAGTAATCCAGCAGACGTTTATTGCATACAAACGATTGAATGCAATCGCGGCGGGTCAGGCCGTCGCGACTTCCGCGTCGATATCATCAGTGCCCAGGCGCGAAAAGATATCGCATACGGCGCGCATTTCGGCTTCGTCGCGAATGCTGACGAATACTCGGGTAATACCGTATGCAGCGGATTCGTCGTTATCGAAGCCAGGTAGGATGTCGTCGCTGCCGGTCGATGCAATCCCATACCCGCCGTCGGTGGCGGCTAGATCGGCATAGCCTGCAAATTCGGCGATGATCCATTGCGTCGGTGAACTGGCGCTCAGTTCCATGCTGGCGGTGAAATCGGCGAACCCGGACATGTTCGCGACGCGAACTTGGTCGCTCGTGATGCCCTCCGCCTTGAGGTCTTCCAGTGCTTCGTCCAACTTGCGGGAGCCAAAAAAAGCTCCGGTCACTTCACGCATCATTGTTTGTCTCCTTGCTGCCCACGTGGTGCCGCGCTCCACGAAGGCGTTCGCACGAACGCAACTTGGAGGCTCTAAGCACACCGGTTTGCCGCGTAATCGGAGAGTGAGAGGCGCGACGCGGTAAGCCGGTGAACCGCTTCAGGGAGGCTCGCGAGTGCGCGAGGTGATGGCGAATCCAACGGATGCGGACGAGGATTCGCGAGCCTTCGATCGGAAGTCGACCTCTTGAAAGCGAGGCGCGCGCCTTGAATGCTTACATGCCTTGCAAAACATGACACACGCGCTTTGACTTCAAGCGGTACTTGAACTTTACGCTCGGTGAAATGGTTGATCAACAGTTTGTTACATTTTTAGTTGCCTGAACCATAACGGTTTTTTGTGTTTTGCATTGAGGGCTTAAGGCATTTTGTATTCGATCAGGCATCAGTCGTCGTACAAGCAGGTCTGCGCCCCTATAATGGCTCGTCTACCTTTTTCAATCGCCCTATGTCACCAGCTCTCGCAGCCGGCGGTCTTCGCCGCTCTCGCAATCTGACCGAGGAAGTTGTCGCCGAACTTTCGGAACGGATTCGCAGCGGCGCGCTTCAGCCTGGCGACAAGCTTCCGACCGAATCGGAGATCATGGCGCAACTGGGCGTTAGCCGTACGGTCGTACGAGAATCGATATCGCGCCTTCAGGCGGGGCGCCTGGTTCAAACGCGTCATGGCATTGGCACTTTTGTACTCGAAGCGACCGATCACGATCGCTTCCAGATCGAAGCTGCGGGCGATCTCACCGTGCGCGACGTCATGGCCATCCTCGAACTACGCATCAGTCTCGAAGCCGAGGCCGCAGGTCTCGCGGCAATGCGGCGAAGCGAAGAGAATCTGAAGCACATGCGTCATGCTCTGGACGAGTTCGAGCGGCACATTGCAGAAGGCACGGGCAACGCGGTTGCCGCAGACGTCGCATTTCACCTCGAGCTTGCCAAGGCTACGGGCAACCGTTATTTCCACAGCATCCTTAGCCAATTGGGCAACACGATCATTCCACGCACGCGTGTAAATTCCGCGGCGCTTGCGCATAACGATCCCGGCAGTTACCTCGATCGCGTGAACCGCGAACACGAGGATATCTACGACGCCATCGAGCGGCGTGATCCGGAAGCTGCCCGCGCAGCCATGCGCATGCATTTGTCGAACAGCCGCGAACGCTTGCGGCGGTCACAAGAAACAGCGGTTAAGCCTGCGGAGGCTTGAGCCGCATTTCGTCCTTCGGGCGAATTGTTTGTTCAAGCAGTCAGCCCCTAAGGGTTTGCTCGCTCGAGACGAACAACGTCGATTTAACCGCAATAAAAGATGCATTGGACCGACTGCGATCATCTGCCCAAAACGCGCGGCACGGTCACTTAATCGCCGTGCGGGCTTGCACGATGGCATCATGGCGCAGACGGCCTTTCGGTTGATCGCTCGGCTTCACGGCAGAGATGAGCGGGTAACGAAATCTGCAATTGCATCATTGACCGCCTGAGTGGCATCCCTATGCGGTGAATGTCCGCAAGCCGCTAGCTTGACGAGATGAGTGTGGCTCACGGACGCCTTGATCTTGTCGATCTGAAGCATCGACGCGTATTCATCGTCGTGGCCTTGTATCGCGAGCAATGGCCGTTTGATCGAGCGAATTGCATCTGTGATGTCCCAACGCAGAAATTCCGGATTGAGCCATGCGTCGTTCCAGCCATAAAAGGCGGAGTCTGCGTCCTCATGGTAGCCAGCGAGCTTTGCTCGCAACGCACCGTGCTCATAGGCGCTTCGCACTTCCTTTATGGCTTTGACTGTGATCGCTTCCACGAACACATGTGGTGCAAGCACGATCAGTCCGGCAAGCGCTTTGGGAAAAGTGCTCGCGTAAAGCAGTGCGATTGTCCCGCCATCGCTATGGCCTACGAGCCACATGCGAGAACGTTCGAACGCATTTACCTTGAGCGCATCTAGAAGCGCAGGCAATATCTTCGTCGCCTGACGATGCATGAAGGTCACAGGCCACTTTTCATGCGGAGGGCGCGGCGTCGACCGTCCATAGCCAGGACGCGAATAGACGAGACCACGGCAGTTCATTCGGTCGCATAGCCGCTGCGGCCAGTCTTTCCACAATGCAACTGAACCCAGCCCCTCATGCAGAAATACCGCGATTGGAGCATCGATGCGCGAAGGATTGATCCACTTATATTCGATGCGCAACGGATAGGGTCCGCACTTCAGTTCGACGAAGGCTTCGTTCATGCGTTTCGTAGCAGGTTTGATCTGCGTGGAAGATTAACAGACGATCCACGCATCAATGCGATGACACGTAGCCCGAACCCGGTCCGGGATCTGGCAGCGCGAAACTGTCTTTGAGACGCTGGGCTTCATCGACGGGACTGCGCCCAAACAAACGCTTGAATTCGCGGCTGAATTGCGAAGCACTTTCGTAGCCCACTTGCGCTGATGCGACGGCTGCCGTGACATCGTTCCGCACCATGAGCAGCCGCGCCTGATGCAGCCGGGTCGACTTCAAATATTGCATTGGTGACGTGTTGGTCACGGTCTTAAAATGCAAATGGAACGCGGGCACGCTCATGTTGGCTTCGCTTGCAAGCAGCGCAACATCGAGCGGCTCATCGAAACTTTGATGGATCTTGCGCAATGCTCGCGCGACTTTCCCGAACTGACCTTGCCGTGTCAAAGCCGCGCGCACCGAAGGACCTTGTTCGCCCGTCAACACTCGAAAATAAATCTCGCGCACGAGAGCCGGCCCAAGAACCGGACCTTCGAGCGGGTCACTCATGGTTTCGAGAAAGCGCAGAACCGTCGCGCCGAGTTGTTTGTCCAGCGGCGTTGAGATCATGCCGTGAGGTTCGGACGTTACGGTTGCGCCGTGTTCATCGAGTTGCATGATCAACTCTGCTGCAACGTTGAGATCGAGCCGGAAATAGATGGCAAGCAAAGGTTTTTGCGCGCTGGCATCCGTCTCCATGGAAAAGGGTACGGGCACCGACACGGCCAGGTAATGCTGCTCATCGTATAGATAAACTTGCTCGCCGAAATAGCCACGCTTGCGGCCCTGACAGACGATAACGATGCCCGGGTCATAAAGTACCGGCGTGCGACGCAGTGGTCTGTTCGAACGCAGAAAACGCACGTCTGGCAATGCTGTGAGGTTATAGCCTTCCAAAGGGGCAAGCCGCATCAGCAGCTCGATCATGCGGCGTCTGGTTTCGGTGGCTAGCGTTCGGCGGGTGATCACGGTGGCTCCGGCAAGATGTGTCGACAGCCCTTAATTTGCCAGCTTTGCAGCCGCGAATCCATACGCCAATAGCTTTAGGCAAACATGCGAGAAGAACCGGCGTATCAAGAACGATGCGCGCTCTCTAATATTGAACAGGTGTTGCGGCATGGTGCGCGCGACGAGTCGGATAGGAGAGATTCACATGGAAAACACAAACGGCAAGACGTTTATCATCACCGGCGTGAGTTCGGGTTTTGGACGCGCTTTCGCGCAAAGCGCGCTCGATGCAGGACATACGGTTATCGGCACGGTTCGCAATGGTGACGCCCTCAAGGAATTCGAGGCTATCAAGCCCCGATCGGCACATGGAGTCGTGCTCGACGTGACGGCGTTCGACCGCATAGGCCCTGTTGTCGAGGAAGTAATGCGCACATACGGCCCGATCGATGTGCTCGTCAATAACGCAGGCTATGGCCACGAAGGCACACTTGAAGAATCGCCGCTGGAGGAAATGCGCCGGCAGTTCGATGTCAACGTATTCGGTGCGGTCGCCATGATCAAAGCCGTATTGCCTTCCATGCGGGAGCGCCGTGCCGGCCACATCATCAACATCACGTCCATGGGCGGCTTCATCACGATGCCGGGCATTGCGTACTATTGCGGCAGCAAATTCGCGCTGGAAGGCATTTCAGAGACGTTGGCCAAAGAGGTCAAGGACTTCAACGTAAGAGTAACGGCCGTTGCGCCCGGATCGTTTCGTACCGATTGGGCTGGCCGCTCGATGGTCAGAACGGAGCGCAGCATCGCAGACTATGACGCGCTATTCGACCCGATCCGCGCGGCGCGTGAGGCCAAGAGCGGCAAGCAATTGGGCGATCCAGCCAAGGCCGGCCAAGCCTTGCTAAGCCTCATCGAAGCCCATGATGCACCTGCGCATCTTCTTCTTGGGAGCGATGCAATCTCTCTTGTCAAAACGAAGCTAGTGGCGCTCAACGAAGAAATCGACAAGTGGGAGCATTTGTCGCGCTCGACCGATTTTTCTTGAGCGTGTCTTAGCGTCGTCCAAGGAAAATCTCAAGAGAAATAAATAGCGAGGCGAATTATTTTCTCTTGGACGGCGCTGAACTTTCTCGGCGAAAGTGATTCGTAAGGATTCGCTGCACTGCAACGCGGGTGCAATCCATCGAATGCTCGTCATGAGAACGCCATGAATCGACCGAAACGCATGCTTCTGGAAAACATCGCCTGGGCTCGCGAAACCGCGCAGGCGGACACGCAATTTTTCCCACGCCTTGCAGAGGGGCAAAACCCCAAGGTGTTGTGGATCGGGTGTTCCGATAGTCGCGTGCCTGCCGAAACGATCACGAACGCTAACCCCGGCGATCTTTTCGTTCATCGCAACATCGCGAACTTGTTCTCGCCGTCGGACGACAACACTGTGAGCGTCCTTGAATATGCGGTGCGAGTGCTGAAGGTCGATCATGTGATCGTATGCGGACATTATGGATGCGGCGGTGTGCGAGCATCGTTGTTGCCGCTCTTGAATGAAATACCGCACGTCAATCGCCGTATTGCCCCGGTGTGCGCTTTAGGCGAGCGGCATCGACGTGAACTCGACGACTTGGAAGAGTTCGATGCGCGCGCTGATCGCCTTGCGGAACTCAATGTGCTCGAACAAGTGCGGCTTCTGCGTCAGACGCGGATCGTAATCGATCGCGACGAGCCGCCGCTCGTGCACGGCTGGATTTTCGGCCTGCACGACGGGCTTATCAAAGTGCTTGCCTCCGGCTATGACGCGCCCCGTATGGTGCCGTTGTACGCGGAAGTCGTCGAAGCCGCCGGACGCTGATTCGATCGTCGCTCATTTCATGCTGCGTGAATTCGTTAAACGTAGCAGGCACCCACATGGCTAAATCCTTATGAACCTTAGCAATCGTCTAAGCCAGTTCCCGCGCGACCTGTTCGCCGGCACAGTCGTATTTCTCGTAGCGATGCCTCTGTGTCTTGGCATTGCCAATGCATCGGGCGTGGAGCCTTTTGCGGGGCTTTTGTCCGGAATCATAGGCGGCATTGTCGTGGCATTGCTTAGCGGCTCGCAATTGAGCGTAAGCGGACCGGCAGCGGGGCTTATCGTCATCGTGGTCGATGGCATCGCGGGACTAGGCAGTTTTTCTGCATTTCTACTAGCGGTGCTTTTGTCGGGCGCAATTCAATTCGGCTTTGGCTTGCTCAAGGCGGGACGTTTTGCAGCGTATGTGCCGTCGTCGGTGATCAAGGGCATGCTTGCGGCCATTGGCCTATTGCTCGTCATCAAGCAGATACCCCTGGCCGCGGGCTTCGCCAATGCAGGCGCACCAGCCGCGAGCGGACCGGGCTTGCTCGATACGCCTTTCGGTCCGGTATCTTTCGCTGCTTGTGCCGTAGCCGTGATGTCCCTTGCCATGCTCGCTGGCTGGGAAACGCGCGCCATGCGACGTTTTGCCGTGGTGCGCGCCGTGCCCGCGCCGCTTGCCGTGGTGGCGTTCGGTATTGGCGTAACGCTTTTACTCGACATGTTCGCGCCGGGCTTGGCGCCGCCCGCGCAACATCGCGTGGCATTGCCTTCGCTTGAAACGTTCGCAGCATTCACGAATGCGCTTGAATTGCCCAACTTCTCGCAATTCGTCAACCCGGATGTCTGGCGTCTCGCATTCACGCTTGCCATCGTCGCGAGCCTTGAAACTTTGTTGAGCCTGGAGGCGGTCGAGCAACTCGATCCCAAGAGACGTAGTGCACATCCCGATCGCGAATTGAAAGCGCAAGGCATTGGCAACATGATGGCGGGCGCTATCGGCGCATTGCCAATTACATCGGTCATCGTGCGTAGCTCGGCAAACGTTCACGCGGGCGCGCAAAGTCGCTGGTCTTCATTCGTACATGGTGTCTTGCTGCTTGCAAGCGTCTTTGCGTTGACGAGCGTGATCAACCTCATTCCGCTTGCATGTCTGGCTGCGATATTGATTTTCACCGGGCTCAAGCTTGCCAAGCCGTCGCTGTTTGTCGCCATCGCCAGACAAGGCTTCGAGCGATTTGCACCCTTTGTCGTGACAATCGCTGGCGTGTTGCTGACCGATCTGCTCATGGGTATTGTGCTTGGCATCGCATGTAGTCTCGTGCTTGCCGTGCGCGCAAATCTCAAGCGGCCGATCACGATGACGCAGCACGACGATCATTACCTACTCTCGTTTCGAAAGGACGTGTCGTTTCTCGGCAAGGTCACGCTAAAGCATCTTCTGCGCTCCATTCCTGACAACGCGACTGTCATTCTCGATGCTTCGCGTGCGGACCATATCGACCCGGACGTACGCGAGATCATCGATGACTTCGTGAGCGAAGCACCCGCCAGAGGAATGCATGTCGAGTGCAGGCAAATGCCGCTTGCAGAAGCGCGGCTTGCCATGCCGCGCATGCGTTCCCGCTGGCAGCAGTGGAGAAGGCGCCCGGCTTGAGCTTCTAATCACGCTTGCTAGCTCATTACGATGGACAGCGAGAATCCGTCCCATCCCTTGCTGCCCACCGTTTGCACGGCGGTGGAGGAGAGCCGTGGATCAGTTGCGAGCATGTCGAAATAGGCGCGCAATCCGATCACATCGGGCTCGGTGCTGTCAGCATCGGCGATTCGGCCACGACGGATGATGTTGTCGCCAACGATCGCCGTGCCCGGCTTGCTAAGGCTCAACGCGAGTTGCAGATATTCGGGATAGCTTTTCTTGTCGGCATCGATGAATATGAAGTCGAAAGGGCGCATGCCTTCGCGCACGAACCCTTCAAGCGATGCGGCCGCCGCGCCGACCACGACTGTTGCAACCGAAGCAAGTCCAGCGCGTTCGAGATTCTTGCGCGCCACCTCGGCGTAGTCGGGATTGGCCTCAAGCGAAAGCAGCGTGCCGTCAGGCGGCAAGGCACGTGCGAGCCAGATGGTGCTGTAGCCGCCTAGCGTGCCTATTTCAAGGATATGGCGTGCGCTACGCAGGCGTGCGAGCAGGTTCAGCAGCTTGCCCTGATTCGGTGCGACATTGATGGGGGGCAGTCCCGACGCACTGCTCGCCGCGAGCGCTGCTTCGAGTACCTCGTCGTGTGCCTGGGTTTGCTGGCACAGGTAGGCGTCCATGGCATCCCATTGCTGCTGGTCCATCCGAAATCCTCGTCTTGAGCGAACTGCCACGATACTCCGCCCGCCGACATGCATGCAAAAAACCACGCGGTGGCATTCAAAATTTTAAACACGATGCGTCGTGCCGGTCTCTTTCCGAGCCGTTTCACGCCGCAATGTATGGCCGACCTCGTCCACTGTAAGCCGAATGGCGTCGATCAGCGCTCGGGCAGCTGGCGAGGGAGTGCTACCGGCGCGCAAGGTCAGTCCAATATCGCGTTTTGTATTTTGCATCGCTATGTCGAGCACCATGAGTTGGCCCGACTCGCATTCATAATGCAATTGCTGCGCTGAGACCGCCGCGAGCATATCGGTGTTCATCAGCAAACCGCGAATGACCGCGAGGTCGGCGGTTTCGACGGTCGGCATGGGCGGCTTCATTTTCCATCGCTTGAACTGCGCCTCGAACATGCCACGCGCGGGGGCGTGGCTGCGCGGCAAAATCCATTGTGCCGAGACGAGTTCCTTAAGAGTGAGTCCGTCGATTTCGGCAAGCGGATGACCACGCCGCCCGATCACGACCATGTCCTCCGACATGAAACGTTCGTTGGTCAAACCGCTCGATGCATCGTTCTGCCGAAGCGCGCCGAGCACGAAATCGATATCGCCCGCCCGCAAGCCGGCAACGAGCGTCTCATAGGCGCTTTCGTCGGTGATGATGCGCACGCCCGGATATTGCGCGGCCACTCTCGCTATCGCGCCCGGCAGGATCAACGTACGCCCGAGCGGCAGCGAACCTACCGTGACGAAGCCCTGAATCGTCCCGCGCAATGCGGCGATATCGTCGGGAATATGGCGCAGTTCGTTCAGCGCGCGACGCACGTGCAAGGCAAAAGTTTCGCCTTCGCTCGTGAGCAGCAAGCCGCGCGGGCTGCGATAAAAAAGCTGCATGCTCGCGCCCGTTTCCATGATGCGAATGGCGCTAGACACCGCGGGCTGACTAAGTCCGAGCGTCTGCGCCGCGCTCGGCATATGTCGATGACGCGCCAGCGCGGAAAACAACTGGAGGCGCCGCGTGTTCAGCAGAAACGCCGGCAGGCCGTCGCCGCTGCTGACGCGGCGCCGTGACTGGCGCGCTGCACACCACTGTGCAAGGGTTTCCAGCTCCGTGAAGATGCGTTCGCAACGCAGAAGAACGGCGCGGCCGGCCGGCGTAGGAAGCATGCCCGATGACCGGCGTTCGAGCAGCGTCTCGCCAACGGAGGCTTCGAGTTCCTGTAGCGAGCGCGTGACCGCTGACTGAGCGCGGAACAAAGCGACGGCGGCGCGCGTGGCGCTGCCCGTCTGCGCAACGAGCCGGAAAGCACGCAGATAGGCGAGATTGAGCAGTTCGCGATGGTCCATTCGAGCCGCAATGAGGGTAGAAGCCTATCAGTTTAATTTATCGCCCCGACGTGGTGCATGCAGAATGCAATTTCCTCACTGTTTGCTAATTCTTGACGACGATGATGACGACATGCACCAACCAACAAACGTATCGACAGGAGCTAGCGCCATGTACCAACATATTCTCGTCGCCGTGGGTCCTGGCTTCAGCGAAGCCGCGTTGTCCGTCGCGATCGCGCGTTCACGTGAAAGCAATGCCCGGCTGACCATGCTGCATGTCATCGACAGCGCTCCGTGGTGGACGGCATCGCAAGCAGATGTGATTTGCTGCGATACGGTCGATCTCGTCAACCAGCTTGCGCTCGTCGTCTATCGCAGTAGCACCAAAATGCTGGAGGAGGCAGGGGTCGAAGCTCACTGGGAGACGCGCAGAACGCCTGCCGATGGACACAACGTCGGGCGTATCATCGCAGAGGCTGCAGACGAGCTCGAAGCGGATCTCATCGTGCTCGGTGGCGGCAAGCGCAGTCTCTTTGGCATCGGCGTGCGACGCGTAAGCCATGTGGTGTGCCGTCATACCGACCGTGAAGTGCTGATTGCGTCGGAGCGCGCGAATGAGCGGGCTTGCACTGAACCTCTGCCACGCACGGTGTGGGAAGCAAGCCACGCGTAGTCGGTCTCACACGTCGAGAATCCGGTAGCGTTGCAGGGCTTCGATCTGCGTTTGAAGGCTCCGTGCGCGATGTTCACGGCAAAGCATTTCGGCATTCGTGGCATCGCCATTTCGCAACGCGGTGATGACATCGCGCAGGACGCTGGTGCTTGCGTCGTCAAGCTTGATGAGCTTTAGCGTGAGTTCGCGCACGCGGCGCACTTGATCGGCACATTCACCGACTATTTGCGCCAGCCTCGGGTTGTCGCTCATTTCGACGAGGTGCGCATAGAAAAGCTCGCATGCCGCCGCCCACGCATCGCGATCGTCTTTAGCAAAAGCGCGCTCCATATCCGCGCAGGATTTTTCGAGTGGTTTGATATCACGCGCGCTTGGTTTGCGCGAAGCGACTGCTGCCACCGCAGTTGCTTCGAGACTTGTCTGCACCTGGAAAACTTCTTCGAGATCCGCCATCGACACATTGCGCACGCGCACACCGTGACGTGGAATGATCTGTACGAGATGTTCGTTTTGCAGTCTGATGAGCGCCTCGCGAACGGGTGTGCGGCTTACGCCGAACATTTGTACCAGTTCTTGCTCGAGCAATTGCGTACCCGGGCGCAGCTCGTTGCGCAGGATCATCTCGCGAATTCTCTGATAGACCGTAGCGGTCGATTTTTCTCGCGGCTTGCTGATCGCTTCGGCGGTCCGGGCTTCAGCCATGATGGGCATTCCAGATGCGTTATCGCCCGGGCATGGACGAAAATCCGCCTAGGAAGACGGACGGAATGCCTTGCATTATAAGAGAAGAAGCGTCTTGTATCGCTCAACGTATACGTTATGCCGCAGCGAAAAGGCGGATGATTTGCTTAACATCAGACTAAAAAAAGCCGCCCTAGGCGGGCGGCTGAATGGGCCTGCTCGCTTCCGTCTTGGCCTGAAATTATCTGTCCCAGACTTCGTCCGGCAAAGGCAGGCCCCCGAGGTCGTCCGCGCTCAAGGGTCGGTCCACAGTGACTCCTCCGCTTTCAAGCATGAGCATGACCTGCCGGGTGTGTTGCGCGCTATGCCATGCGGTGCGTTCAAGCACTTCGTGCATTGAGCGGCGGCCGTAGTAAGTCGGCACGTCATAGGCAAGCGTGCGATCGGTTTCCTGTTCCCACCACTTTAGTAGTTCGACGCGCACGCTTTCTCCCCAACGCGCGATGTCTTCTGCGGTCCAATTGTCAGGCGGCACATCGTCAAAGCCCTCGAAGCGCAGTTCAATCTGATGCGCGGCTTGCACACCCATTTCGGCGACGCGAAATACGTGAAACGTCAAACCAGCCGGCGTGCGGTTGCGATTACGAAACGGCTTTCGAAAATGCTCAAGACCGAACTGCCTCGCATAACGCGCGTTCGACTCGAGTACGTGCGCGAGCTTTGCGACGAGCTGTTCGGGAGGCAACGGCGGCGCTGCCGTGGTCTTGAGATCGAGAAAACGGATGACGTCGTTGATGGATTGGCAAAACGTGTATTTCTGCCCGAGCGCGACCACCGGAACGCTACGTGCACCAAGCGCCAAGAGCGCCGCGCGGCCTTCCGGATCGTTATGCACGTCAATCGATTCGTATTCGATACCCTGACGCGTGAGAAATTCCTTGGTCCGCAGACACGACGAACATCCCGGTTGCCAGAACACGCGGATACGCGTGGCTTGAGCGACTTCGGCTTCCATTTTCATGCTCCTAAGGTCAAGGCCTTCAACGACGTCCTGGAGCTAATTCTGTTTGATGCGGTGAGTGTCGCAAAGCAACGCTTCGTCATGCCGCCATCGCGATATGCGATGACGAGTCAATTTTCAGTACACTGCGATTGCCGCTCTTAACGATCATCAACGGCCTGAACAAGCCCTATGCATTCGATCGATCCGCTTTCGCTGAGACTCTTCGTCGCGGTTGCCGAGGCGGGCACCATTGCCGCCGCGGCTGAACGTGAACACATTGCGGCAGCCGCGGTAAGTCGACGTATCAGCGAGATTGAAGCCATGTTCGGCGTGCCTTTATTGCATCGCACGAATAAGGGCGTAGTGCCGACCGAAGCGGGTGAACGCCTCGCTGCTTTGGCGCTTAGCGCGCTGCATCATTTCGACGATATTGCCCTGCAAATGCGCGACTTCACCAATGGCCTTAGCGGTATGGTGCGCATCGCGGCGAACAACTCGTCCATCGTGCAATTCCTGCCTCAGGATATTCAGTCTTTCGCGGCCAGTCATCCCAATGTTCGCTTGCAAGTGGACGAAAAGCCCAGCACGCAAGTCGTGCGCGCGATCGCCGATAACGCGGCCGACATAGGCGTCTTTACAGCCGTGCCGCATGGTCGTGCTATTCAGACGCTTCCCTATCGTACCGACAATCTCGTGCTCGTCACGCCGCCGGGTCACGCGCTTTCGCTAAGAAATTCGATAGCTTTCGCCGAAGCACTAGACTTCGAATTCGTCGTCTTGCCAGCCGATACTGCTATAAGCCAATGTCTTACGCGAGCCGCGAACGAAGATGGCCGCGCCGTCAACGTGCGCATTCAGGTGACAGGCTACGATGCCCAATGTCTGATGATCGGTGCAGGCCTTGGTCTTGGTGTCATGCCCGATGCAGTCGCACGCCAACATGCAAGGTCCTCGGGACTCTGCGTCGTCGCTTTAACGGATAAATGGGCCGTGCGTGAACTCCTGATAGGAATGCGCTCGCTCGATGCCCTGCCCGAAGCCTGCAGAAAACTCGTCGCGCATCTGGCGGCCGTATAACGTCATTGCCGGTGCTAACATCGGCTAAGGAGACGCAAATCATGAGCGCCACGCGCGTAAAGATCGTGCAGGACGAGCCTCCGGTCGCAACCGCTAACGGAACGAACCCCGTCAAGCGCAACACGACCGAGCTTGCATATGCCGAATTACGCCGCAGAATCATCGAAAGCGAATTGACGCCTGGTTCCTACATGCTCGAACAGGAACTCGGTTTGATGCTGGGCTTCAGCCGCACGCCGATTCGCGAAGCCGCAATTCGTCTGCAGGGCGAGGGACTCGTGCAGATCGTGCCTAGGCATGGCATTCGTATCGTGCCAACTTCCATCTCCGACATCAGGAACATCTACCAGGTCCTCATCAGCCTGGAATCGACGGCTGCCAGCCTTATTGCGTCGAACAAGGGCGTGGACATCACACCCCTTGTCACCGCGTGCGAGGCGATGAGCGCGGCATACGAACGCGGCGACATGTTGGCTTGGGCTGCCGCCGACGAAGTCTTTCACGAAACGCTTGTCGCGCTTAGCGGGAATGCCCGATTGCAAAGCGTGGTCATGAATTGTCGCGATCAAGTGCATCGCGTGCGACGCTTTACGCAAATGGTCAAACCGCATCCGCAACCCGTGAAATCCGTGCAAGAGCATTACGGCATCATCGACGCGATTCAATGCGGCGATGCGGCAAAGGCAAGCGCGCTATATCGTGCACATCGAGAGCGCGGCTGGCGCGACCAAACGAGCGTACTGCAACAATTCGGCATTCAACAGGCCTGAAGCAGCGCCTTCCTAAGGCACGCGACAAGAGTCAAGCCAGCTCGAACACGGGTATGTCCGCCCCCGGCATTTCTGGACTTTAAAGAATTTAATGCATACATTAACTTGCACGGTTAAGGCAGACGTGCGAGCTCGATTTCGCGCGCGGCTGAATAGTCCGCTTAGTCAGGAAGCTTAAAAACATAGTGCGGCCGCATGCGCCAAGCACGATGCGAGACCGCCCAACATGGATGGAGACGCCTACATGTCTGGAATACGGAGAATCGCCCGTAGTGTTCTTTTAATGTCTCTCGCTGCTGCGTCCGTTTGCGCGACGCATGTGCAGGCCGCGCCGCTTACCGTGACGCATTGGGGTGACGGCATGTATGGCGTGCCTTTTGCGGTCGCCATGGAAAAAGGCTTCTTCAAGGAAGCCAACGTGGACGTAACGGGCTTCATCACATCGGAAGGCGGCGGCACCACCGTGCGCAATGCGATGGCTTCCGAAATTCCTTATGGCGAGGTCGCCCTGCCGGCCGCTATTTCCGCAGTCAAGCAAGGTGTCGATCTGACAATTGTGCATGGCGGTGTGCAGAGTCTCGCCGACCTTGTCTGGGTGGAACTAAAGAACGGCACCATCACCAACATCAAACAAATGAAGGGCAAGACTATCGGCTATAGCAGCCCGAAGTCGACTACGGATACGGTCGTGACGATTGCGTTAGACCGTGCAGGTCTCGCAGGCCAAGTGCAGCGCAAGCCGGTCGGTAGTTCTAGCGGTATGCTGACTTCGCTGCAACAAGGCGCTGTCGATGTCGCTTACATGACGGAGCCTTCGTATAGCGGGAAAAAAGATCAGTTGCGCATTGCTTTTCGCTCTTCCGATATCGTGCCTAACGAGACACAGACCGTGGGCATCGTGCGCACCGACTATCTCAAGTCGCATCCCGAGGTGATACGCGGAATTATCAATGCGCGTCGCAAGGCGGTGCAGTACATTGCCGCGCACCGTGAAGAATCGGCGCAGATTCTGGCGAAGCAATACAAGATGGACCCCGCTGTCGCGACGTCGGCGGTCAATAACGTGCTCGAGTCCGATCCGAAATACTGGAGCGAAGGAAGCTTCGATCGCAAAGGCATGGAAGAAGTGCTCAAGGGCCTGATACTCGTCAAGGCCATTCCGGAAGGCCCGTTCGATTGGTCGAAGATCGTCGACGAGTCTCTGCTTCCCGCCGATCTGCAAACGAAAAAGTGAGGCACGCGATGAGCGTATTGTCACGTCGCACGCGAATTTCCGTTGTTTCCACAGACGCTGCGACACAGGCGGGGGATCGTGTGCAAGCGCGCGTGACCGATGTCACGCGCATTTATCCCGGCATTGCAGGCAAGCCTCCTTTTCATGCGCTCGGCCCCGTAAGTTTGGAATTGCGCGCGGGTGAATTCTTTTCGGTTGTCGGCCCTTCCGGTTGCGGTAAGTCCACTTTGCTGGATGTGCTCGCAGGCCTTAATCCCGCAAGCGGCGGCACTGTCGAATTCGAAGGGCATGCAGTGGGACGCGAGGTTCCGGATGGCGTGGCCGTCGTGTTTCAGGAAGACGCGAGCTTTCCATGGCTCAACGTCTTCGACAACGCAGCCTTTGCCGCGCGTCGCGCAGGCGTGGCAGAGAACGAAGTAAAGGCGCGCGTCGATCATGCATTGTCTTTCATGGGTCTCAAGTCTTTCGCGCGTGTTTATCCCGCGCAACTCTCAGGCGGAATGCGGCAACGCGTTTGCATTGCGCGCGCCATGGTCGTGCGTCCGCGTCTCATGTTGCTCGACGAACCATTCGGCGCATTAGATCAGCAGACACGTCTCCTCATGGGCGATGAAATGCTCAAGCTTTGGCGCGATACGGGCGCGACCATCATGCTCATTACGCATTCGATCGACGAAGCGGTGCTGCTGTCCGATCGCATTGGTGTGATGTCAGCGTGTCCGGGACGCTTCATATCGACCATTGAAACCTGCTGGCCGCGTCTTCGCGACAGCAAGATCGCACTCGATGCGCGCTTCGGCGAACTGACCGCGCAAGTGTGGGGTCTGTTGCGCGAAGAGGCCATGAAAGCGCTAGGGAGCCAGTCATGAGCGTTGCCGCACGCTGGCGCGTGGGAATAGTCATCGGCTTCATTTTGTTGCTGGAGATAGCGACTCGTTTTGCATGGATCAATCCTGTCTCATTCATTCCGCCTTCGCGTATGGCGGTGAGCGCCTGGGACGTTCTCGCGTCAGGGCAATACACCGTGGATATCGTGCAGACGCTTAGCAGCGCATTGCTGGCGGTTGCGCTTGCGGTGGTAGTGGGCTTTATCGGCGGCGTGTTGCTGTTCAGATTGCCGCGCGCAAGGCGTGTGCTGGACCCGTTGCTGCTTTCCTACTATGCGGTGCCCGTCTTCGTGCTGTATCCGATCTTGATCGTGATCTTCGGCTTGAACCGCTGGCCTCTGGTCGGCATCGGGTTTCTCTTTGCGGTCGTCGCCATGGCCGTAAATACTTTGAATGGTCTTGAACGTGTGCCTCGTGTGCTGTTGCGCACGGCGCGCGTATGCCGCTTGAATACGCTAGACGAGGTGCGCCTCATCACCTTGCCCGCGAGTCTTCCGTTCGTATTTACAGGCATCAAGCTCACCGTGGTCTACGCGTTCATCGCGGTGGTAGCGGGTGAATTCGTGTTGTCCGGGTCGGGCTTCGGTTATCAAATCGCATTCGCCTACAACGCGTTCGACAATTCGACGATGTACGGCCTCATGCTCCTGATGCTGATCTTCGTTGCCACGCTCAACGCCCTTTTACGCACAGCGGAAACGCGTCTCTATCGGCGCATCAGAAGGGAGGCCGCATGAGCACTGTCGTCGTCACGCATACGGCAAGGCCGCGACACACGCGGCGATGGATGGACGCGCTCGTGCTCGTCGTGGTGCTGGTCGGGCTTTGGCAAGGCGCAAGCGGGTGGCTTGGCCCCGATGTGCTGACCACGCCGCTGCATACCGTCCAACGTGCAATGCATATAGTCAGCGACCCGGATTTTCCGGAAAGCCTCTATGTCACATCGCTTGCCTTTGCTTCGGCGTTCGCCATCTCTGCCGTAGCAGGCGTTTTTCTCGGTCTGTTTCTTGGCGTGCGACGCTTGGCCGGTGAGGTGATGGAGCCGCTAATGATGGGCTTTTATTCCATTCCCAAGGTCACGCTTTATCCGGTCGTGCTGCTCGCTTGCGGTCTCGGGTTATGGGCCAAGATCGTATTCGGTGTGATACACGGGATCGTTCCGATTACGCTCTTCACCATGAACGCGGTAAAGAATATGCCGCCTATATACGCACGCGCGGCCCGCACTTACCGCATGAACCCGATGGATTTCGCGCGTCATGTGTTGCTGCCCGCATGCGTGCCTGAAGTCGTAGCGGGACTGCGCATCGGCTTTTCGCTTACCTTGCTTGGCACGCTTATCGGCGAGATGTTCGCGTCGCAAAGCGGTATCGGCCGCATGTTGATGATCGCCATGAACCGCAACGAAACGAGCACGATCATGGCGCTTGCGCTCATGCTTTTCGTGTTCGCCACACTGGTAAATCTCATGTTCCTCAAATGGCAGCGTCATCTCACGCATAGCGATTGATCATGCATACGCTCTTCGACAAGTTGTGGGACAGTCATACCATTGCTCATCTCGCAGGTGGCGCCGATCTGCTGCACGTGGATCGTCATCTGATGCACGAGCTCACCGGCGTGGAAGCGGTCCGCGTGCTTGAAAAGCGCGGCCTTGGCGTGGATAGTCCCGCGCTTACCTTCGCCACCGTCGATCATGTGATTTCGACGGCCCCAGGACGCCGCGCAGGCGATGCCGACTGGAGCACCGAGATGGTCGAATCGATGCGCACGCAGATGACGCATCACGCGATTCCCATCTTTGACATAGGCCAGGCAGGCCTTCAGGGCATCGTGCATGTGATCGGACCGGAGCTCGGCCTTTCTTTGCCAGGAACGTCCATCGTTTGCGCGGATAGTCATACATGCACGCATGGTGCAATGGGCGCGCTTGCCTTCGGTATCGGTTCGACGGAGGTCGTGCATGTGCTTGCGACGCAAACCATTCGACAGAAGCGCCCAAAGACGATGCGTGTGCGCTTCAATGGCAAGCTGCGCGAAGGCGTGACCGCGAAGGACATGATTCTGTATCTCATCGGAAAGATTGGCGCGGCTGGCGGCACGGGCTATGCCGTCGAATACGCGGGCGATGCGGTCGAAGCATTGAGCATGGAAGGCCGCCTCACACTGTGCAATCTAAGCATCGAGCTGGGGTCCAAGTTTGGCCTCGTCGCGCCCGATGAAATTACGTTCACTTATCTGCGCGACAAGCCTTATGCACCGCAAGGCGAGCAGTTCGACCAGGCTGTCGCCGACTGGAGGATGCTTGCAAGCGATTCGGAGGCACAGTTCGATCGCGAGATCGGTATCGATGCGTCGTCCATCGGCGTACAGGTCACGTGGGGCACGAGTCCCGAACACGTGATTGCGCTGGACGATGTCATACCCGACCCCGCATCGCTCGATGATGAATCGCGCCGTCATGCCGCCGAAAATGCGATCGACTACATGGGCGTGCGTGCCGGACAGCATCTGGATGAACTAAGCGTGGACCGCGTATTCATAGGCTCGTGTACGAATAGCCGCATCGAAGACTTGCGTGCGGCAGCACATGTGGTCCATGGTCAGCATGTCGCCGGCAACGTGAAGGCTTGGGTCGTGCCGGGATCGCTCACGGTGGCGCGTCAAGCCGAGCAGGAAGGGCTCGATGCGATCTTCCGTGCCGCTGGCTTCGAATGGCGCGAGCCGGGCTGTTCGATGTGCGTGGGCGCAAATGGCGACGTGGTTGGGCGTGGCGAACGTTGCGTATCGACCTCGAATCGCAATTTTATTGGCAGGCAAGGTCCCGGTGCGCGTACGCATCTGGCTAGCCCTGCAGTTGCCGCAGCTAGCGCCATTGCGGGGCATATCGCCGCGCCACGTGTGCGTCAAACGGAAGGGGCGTCGCGATGAAAGCGGTGACGATCATCTCCGGAGCAGCGGCTCCGCTCATGCGAGATAACGTCGATACGGATCTCATCATCCGCATCGAAAGAATTTCGCAACTCGTGCGCGGACAGTTGGGACCTTATCTGCTCGAGACCTTGCGTTATCGCGGCGACGGTCCGCAAAGTGGTGAACGTGAGGACTTCGTTCTCAATCAGCCCGCATTCAGAAGTGCATGCACAGTCCTCGGTGGTAGCAACTTCGGTTGTGGCAGCTCGCGCGAAATGGCGGTGTGGGCGCTAGAGGAAGCGGGCATTCGATGCGTCATCGCTTCATCGTTCGGCGACATCTTCTATAACAACTGTCTTCAGAACGGACTGCTTCCTGTGCGACTCGACGCTGCCGAGATCGAGCGCATAGCGGTTGCTGCTAGCGATGGAACGCCCATCGAGGTCGATCTCGGTGCGCTCGAAATTCGCGCACATGGGTTGGAAACGATTCACTTCGAATTCGATCCGGCACAGCAGCGAGCGCTTCTGGAAGGACTCGACGAGATCGATCAGACGCGCCTTCTTGCAGATGATATTGCGCGCTTTCTTTTGAAGGATCGAAAAGCGCGCAGTTGGGCTTACTTCGCTTGACACATCGACATTATTCAACTTGCCGGAGAATCATCTTGACCCGTTCAGCCCGTTTTCGCGAATTATTCAAAGAGGGCCCATTCGTTTGCATGGGCGCGCACGATGCGTTGACCGCGATGCTAGCGGAACAGGCAGGCGCCAAGTCGCTATACGTTAGCGGTTTCGTTGCCTCCGGCGTGATTGCAGGGCAGGCGGATATCGGCGTACTCTCGCAGACGGAAATGTTCGAGCATATCCGCCGCATTTGCCGCGTGACGACGGTGCCCATATTCGCGGATGCAGATACAGGCTACGGCGGCATCCTCGACGTGCAGCGCACGATCCGTCTATGGGAAGAAGCGGGCGCATCGGTGCTGCATCTCGAGGATCAAGCATTGCCCAAGAAATGTGGACACTATGCGGGCAAGCAGCTCGTATCGAAGGACGAGATGGTACTCAAGTTGCGCGCAATGATCGAGGCGCGCACCGATCCGGACTTCTTCATCGTGGCCCGTACGGATGCGATTGCAGTAACCGGAATCGACGATGCGATCGCGCGGCTCGAAGCCTACGCGGAAGCAGGCGCGGATGGCCTCTATGCCGATGCGCCCGAAAGCCTCGAACACATGCGCGAGCTCACGCGTCGTCTCAAGCCGCTAGGCAAGCCGATTCTTTTCAATCAGGCGCGAACGGGAAAGAGTCCGTTCGTCTCGATGAAAGAGGCCTACGAAATAGGCTTCGATTACACCCTCGCCCCAATCGAGTCGATGCTTGCCATGCATAAAGCTGTCAAGGAAGTCATGATCGATTTCATGCGCGAAGGCACGACAGATGCCATTGCAGACCGGCTCACGACCTTCGAGGAATACAACCGCTTTGTCGGGCTCGACAAAGCGATGGAAGTCGAGAAGCACTTTGCGACCTCGTAAAGATAAAAGACATCGCTAGTTGAGCAGCGCCCACAAGGCGAGGGTCAGCACGAGTCCGACGACCGACACGATGGTCTGCAAGACCGACCAAACGGCTACGGTGCGCTTGAGCGTTAAGCCGAAATATTCGCGCACCATCCAGAAGCCCGCGTCGTTGACGTGACAGAAGAACACGGAGCCGGCGCCGATGGCAAGCGCCATCAACGAGTTGTGCGTGGCAGACAAGCCGCTAACCACGGGCGCCACGATACCGGCTGTCGTCGTCGTGGCGACTGTTGCCGATCCGGTGGCTTGCCTGAGCGCCACTGCGATCAGCCACGCAAGCAAGACCAGCGGCAGATGCGCGCCCACGGCGATCTTGCCGATGGTCGTGCTGACGCCCGCGGCGACGAGTGTCTGCTTGAGTCCACCGCCTGCGCCGATGGTGAGCAGAAGCGCCGCGATTGGCGGCAGGCTCTTGCGCAAGATGCCGCCTACGCGATCGCGCGCCATGCCGCGCGACCAACCGAGCATCACGATGGCGAAGAGTACCGTAAGAGCAAGCGCAATCAACGGTTCGCCTACGAAGTCGAGCGTGTCGTAAAGCAGCGTGTCCTTGGTAAGCGCGAGCTTGGCGATCGTGCGGCCGAGCATCATCACGACGGGTAGAAGTATCGTGATAAGCGAGATTGCGAAGCCCGGTGTCGCTGCGCCATCCGCATGCTCGGTAAAGAGTTTGCCCATCTCTTCTGGCTCTTCGACGTGCATGCGCTTCGAAAGCCAGATGCCGTAGAGCGGACCCGCCAGAATCACGGCCGGCAGCGCAACGATCAAACCGAGCCCGAGCGTCAGTCCAAGATCTGCATGCAATGCGCTCACGGCAATGAGCGGCCCTGGATGCGGCGGTAATAATGCATGCAAAGTCGTCATGCCGGCGAGCGCAGGGATCGCGATGCGCAGGATCGGCTGCTTGGAGCGCCGTGCCATCACGAAGATGATCGGCACCATCATCACAAGGCCCACTTCGAAGAAGAGCGGCAGGCCCACGATGATCGCGACGAGCGCCATCATCCACGGCAGACTGCGGGGCGTGGAAAGATCGAGCAGGGTCGTCACCAACCGATCCGCTGCCCCCGACTCGGCCATCAGCGCACCGAGCATGGCGCCGAGCGCGATGATGATGCCGACATCGCCGAGCAACGCTCCCGCACCCTTGCTAAAGGCCTGCGCAATGGCTTCCAACGGTTGATGCGCAGCGAAACCGGCAACGAATGTACCCACCAGGATAGACAGGAACGGCGCGAGCTTGAGAACGCCGATTGAGAGGATGATGACCGCAAGGCCGAGCGCGCAGGCGATCAGAAGCTGAGTATCGTGGGCTGACCACGAAGCAAGAGTTGTCGTTGGGTTCACAGTGACTTTGTGCTGGCGCGCGGCGGCGGCATGCCGGAGCGCTTACGGTTTGCTTTCGTCCGCTCTTGAGCAGACGCGAGGCCTCGTCGTAATAGCATCTTTTTTCGCGATGGTCAAAATATGGCGTCGTCACGTTTTGCATTCGGTTTCTTGCATGATGCATGCAATCGACAAAATGCAGTGTCATTCAACGCGCTCTGGCCATACTGCGAACAGTCTTACGCGGGAGAACCAAGCGCAGGGAGCTGTGGCCTTGCTAGACTAGCTTTGAGAATTGAAGCCAACGGAGAAGTCTCGTGACCCAGCCCTTAGTAAAGGCTTTCGTATTCGACGTTTTCGGTACCGTGGTGGACTGGCGCGGCGGCATAGCGCGAGAAGCTGCGTCGTTTCTAAACGCTTACGGTCAAGCGAACGCATCGCCGGAAGCGTTTGCCGATGCATGGCGCAGTCGCTATGCGCCCGCAATGCAGAAAGTCCGCAGTGGCGAAAGACCGTTCGTAAGGCTGGATGTCTTGCATCGAGAAAATCTGGATGACGTGTTGCCTGAATTCGGCATCGACAAAGATGCCGTTCCAACGCATGTGCTCGATGAGTTGAATCTCGCGTGGCATCGTCTGGACCCTTGGCCCGATTCCGTAAAAGGACTTGCGCGCCTCAAGACGCGCTACATCATTGCGCCGTTATCGAACGGCAATATCAAGTTAATGGTGGACATGGCGAAACACGGTGGTCTGCCATGGGATGCGATTCTCGGCGCGGAAACAGCGCAGGCTTATAAGCCAACGCCGCAGGCTTATCTGCGTGCGGTCGATGCGCTCATGCTCAAGCCTGAAGAGGTGTGCATGGCGGCGGCCCATAATAGCGATCTCGTCGCGGCAAGAGCGTGCGGTCTGAAGACTGCATTTATCGCTCGGCCTTATGAGCACGGTGCGGGACAAACTACAGACCTCAAAGCAGAAAGCGATTGGGACTTCATCGTGAACGACTTGAACGAACTGGCCGATGCAGCCGGCGCTTGAATGGCGACTCAAGGCGATGACGAGGGGACGTCATCGCCTTTCGAACAAAGCGCAGGACGTTATTCAACGCCTTCGACAATGCGGAAATCACGCTCCACTGAATCGCCTAACGTAACGAGCGCGTCCTGATAGGTCTTGCTGTCGTAAGCGGCTTTAGCAGCATCGAGTGAGTCGAACTCGATGATTACCGTGCGTTCCTTAACGCCATCGCCCTGGATGAACGACGCCACGCCGCGCGCGAGAGGGCGTCCGCCGCCTTCCTTGATCGCAACCGTCGCCTGCTTCGCGTACTCCGCGGCCTGATCAGCGTTGATGATCTTGCGGTATGCGCTGACCCAATATCCCTTTGCCATCTCTATCTCCGTTTTGTTACCTGAGTGATTGAGCGCCGGACTTCGTCACGTGCGACTCGTCCGGTTCGAAGGCAGCATAGCAAACTCTCGCTTGAGGCATGCGAGCGCTAAGAGCAGCCTTTAATCGGCTGCGTATTTGCGGTCCAGCTCGTCATACAGCGGCTTGTTCACGAGCCGCTGACGTTCCGAAAAAGGTGCAACTACGCCTGGATCTTCATCGAGACGGCCTTGTGTCTTTAGTGCCGACAACGCCGTCTGCATGCCACGCACGGCGCCTTGCAACGCGGCGTTGGCATAAAGGACGAGGCTAAAGCCAAGGCGCTCGAGGTCCTCTCGCGCTGTTACCGGCGTCTTTCCGCCGATGACGAGATTGATGAGTTGCGGCGCTTCGACGAGTTCGGTTAGCGAGGCAATTTGCTCTGGCGTCTCGATGGCCTCGATGAAAAGAATGTCGGCCCCGGCTTCGACAAATGCGCGCGCCCGCTCTATGGCGCGGTCGAAGCCTTCCACCGCGCAGGCATCCGTGCGTGCAATGATCTGGAAATTCGCGTCCTCGCGTGCGTCGACCGCGGCGTGGATCTTGCCGACCATTTCGCTGGTCGAGACCACGTTCTTACCCGCGAAATGGCCGCATTTCTTAGGCATCACCTGATCTTCGAGTTGAATGGCGTCCGCGCCCGCGCGCTCGAGCGTGCGTACGGTGTGGCGCACATTGAGTGCATTGCCGAAGCCGGTATCCGCATCGACGATGAGCGGCACATCGACGGCATCGCGAATACGAGAGGTATGTTCCGCGACTTCCGCGAGGCTGATGAAACCAAGATCGGGCAGTCCTAGCGACATATTCGTAACACCTGCGCCGGTTATATAAATTGCTTCGAAGCCGAGGTCGACGGCCACGCGTGCGCTCATCGCGTTGAAAGCGCCCGGTAACAGCAGTGCGCGGCGCGCGTTGACCAGTTCGCGAAAGGCGGCGCGGCGGCGAGAGGATGACGTGGTCATGGCTTGATTCCG
The DNA here is from genome assembly GCF_022878925.1 of Caballeronia sp. TF1N1. Taxonomy (NCBI): domain Bacteria; kingdom Pseudomonadati; phylum Pseudomonadota; class Betaproteobacteria; order Burkholderiales; family Burkholderiaceae; genus Caballeronia; species Caballeronia sp. TF1N1. The sequence goes on from NZ_CP084629.1 coordinate 763,274, forward strand.
TAAGTAAGAGATTTTTGCGTCTCGTTCATGTTAAAGCGTGCAGCGGTTTGGCGCTTGGCGTCAAGCACGTCGTCGCTTAACCGGGGACACGCGCATCGGGAATGGCGCGGCCTAGGCGCTGCGCATTCTTATAAACTGCCTGCATGAATAGAACCGCGTTGCGCGATGGCGGCGCAAAGCGCGAATAAACGAAGCTTGCCGTCAAATGTATGTGTTCGCGTAGCGGGCGTATGGTGAGAGCTGTGCCTGCCGTGGCGAAATCATCGACGATGGTCACGCCGAGCCCGCCTTCGACGAGCGCCAGTGCCTGATCGGCGCGCATCACGTCGATTGTCGACTTGAGTTCGACGCCCGCTTGCTGGCACGTCTGTGCGATCACGGTTCCAAACGGAATGTCTCGCTTGAACAGCACCACGGGTTCGCTTACCAGATCGGCAAGCGACACGTCCGATGCCGCTTCAAGTCTGTGCCCCCTTGGCAAGGCGCAAACCATGCTGCCGTACATGAACGAAACGTTTTCCAGATGTTCGTGCGTGACCGGCATTGCGGCAACGGCGACCTCTGCTTCCTTGCTCAAGATTTCCATCGGCATGTCCGCCATTAGTGTGGTCTGCCAGCCTACCGTCAGTGCAGGCAGCTTGGCCTTGATATCGACGAGCGCGGGAGCCACGACGCTCATTGCGAGCGATGCACTGCAAGTGACGCGCAACAGGCTCGACGGCCCTAGCGAAAGCGCGCGCGCGAATTCATCCACGCGCACGGCAGCCTGATAAACCTGCTCGATTTCCCTGAATAACGCATGTGCCTCGGCCGTGGGAATGAGGCGGCTCTTGGAGCGCTCGAACAGGCGCAGGTCCAGTGTCGTCTCGATGTGAGACACGAGCTTGCTCACTGCAGGCTGCGATACATAGAGCAACTTGGCTGCCGCGTTGATGGAGCCTGTGAGCATGACCGCGCGAAAGACTTCCATATGGCGGAGTTTGAAGCGCATCGGTTCGCCGTACAGCTTAACTAAAAGTTATAGCTTAAAGGAAATTCAGCATACGACAAAGCCAGCGTTTGTCCTTAGTATCGGTTCGAGTGATTTCTATCGCAAAGGGACCATGAACAAACTGGATTTGCAGGACCGTGTATGTGTCATCACCGGCGGCTCTGGTGGTATCGGATATGCGATTGCTGAGCGTTTCGTTGCGTCGGGTGCCAAGGTCGTGCTTTGGGATATCGACATCGAGGCTGCCTTTTTCAAGGCCGAGCAGGCTCGCGCGGCGTTCGCTTCTCAAGTAGATGTGACGAATGCCGCCAGTGTAGCCAACGCGGCGCAGGAAGCACACAAGCGCTTCGGATCGATCGATGTGTTGATCAACGCTGCGGGTATCAATGGAGATATCGGTCCAGTAGAGACATATTCGATCGACGCATGGCGGCGCGTACTCGACATCAATCTTACGGGCGTTTTTATTTGTTGCCGCGAAGTGCTGCCTTACCTGCGTCGCGCGCGGCATGGACGTATCGTGAGTCTGTCGTCGGTCGGGGGCAAGGAGGGCAACCCGAACCAGGGTGCTTATGGCGCGTCGAAGGCAGGCGTGATCGCATTGACGAAGTCGCTTGGCAAGGAGCTCGCGGATACCGAGATTCGCGTCAACTGCGTGACGCCCGCGGCAATCGAATCCGACATGCTGCGCGGCATGACCGAGAATGCACGCAACTTCGTGCTTGCCAAGATTCCGCTAGGACGCGCAGGTCGTCCAGACGAAGTTGCGTCGATGGTGACATGGCTCGCCACGGAGGAATGCTCGTTTTCCACCGGCGCGGCGTTCGATTTGACGGGTGGAAGGGCAACGTATTGATGAAACCTCTATCGCTCGCTCATCTCACGGTACTGGACGTAGGCCCGCCAGATCTTATCGAACTGGCGGCGAGCGCTGGCTTTCGAGCGATCAGCATTCGTCTTTGCTCACCCGTGCACGGCGGTATCGAGTATCCATTGCTTGCGAGGTCGCCTGAATTGCGTTCGACCAAGCGCTTGCTGCATGAGCTCGACGTGAAGGTGACCGATATCGAAGTGATTACTCTTGCGGCCAACACTTCCGTTGGTGACTATGAAGGCACATTCGAGGCAGGCGCGGAACTTGGAGCACACCGTGCATGCGTGAATATCGACGATACCGACCGCGCACGCGTCATCGATCGCTTCAGCGCATTATGCGATCTCGCGGCGCCATTCGGTTTGTCGCTCGATGTCGAGTTCATGCTATGGCGTCCTGTCGCGCGTCTAGCCGATGCTTTGAATATCGTGCTGTCCTCTGGCAAGCCCAATGCGTTTGTTCTGATCGACGCGCTTCATCTCATCCGTTCAGGCGGAACGGTGGAAGAGGTCGCGGCGCTTGATCCGCAAATCATCGGCAGCGTTCAGCTTTGTGATGCGCCAATGGCGTCTCCCGCTGACATCGTTGCAGAGGCACGTGGAGATCGGTTGTTGCCCGGGGAAGGGGAGTTGCCCTTATGCGCGCTGCTTGCCGTGTTGCCCGATAACCTTCCGCTAGCAGTCGAAGTGCCGCTTAAGCGCGAAACCAATCCGCTTAAACGCGCGATACTCGTACAACATGCTAGTCAAAGCCTTCTTGAGACGAGCGCTCGCATAACACGATAGAAGCTTCGACTTCCATAAAAAAACACGGAGACAACATGACGACAGAAACGATTGGTCGAACCTCGGAGACGACATCATCGAGCGTGCTAGGCGGCAAGCATGCCAGAAAGGCCGCAATCGCGGCGTGGATCGGCAGCGCGCTCGAATACTACGACTTCTTTATCTACGGCACTGTCGCCGCGCTCGTCTTTCCAAAGATATTCTTCCCGCCCGGCGACATGACCGCCGCGACGCTTGCATCGATGGCGACCTTTGGCGTGGCTTATGCCGCACGTCCTTTAGGCTCGTTCCTCATGGGCCACTACGGTGACAGGCTCGGCAGAAAGGTCGTGATGGTGGGCACCTTGCTCTTGATGGGGCTCTCGACGTTCTTAGTGGGATGCTTGCCGACTTATCAGACCGCGGGACTGCTCTCACCTGCGCTACTCGTGTTGATGCGAATCTTGCAGGGCATCTCCGCAGCAGGGGAGCAAGCCGGGGCGAATTCAATGTCGTTCGAGCACGCGCCCGCGCATCGTCGGGGTTATTACACGAGTTGGACTTTAAGCGGGACGCAGGGCGGTCAGGTGCTTGCGCCCGCTGTAGTCTTGCCGCTTGCGGCTTTGTTACCCGAAGATCAATTGCTGTCGTGGGGCTGGCGCTTGCCTTTCTGGTTGAGTGTGGCGGTGGTGATCGTCGGCTTTATCGTGCGCAGCCGACTCGAAGAGACGCCCGCCTTCGAAAGCGAAGCCTCGCATGGCGAGGTGCCGAATATGCCGCTCAAGACGCTGCTTACGGGTTATCGCAAGGAATTACTACAGGTTTTCTTTGCCGCGCTCATTGCGTCTATAGGCACGACGTTCGCCGTGTTTGCGCTTTCGTTTTCGCGCGCACAGGCGCAACCCATCAGCACTTCGGTCATGCTGTGGACGGCTATCGTCGCTAACTTCATCGCGGTCTTCACCATTCCGTTATGGGCCACGCTATCCGACCGTATCGGCCGACGACCTGTATTTATCGCGGGAAACTTGCTGTGCGCAGTTAGCGTCGTGATCTTTTTGTGGTCGATCACGACGGGGAGCAATGCGCTCGTTTTTGCAGCGGGAGTAGTGCTCGGCGGCTTCGCTTATAGCATCACGAATGCAGTGTGGCCGGCGACATACGCGGAACGCTTTCCAACGCAAGTCCGCCTTTCCGGCATGGCGATCGGCACGCAGTTTGGCTTCGCCGTGGCCGGGTTTGCGCCGCTAGTGGAATCCGCGCTCATAGGTAAATACGGTACGGCGTTGTGGGTCATGCCGGCTGCATTCGCGGTGCTGGTGTGTCTGTTGTCCGCAGTGTCTATCTTTTCGATGCGGGAGACTTATGACATTCCGCTCGAGCAGCTCGGCAAACGTAATTCGATCCTCTAGCGCTGACGCCAACGCAGCCCTCGCGGCATGAAGCATAATGGCTCCGAACTCGACAGGAGCCATGCATGACCGAAACGTTGAAGGATCTGCCGTTGCCCGATGGCATCCGCTCACGCCTGATCGACAACGGCAATGGCCTCTCCATGCACGTGCTGGAAGCAGGTTTCGAAACGCCGGGCAGACCATGCATCGTGCTCTTGCATGGCTTTCCCGAGCTTGCTTTTAGCTGGCGCAAGGTGATGCCGGCGCTTGCCAATGGCGGCTATCATGTCGTCGCGCCCGATCAGCGCGGCTACGGGCGTACCACGGGCGCGGCTGCTATATTCGATACGGATCTCGACGACTTCAATTTTCCAAATCTCGTGCGGGACGTGCTTGGGCTTATAAGTGCCTTGGGCTATCACAGCGTGGCAGCGGTCATCGGCCATGATTTTGGTTCGCCCGTAGCAGCTTGGTGCGCGTTGATCAGGCCAAATGTCTTCAGGTCGGTGGTCATGCTTAGCGCGCCGTTTGCGGGGCCGCCGACATTTCCATTTGGCACCGCATCGGAACATGCGCTGCATGAGGCGGGCGATACAGCATTGACCGAGATGGCCACTGTCTTGGCGGCGCTAGACGCGCTCGACCCGCCCCGTAAGCACTATCAATGGTATTACTCGGGTGCCGATGCGAATGAGGACATGTGGCACCCACCGCAAGGCATGGCGGCATTTTTGCGCGCTTATTTTCACGTGAAGAGTGCGGACTGGCCGGAAAACCATCCTCATCCTTTAGCGGCGTTGAGCGCGGAAGAACTCGCTACGTTGCCGACTTACTATGTGATGGAGAAAGATAAGAGCATGCATGAGACGGTCGCACCGCATATGCCTTCGGAGGAGCAGATCGCATCATGCGCATGGATGCCGGAACGCGATCTCGACGTCTATGCGGGGGAATATTCGCGCACCGGTTTTCAAGGCGGGCTTAACTGGTATCGCTGCGCGACTAGCGACGCTCACACGGCCGCGCTTAAGACATGGTCAGGCAGCACGATAGACGTGCCTGCATGTTTCATTGCTGGAAGTAGCGACTGGGGCGTGTATCAGCGGCCTGGCCAATACGAAGCAATGCGCATGCGCGCATGCAGCAATTTCCGCGCGGTGCATATGATTGAAGGTGCCGGGCATTGGGTGCAGCAAGAACAGCCGGTCACGGTTGCTAACCGAATTCTGCGATTTCTCAGGCAGGACGCGTTCGGCTTTTAGACTGCCGCACGCGTCCTCTTTACCTGATGCTTCTAATACTCAACCGGCAGTGCGCTTACCCTTGATAAGACGCGCCACTCGTTCGGCGCCGAGCCGCCATTCATAAGGATTGGTGTAGTCGAACTCGCGCACCTTGCGGGACAAATATGGCCAAAAGCTGTCGCGCGTCCTGGAGTCGTTCACACGCGCCTGCCGTGAGAGACGGCGATTGTCGTTCCAGGGAAAGCTGCGGACTTCTTTCGATGCCCGTCGCGGTAAGCCAAACACCATCGAATACGCATAGCGCGGTGCATCCGAATGATTCGGACCCGCGAAATGCAGCGTACGTCCCGCATGAATGGTGCAGTCGCCGAGTTCGAGCGGACAAACGACCGCCTCGCCAGCATTGAAGCCCGTGACGCATTCAAGGCCATGCGTGCTCGGATCGCCGCCAATGGGGCCATGCGGAAGCACGGGTCCAATATGCGAGCCGGCGATGAACTGCATGCACCCGTTGGTCAGCGACACCGGCTGCAAGGGGAACCAGAAATTCACCTCTCGATGTTCGATGCGCGGGTCGGTGAATGCTTCATCCTGATGCCAGGGTGTCACGGCCTCGGTATGAGCGGGCTTATGAAAAAAGCTGTCGCTCACGAAGCGTGCCTTGGGGCCGAGCAGTTGCATGGCGACACGTTGCACGCGCCGATTCAGCTCGCTCTCCATGAGGCTTCGCTCGAAATGCGACGGACCATGCAATTGCGCGAGCTTAGGCTTGTCTGGACCCTCACCTTCCGGATAAAAGTCGAACAGCATGCCTTGCTTGAATCCCGCCTTTTCGCGCAGCAGGCGGTCGCCAATTGTACGCAAGGTCTTAATTTCCGCATGCTCCGCAACTTTCTCAAGACGAAGAAATCCGTCCTTCCAAAAGCCCTCGCATTGCGCTTGGGATAACGATGTCATCTCCCTTGTCGCCCCGCTCAAAGAAAGAAATGCATATCACTGGAATAAAGCTTCGACAGTGAAACAGCACACAAAACAGCGTTCTGTACGGTCTCGCACAAAGCGCCCCCATGGCCCTCGACGTCTGGCTGAAATTGCCGACTTTGATTTTTTGAAGTCTTTAGCACGCAGCACACGGTTGAACTTTACGCGAAAGGTGCTTTCACCTTTGTTCGCTGCCGCTTACTGAGAGAACAACAAGCGATACCAAATTGAGACTAGTCTTGAAGAAATTGCTAGCAATCGCGCCGAGGTCCATCAAATGTGCTAGCCGCCAACCTTAGTCTAAGCGGTGGAGCATACATCATGCTTTCATTCGTTGGCGTGTTACAGGCACTTTCAACGCACCCATCTGGCGGATTCGAGCGGCATTGGCGGACAAAGCCTGGCTGAGAGCGGCAATCAGCAAGCAACATTTCCCGCTTAAACGTTTTACTGTTAAGCGGTTGCAACGATTTAATCGCGATGATTTTCTCTAGTATTGTTGCGAATCGCAGACATGCCCCTAAGACGTATTAACTCGAACAATTTTCCGTCAACAACGACACCGGCCACATTTACGCAAAGGTGTTTCGGCATGTATCGAATTGCGCGCGCTGGAGAAATCAGGGAACTCGTTGAAGTCATCTATGTCCACGCACCTCGCGGCTGTGAAGGCCGCTATGCATGCAAGGAGGATATCGATGCAGCAAGGACGCGTTGCCGCACTCGACGCTGGTCGTGCGCTCGCGATTGTCGGGGTTGTCGCAGTACATCTATCGTTTCAGTTCCCCAATCTGCCGGGAGCGGTGACGCTGCTGACGCACATGGGGCAGTACGGCGTGCAGTTATTCTTCGTCATCAGCGCAATCACGATCTTCATGACCCTCGAGATGGACCATGCGCGATGTGTCGACGCGCGCCACGTCGCGCTACGCTTCTATATCAAGCGCTTTTTTCGCATCGCTCCGCTTTACTATGCGGCCATCGTCATTTACGGCCTTATCAGTTACGGGGCGACGCGCTCCGGTTACGAACACGCCTGGGTGCTCGGCGTGCATGGTCCGGTCGATATCCTCCTCAACATGCTTTTCCTGCATGCGCTCTCGCCAACGGCCATCAATAACGTGGTCCCGGGAGGATGGTCTATTGGCGTCGAAATGCTCTTCTACTTGATTGCACCGCTATTGTTTTTCCTGGCGATGAATCGCAAGCGTCTGCTCCTCGCCTCCGTAATACTGCTAGCGCTTTCCTTTGCCATTACATCGATGAGCGAATGCCACGGCGTGCTCGATTGCGATGTGACGAACAACTCGTACAGTTACTTCTGGCCGCCCGTGCAGGGACCGTGCTTCATCGTTGGCATGTGGGCGTGGTATGCCTTTCGTTCGCACTTGACGGGCGACGAAAGAGTGACGCGACTTAAGTCGTACCTCTACGCTTCGCTGGCGCTTGGCTTTGCCATCGTGACCGCGATGCTCGGCGTATGGCTCGCTAGAGCTCATGCCCTCGCACCGTTGTTCGCGGCATGTAGCGCCGTAGCTTTCCTGCTGTTCGTTTGCACGCGCAGCGCGCCCAAAGCAAGTGCGCCGCCTATCATGCGCAAGACACAAAGCCTGTCGATGATCCGCCGCTGTGCCGCCGCGTTAGGCCGTGAGAGCTACGGCATTTATCTTTGGCATTTCATTTGTGTCTACGTGACCTTCCATTTCTTTGAGGGAAGGTTCAAGGAGACAAGCAACGAGACAGCATTGGCGCTATATGGCGCCACGCTGACTGCGGTGCTGGCGGCGTCGTATGCGTTGTCGAGATTATCGGATCGAGCGATTCAGGGCCGCGCGACGCGGCTCTCGCAGCACTTACTGGCAGCGCTCGACCGACACTTTAATTAGTCTTCGCCTCGTGCGTCTTAAGCGCTCGATGCCTCAAGCGCGCGATCTGCTTTAGCGCGCAGACCATAAGCCGTCAACATACGATAAAGCGTGACTCGCGAAATGCCCAACTCATCGGCCGCTTCACCCAAGCGGCCGCGATGACGCAAGAGTGCGACTTCAATGGCTTGCCGCTCTGCGGCTTCGCGTGCTTGCGCAAGCGTCGTCGGCGCAGCTTCGGCGTATTCGCCGAGTTCGAGATCGCTAGCGAGAATCTGACGTCCTTCCGCCATGACAATGGCGCGACGCACGCGATTGATCAATTCACGCACATTGCCCGGCCAGCCGTAATTGTGAAGCGCCGCGATGGCGCACGGCGAGAAGCCACGCAAGCGTCGGCTCGCATCTTTTCTATAGCGATCGAGCATATGATTGGCGAGCAGTTCGATATCCTTGCCGCGTACGCGCAAAGGGGGCTCGTCGATCTGCAAGACGCACAAACGGTGGTACAAGTCCGCGCGAAAACGGCCTTCGATCATCGCGGTTTGCATATCGACGTGCGTGGCCGAAATGATGCGCACATCCACGTCCGTAGAGGTCTGGCCGCCAAGACGTTCAATTTTGCGTTCTTGAAGAAAGCGCAAGAGACTCGCTTGACTCTCGAGCGGCAGATCGCCGATTTCATCGAGAAAGAGCGTACCGCCATCCGCGGCCTCCACACGGCCGATCTTGCGTTGATTTGCGCCCGTAAATGCGCCGCGCTCGTAGCCGAACAATTCGGATTGAAGCAGATGAGGTGGTATGGCGCCGCAGTTGATTGCGACGAATGGTTGATCGCGACGTACCGAGCGTTCATGAATTGCAACCGCCGTTAATTCCTTGCCGGTGCCTGATTCGCCGGAAATGAACACCGGTGCGTCCGTCATGGCGACTTTACGGATTGATCGATAAAGCGCCTGCATGGCGTCACATGAACCGACCATGCTGCCTTCCTTGCCATCGTCCTTACGCGATTCGTTGCCGGTCGCGCTGCTTGCCGTATCGTGCAAGGCGACCATGCCATATGCATGACCGACTGCATCGACTATGCGATCCGCCGATGAAGGCACGGTCACGTAATCGAAGCAGAAGTCGCGGATAAGCCGACAGATCTCGGGATTCTCGACATGCTCGGCGTCGACGGTTGCAACCCAGCCAATCTGGCAGAGTGCAAGCAATTCGGCGACAACGGCCGTATCTTTTGCGAGCCCGCGTTTAGTCAGGTCGACAATGCCGGCGGCAGCGCGCTTGCCATGACGGGCGGCTTTAGGTGGCTTGGCGGGATCGATTTGCTCAATCGTCCAGCCGCGAGCATGCAAGCGCTCGGAAAGTTCTTCCGATACGGTGCGCCCGGCATAATAAAGCGTCCTGTTTTCCCCGTGCATGGCTTTTCTCATATTATTTGTATATGCCGCTAGTATGCGCTTTATTCCTAAGAGCTTAAACGCCCCGCAAACGATAACGCGTTTTTGAATGTTTGCATTGATCTGTACAAATCGATTAAAAACGAAAGAGAAAAATTTGCGGATGCGGTTTGCGATCTGTGTCTGTACGCTTGCGCACTGCTGATCGGCCCTGTCGGAGCAAGGGCAAACGTTGAAAACGCGCCGTACATTTTACTTGCTGGTTTCAGGAACCGCATCGGGTGAACGAATTTTTAGCGCTGGTTTGAGCCTTAGCGGAAATATCGGATAATTTGTATTCTCAAATGAACTCGTCTGCCAAACACCAGAATTTTTGAAGGCAAGGCGTAACGTCGTGGAGTGTGCCCGCCCGATGAATACCAGTCAGAAAATGGATCAGCTCAGCACCCTTGCATCCTCTCGCCAGCCGCGTTTGCTGTTCGTCGAGGACGATCCGGCCATGATTCGCATCGTGGGCGAAATGCTTGCGGAATTTCCTGATCAGCGCTTTGCCATGACAGGCGAAGCGGCCTTGACGCTCGCTCGCCAATCGATCCCCGACCTGATTTTGCTCGACGCCAATCTGCCAAACATGACGGGCTTCGACGTTTGCGAGGTTCTTAAGCGCGACCCTAAGCTTGCACACGTGCCCGTCATCTTCGTGACGAGTCATGACGCGCCCGCGTTAGAGGTCGATGCTTTTCGCATGGGCGCGGCCGACTACGTTATCAAGCCGCTGGTTGCTGCACGCCTGCAGGCACGTGTGCGTGCTCAACTGCGCTTGCGCCGCCGAGTCACGGAAGCACGGACGCAAACTGTGAGCGCAGACACAACGCCGCAGGTTCAACGCAAGGCAGCGAACATCTATGTCGTGGGCATTCTTGCGGACGATACAGCCGACGCGCATCGCGACGCGCTCGAAGCGATCGGCGCGCTGGATATCGTGGCCGATTGCGAATCCGCGCTGGTTCTTGCAAGCCGCCATGCGCCCGCCGCGATCGTGCTCGATTCACGTTGCTGCGAAAATGGTATCGACGAAACTTTGAGCCAATTGGAAGCCTCATATCCGCATGTGCCGATAGTCGTACTCGTCGAAGCATGCGATGTCGCAATCGAGCAGCGCACGCTGGATAGCGGTGCGGCGGATGTCATCGCCAAGCCGGCAAAGCCCGCAGTATTGCAGGCTCGCGTGCTCAACGCATTGACGGCGGCGCGCAAAGTCGAAGAGGAAATCAATGCACTTCGTGAATCGCCGGGCGGCGCGAGCGTGCATTCGTTTCCAGCGGCTTCGCGCGAAGGCCGTGATGCGTGATCGCTGCGATTTATTCTAAAGGTGCAAGAGCGAAGCGCGCACGTCCGGCGCGCTTCGCTTCGTAAAGAGCGTCGTCTGCGGCCTTGATGAGCACAGCGGAGGTCAGCAGTTCGCGCGATGGCAAAACCGCGGCCACACCCGCCGACAAAGTCACATGCTCATCGACGTCCGAAAGGCGATTCGCAATGGCCAACGCACGCACGGCGTCCAGCATCTTCTGCGCGACCAGTTTGGCACCATCGACATTCGTATTGGGCAAGAGGCACGCGAACTCTTCGCCGCCATAGCGCGCAAGCTTGTCATAGGGCCTGCGCAGACTCTTCCCCAAAGTCTTGGCAATCGTCTTTAAACAAGCATCGCCGGCCTGATGGCCGTAGTGATCGTTGAAGCGCTTGAAGTAATCCACATCCAACAGGATCAACGAAAGCGGAGAATTCTCACGTGCGCAATGCCGCCAGTCCGCAAGCAAGTCTTCATCGAACTTGCGTCGATTAGCGACACCGGTAAGACCGTCCAGCAGGGCGCTTGCGCGCAAGCGGTCGCCTTGCAGCTTGAGCGTCAGATGCGTGCGCACGCGTGCTCGCGTGATGACAGGATTGATCGGCTTAGTGATGAAATCAACGGCGCCGAGTTCGAGCGCTTTGACTTCGTCGTCTTCGTGATCCTGCGAGGTGATAAAGATAATGGGTGTGTCGCGCGTCAACGGATCGGACTTGAGGCGGCGGCATACTTCGTGTCCGTCGAGATCGTCCATCACGACATCGAGCAGAATCAAATCGGGCAGTTCGTTTTGCGCGACTTGAATAGCTTGCGCGCCGCTCGTCGCCATGAAGACGTCGCACGTGTCGCGAAAGAGTTCATACAGCACGCGAATATTGACGGGCTGATCGTCCGCGATTACAAGCTTGGGACGACGGTGCACATGCATGAGCCATTGCTCAAGCTCTTCCATATCAGTTTTGCTCCAGCATGTCGCGCGCAAGTCTTGATGCGCGCTCAAAGTCGAGAGCGCGTACACGCGCAAGCAATTGTTCGAAGGCAACGCGCTGGTCATCCGGCGCTTGCGGCCACAAACTCTCGGACATTGCAATCGCTTGAAGATTCGATGAATCGAGCAACGCAACAATGTCGTTGAGGCGCGCGCGCCAGTCTTCGTCGGCAAGAGGCTGTATTTGCGGCTTCTCTTGCGTACTTGCATGCCTTTGCGGGAATGCCTGCGTGAGGCGCTCGACGCTCGTTGCAAGCAACTGCTGCATGCGCGCGAGTTGTGCGTCGATGGAGGCGAGCGCGCGCGCCGTATCGTCCGAGGCTTTGAGATCGTTTTCGAGCCGCGCAGCGAGCTTCGCCAATGCCGATGCGCCAACAGTGCCCGCGCTACCCTTAAGCGTATGCAGTACCGAAGCCACGCCCTGAACATCGCGCGCGGCAAGCCGTGCAACAAGCCGCGTCAAATGCTTGGCGGTCTGTGGTCCAAAGCCATCAATCGCGTTACGAATCAGATCATGATTGCCGCCGAATCGCGCGAGCAGCGACGCGGATGGCTCGACGATGTCATCGTCTTCCGCATGACTCGATGCCGCGTCTTCCACGACGGCTCGTGCACTGAGCACTGCCACCAGCCGCTCGACATCGATCGGCTTGCCGACGTGATCGTTCATGCCCGCAGCGAGACAGGTGTCGCGATCCGCATTCGATGCATTCGCCGTCATCGCGATAATCGGCAACGCGCCGAAGCGGCCATCCGCACGTATCAGTCGAGTGGCTTCGAGTCCATCGAGGTCGGGCATCTGCACGTCCATCAGAACGGCGTCGAAGCGCGCGTTGCCGTGGAGCACGGCATTCACGCCTTCACGTCCGCTTTCCGCAAGCGTCACGGTGGCGCCTTCCGCGCGCAACAAACCTTCCGCGACTTGCCGGTTGAGCGCATTGTCTTCGACTACGAGCAGTTCGAGTCCGGCGAGACGCCGCGTGCGCGGCGCGCTTACCGGGACAGGCAGTGCCTCTTTGTCGTTTGCATTCGATCTTGCCACGTGAATCGCGGCGACGAGTTGCTTGGGCGTGACCGGCTTGGTCAAAAAGCCGGCGAAGGGCGGCGCGCCGCCTTCTTGCGTTTCCCTCAGCACTTCGCGTCCGAAAGCGGTGACGAGCAACACGAGCGGCGGCGCGGCGCGGCCTTTCATCGTGTGGATCAGGCGTGCGGCATTCAAACCGTCGAGCCCTGGCATGCGCCAGTCCATCAGGGCGATGTCGTAAGGCTGGTTGTCGCGTGCCGCATCGCCGATGCGTTCCACGGCTTCGATGCCGCTCTCGACCACATCGGCGTGCCATCCCAGCGAGCGCACCGTGCGCAACAGGATTTCGCCCGCGATGGGGTTGTCGTCGGCGATCAGGAGGCGCACCGGATGATCGAAGTCGATGTCATCCGTTTGTATTTTGTGTACCGCCGATTGAATGCCGAATTCAATATCGAACCAGAAGCGGCTGCCCACGCCCACTTCGCTCTCTACCTGCAGTTCGCCGCCCATCATCGCGACGAGCCGTTTGCAGATCACGAGTCCTAGCCCGGAGCCGCCGAAACGGCGTGTAGTCGATGCTTCCGCTTGCGTGAAGCCTTCGAAAATGCGTTCGAGCTGAAGCGCGCTGATGCCGATGCCGCTATCGCTAACCGCCACGCGCACGCGCACCGACGCGTCTTTGACCGCTTCGATGCCGTGCACGCTCACGACGATCTGCCCGGCCGTCGTGAACTTGAGCGCGTTGCCCGCAAGGTTGATGAGCACTTGCTGCAGGCGAAAGCCGTCGCCCAAGAGCGTGTCGGGCAATTCCGGGTCGAGGTCGAACAGTACTTCCACGTCCTTCGTGCCTTGATTACCGGAGAGTACGACGCCGAGTTCTTCCATCAGCTTTTCAGGCTCGAACGGATGACTGTCGAGTTGCAGCTTGCCTGCTTCGATCTTCGAATAATCGAGAATGTCGTTGAGCAGGTTGAGGAGCGACTTGGCCGCGGTTTCGGCTTTGCTCACGTAGTCTTGCTGACGACGATTGAGCGAAGTCAGTTGCACCAGATGCAGCATGCCGAGGACCGCATTCATCGGCGTACGGATCTCGTGGCTCATGTTGGCGAGGAAGGTGGATTTGGCCGCGCTCGCTGCATCGGCCTGTTCCTTCGCGTGACGCAGGTGGTATTCGAGTTCGTATTGATCGGTGACGTCGTAATTTACGCCGGTCATCGAGACGGCGCGGCCGCTCGCATCGCGTTGAATGCGCAGTCCGCTTTGAATGCGCCGGATCGCGCCATTCGCCAGAACGATGCGAAAAGGTGGCATGACGACAGGCGCTCCGTCGATGGCCGCCTGCAAACTTTGCAGCGTCGCGTCACGATCGTCCGGGTGGATGCGCTGCTGCCAGTGCTCGATATTCAATCCGTGGTCGAGTAGTTCGGGCGGATAGCCGTAAATCTCGAACATGCGCGGCGTCCAGTGCAGCCGCCCGGTAACTATGTCCCATGACCAGATACCGAGTTCGGCGATATCGGCCGCGAGCAACAGCTGGTCGCGCGCATCGGCGAGTTCACCGCGTTCCTTCTTTTGCCGCGAGATGTCCGTAATGACGCATACAAAATGCAAAGCGCCATCTAGTTGCATCGCGCCCGTGGAGACATGAGCGGGGAACGACGTGCCGTCCTTGCGAAGTCCGGCGAGTTCGCCATTCGCCGTGGGCACGCCGGTGCCCGTAGTGAATTGCGTTATGTATTCGTTATACGTTTCGAGCCAGGCCGGCGGCACGAGCAGGCGGATGTTCTGTCCGATCAGTTCGCTCGCGGCATAGCCGAAGACCTTCTCTCCCGCCGTGTTGAACGAGCGAATCGCGCCGCGTTCGTCGACGGTGATGATCGGGTTGATCGCCGTATCGAGTACGGTTCGGGTAGTGGCAAGACTGCGCGCGAGCTCCTGCTCGATCTTGATGCGGCTCGTAATCTGCCGCACGATCTTGAAGCCGAACAGCGCGAGCGCAAGTGCCAGCAATGCGGTGACCGCCGCATGCCAAAGCGTGTCGCGCCACCACGGTGCGATGATCTCGTCACGCGAGAGCGCCGCCGCCACGAAAAGCGGGTAATCCTCGAGCTCGCGATAACTGTTCAGACGCGTGACGCCATCCTGCGACGAACTGGTTATGAAGCTTCCTGAGCGGCTATCGGCGCGATGCATGCGAAAGAGCGTCGTGTCGACCATGCTCTTACCGACGAAACGGTCCTCGAACGGTCGGCGCACGATCATCGCGCCGTCATTCGAAACCAGCGCCGCCGCGCCGCCCTGGCCGAGGTCGAGACTGTCGTAGAAGCGCGAGAAGAAGGCCACGTCGATGGTGGCGAGCGCCACGCCGGCGAAGCTGCCGTCGGGCGCATCGATGCGCCGCGATATCGGCACGATCCACTTGCCGGACGAGCGGCTCTTCACCGGCAAGCCGATATGCGGCCCGCGCCCGGTGTGCGTGCGATGGTATTCAAAATACTCGCGGTCGGCATTGTTGAAACGTTGGCTGAGCGCCGGGCGCGAGTTGACGAGCCACGCGCCGTTTTTGTCGTAGATGAAAAGACCGTTGAGTTGAGGCAACTGTTCGACCCGCGTCACGAGCGAGCGATGCAGCCGTTCGAGCGCGGCCGGTTCGGTGCCTTCCTGCTCGACACGTTCGACCATGCCGATGAGCGTGGTATCGGCTTCCTTGAAGGTGTCGTTTGCATGCTGCGCCATGGCGCGCGCGAGGTTGGCCGTGGCCGTGGTCATTTCTTCGAGCTGCACGCGCCGCGCGGCGATGCTGCGCCACACGTCGGTGCCGATCAGCAGGACACAGACGGCCACGATGAAGGCCGTCATTCTGAAAGTGAGGGATTGGCGACTGGACACGCCGGAATCTCCGTTTAAGCGAGTGCCAATGGCGCAGGCCGGGGTTCTGTTCTGAACGCTGCCGTATCTTATCGTGCCATTTCGGAGGAGACCGTCGAGGGGCGGGCCTGGCGTGTACGGGGTCTTGCGCGGTTATCCGACATGTTTACGGCAGCCACAGGAAAAATCTTGATGGCGGTATGTCCGGGCATCGGTAAAAGGAGGAATCGTGTTTTGCATGCAACATGCATGGTGCCGGCATGCAGCATGCGGCATGCAAAATTCCAGGCGCGAGCACGTTCAGCCAAGCAAGCTATCCCGCGACGGATCGCCTCCACGCTGCCGATTGACGAGTCGTCCCCGAAACCAGAACGTCCATGCGAGCAGACTGCCATAGATTGCGTAGCTGATGAAAGGCGAGACGACGAGGTAGCGTTCGACGGGCCAGTTCCACGCTAACCAGAACCGCAACGCCGTTTCGATGGACAGTCCAACGCCCCAGACGAGCGTCATGAGTCGCAATGAGCCGCGCAGCGCTGCGCTGTCGCGCCAGTAACCCTCGAAACGCTCGGCACCGCCTTTCTGTTGGCGTGCGACGGTTGCGCGCGCGAGATAGAAGATCAGTGGACGCTCGAACAGCATCGACACGAGAAATACGACGCCCGTCGCGCCCGACGCAAGCGATTCGCGCACGAGCAGGATACGCGGACTGCCGCCGAGCGCGAGCAAAACGATAGAGAGAGCAATGCCGAACAGCACCAGCACGGAGACCGCATCGACGCGCCGTGAGCGCGTGAACTCGAATAGGCTCCATGCAAGTGGTGGCGCGGCGGACGCATAGAGCGCGCCGACGTTGCCCCAATGCGGCAGGGCAAGGCGATATGCAACCCACGGCAGCAGCAGGTTGGCGACGAGTTCCAGTGCCAGTGCGGGTTTGATCTTTTTCATGGACTCATGACGTGACGCCTTCGCGATGAGGCGGCCTTGAGCCCGAGTATAGAAGATCGCGACCGGCTGTTTCAGCCCTTCATCGACCGTTCGAGTTGCGCGGCAATCCAGCTTCGGTCGAACGTGCCTTCAGCGATGGATCGCAAAGCCTGTGCTTCTTTCTGCTCGGTCTGACGCGCGCGCTCGATCACATCGGCTGCATCGGCTTGTGCGAAGGCGAGCACGCCGTCTTCATCGCCGACGATGATATCGCCCGGATACACGACCATGCCGCCCACCGTCACCGGCACGTTGATCTCACCGGGTCCGTTCTTATAAGGCCCACGATGCGTCACGCCGCGTGCATACACTGGAAAATCGCGCGAACGCAATGAAGCGACATCGCGGATCGCGCCGTCGATGACGAGGCCCACAATGCCGATGCTCTCTGCATAGCTCGACATGATGTCGCCCATCAACGCTTGCGTGAGTTCTCCGCCGCCGTCGATCACGAGGACGTCGCCGGGGCGGCAAAAGTCGAACGCGCGATGAATCATCAGATTGTCGCCGGGCCGCGTGCGCACCGTGACAGCCGTGCCCGCCAGCGTGTTTGGCCGATGATAAGGCGTGAGCCCTATCGTGCCCGAACTGCGAGCCATGCTGTCGGAGAGAAGCGATACCGCAAGCGACTTCAATGCCGCGAGCACTTCGGGACTTGCCTGCGCGGCAGATTCATTCTGCCGCCATCCGGGGGCGTTCATTGCGAGACTCCTTGCCGTGAGCTTTGACGTGCGATTTGTGAATCGAGACGCGCATAGACAGTGCGCGCGTTGTGCTCGAAGATACGCTGCCGGTCTTCATCCGCGAGCCATGCAATGCCGTCGATATAGCGGCGCGTATCGTCGTAGTGATGACCCGTTTCTGGATCGATACCCTGCACCGCGCCGATCGTCTCCGAAGCGAAAAGGATGTTCTTCGCCGGAATGACCTTGGCAAGCAACTCGGCGCCAGGCTGGTGATAAACGCAGGTATCGAAGAACACGTTGTTGAGCAAATGCTCATCGAGACGCGGCTGCTTCATGTCTTGCGCCAGCCCGCGATAACGTCCCCAGTGATACGGCACCGCGCCGCCGCCGTGCGGAATGATGAACTTCAGCGTCGGAAAGTCCTTGAAGAGATTACCCGCCAGCAACTGCATGAACACCGAGGTATCGCCGTTGATGTAGTGCGCGCCCGTCGCATGAAAGTTGGGATTGCACGATGACGACACGTGGATCATCGCAGGCACGTCGAGTTCGACGAGCGCTTCGTAGAGCGGATACCAGTGGCGGTCGGTCATCGGCAAACCGGACCAGTGGCCGCCCGAAGGATCGGGATTGAGATTGCAGCCGATGAAGCCCATCTCTTCGACACAGCGTCGCAGCTCGGCAATGCAATTTGCAGGATCGACGCCCGGTGCCTGAGGCAACTGACATACGCCGATGAATTGCCGCGGGAACAGCGACACCACGCGATGAATGAGGTCGTTGCATTCCTTCGACCATGCTTCGTTGGCGCTTGCATCGCCGAGATGGTGGCCCATGCCGGCCGCACGCGGCGAGAAAATCGTGAGGTCTATACCGCGTCCGCCCTGCACGCGTAATTGCCCGTTTTGGATGGTTTCGCGTATCTGGTCGTCGCTGATCGATGGACGAGGCGGCACGGGCACGCCGTCCTTCAGCGCGGCGATCTGCTTCGTACGCCAGGTTTCGTGTTCTGGCGGTGACGTGGTGTAGTGACCGTGACAATCGATGATCATGGAATGAGTCTCGCGATGTTTAAAGCGTTTGTTGGGCGCGGCGAGGCGTGGTACTGGCTTCGTCTTCTGGCGGACGTACACGCATCACGAGCGCGATGATCGTCGCGACCACGAGAAACGCGGCGATGGTGACGAGCGCGAACTTGAAGCTGCCCGTTGCGTTGCGCACGAGCCCGATGCTCCACGGTCCCACGAGACCGCCAAACTGCGCGATGGTATTGATGAGCGCAATGGTCGCCGCGCCTGCCGCACCCGTGCGAAACGAGGCAGCAAGACTCCAGAACAACGGATTGCCCGCATAGATGAAGAGGCCAGTCACGCACAGAAGCGCATAAGCAATGATCGGCGAGGGCGCGTAAGCGCTTCCTGCAATAGCGACGGCGCTCATGCCATAGACGAAGGCCAGATGCTTCTTGCGGTCGCCCGTGCGGTCAGAACTGCGGCTGATGAGAAAGGTGCCGAGCACGCCGAAGAGCGGAGGTGCAGCAGAAAGAAAGCCCACTTCGATATTCGACAGATGGCCGAGGCTCTTCACGATTTGCGGCAGCCAAAGAAAGAGTCCATAGATGCCAACGAGCGCGCAGCCGAAGAGACATGCAAGGCTCCACACGCGAATATCGGCGGCTACACGCCACATCGAAACATGACCGCTGCCACCAAGCGCCGCGCGTTCCGTTTCGAGCGTGCCTTCGAGCCAGTGCTTTTCTTCAGCGGTGAGCCAGTCGGCATCGGCGGGACGTTCCTGCATCACGCGCAACGTGATGATGCCGAGAAGAATGGCGGGCACGCCTTCGCAAATGAACATCCACTGCCAGCCTTGCAGACCGAGAATGTCGTTGCCGTAGGTCATGAGCGTCGTTGAGATCGGTCCACCCAGCACCGCTGAAAACGAGCCTGCGATGATATAGCCGCCCACTGCACGCGCCCGATAACGTTCGGGGAACCACTTGGTCAAATACACGGCGACGCCCGGCAAAAAACCTGCTTCCATCACGCCGAGCAGAAAGCGTACGGTGTAGAAGGTCGTATCGTTGAAGACGAACGCAGTGGCCGCCGCGACCGCGCCCCATGTGATCAGAATACGTGCAAGCCAGCGTCGCGCGCCGACCTTATGCAGGAGCAAGTTGCTTGGCACTTCGAGCAGCATGTAGCCGACGAAGAACACGCTGCCCGCAAAGCCGAAAACCGCTGGACTGAAGTTCAGCGCGCGATTCATATCGAGCGCTGCAAAGCCGATGTTGATGCGGTCGAGATAGTTGAAGAACATCATCGCGAAGAGCAACGGCATCAGGCGGCGATACACCTTGGCCATGGTCGCTTTCGCTATAGGGGAATCGCTCGTGGCTATTGCTGCGTTCGTTGGCTGAATCATGTCGTCTCCATGCCGCGCTTGCTCGATGCAGGCGTCTTTGCAATCCGCGCTCCTGTTTGCAGAGCGCAAGGGACATGATAGGAACGTACGCTGTCCTCCGTCCAACACGGATTGCGCATGCTTCTATGCGTTTTAGCTTATAGCGCGCTGTCAGCGTGAGCTTCGTTCGGCAGGCAAGCGAGAAACGCTTGCAGATGCGGCGAGCTGTCATCTTCACGAAAGCTCGCTGTCAACGATGTGATCTGACTCGCGCCCGGTCCCGTGAGATGCTTGCAGACGACATCGGCGCGCCCATGCCGCGCCACCGATTCACCGACATACGTTACGCCAAGGCCCGCGGCCACGAGTGCAATCGCGGTCTGTATCTCGTAGGCTTCATGTCCGACAATGGGCGTGATGCCGGCGTCGCGATAGAGCGTGGCGATGAAGCGCGGAAACTGCGCAGCCGGATGCTTCGGATAGACAATGAGCGGCGATGTCGCGAGGTCATCCACGCGCACGCTGTCACGTGCGGCAAGCGCATGATCGACGGGCAGAACCGCCATCACGCGCTCATGCAGCAGGATGCGTCTCGTGCAGCCAGGACGTTCGGGTGCTTGTCTGCCAATGCCGATATGAATGCGTGCATCGCGCAGTGCATCGGCTTGCTCCTCGGTGAGCATCTCGAAGAGCTTGAGTTCGACCTTCGGATAAGCCGCATGGAAGGCCTTCAACGCGGGCGGTAAGACGCTGTACATCGCCGAACGCGTAAAGCCGACGGAGAGCCAGCCATGCGTGCCAGCATCGATCGCCCGCACGCCTTGCGTCGCTTGTTCGCAATGGTCGAGAATCTGGCGCGCTTCGGTATAAAAATAACTGCCCGCTTCGGTAAGCCGCAAGGGACGGCTTCCACGATCGACGAGCTGACTGCCAAGGCGTTCCTCTAGCGCGCGAATCTGCTGGCTTAACGCAGGCTGCGCGATATGCAAACGCTCGGCCGCGCGGCTGAAGTTCAGTTCTTCAGCTAGCACGATAAAGCATTGCAGTCCCCGTAGATTCATTGCAAAAAGGCTCCCCAGGCTCCCACTTCCGATTGATCGCATCGCTCATGATAAAGGGGAGCCGCATTGAGAGCCCGGGAAATGTGCCTCAATCATCTGGATGGCGGCGTGCCACCCGTACCCGGCAGAACATGTGGTCCGCCGGTGACAGGGGTGGGCGTATTAGCGGTATTCGCCGCGTTTGCGGCATTCGCGGAATTCGCTTGCCCGTTCGAGTATCCCGGCGACGACTTCGGCTGCTTCGGTTGAAGCGACTGATTGATAACGCCGATCTGCCCGAGCTTCTGCGCCGCGCGATTGTCGGCCTGCGCGGCTGTGGTGAGGGCAAGGCTTGCCGTGCCGACGACGAACGCCATTGCAATGCGCCACGGCATACCGTTGCGATGATTTCTCATGATGACCTCCTTCAAGCGGCTGTCTGCAAGAATCAGACAACCTACTGCAAGCATGCGCAAGGATTGCGCCTAGGTTAATGCATTACGTATGCAACATCAGTTGCTGCGCGAGAAGTGACGCGTGCGGCGTGAGCGCATCGAAGGCGCGTGCGCACAGATGCAGGCGCCGCGTTGCCCACGGTTCGGAAAGCGGCACGACGGCAAGACCCGGCCTTCGAACGAGCTCTGCGGATGCTTGCGACAGAATCGCCAAGCCAATGCCCGCTTCCACTAGCATCGCCACGTTGTCGATACTGCGCATATGAATGCGGTATTCAAGCTGGCGTCCGAGCCGCGACGCGCGTTCGGCGAGATGCATTTCGAGCGCGGCGTCGGCAAGACCGACATATGCATCGCCGACAATCTCCGCAAAGGCCACTGCGTGCTGATTCGCCATGCGATGCGCACGATTCATCATCACCACAAGCTGATCTTCCGCCACGAGATGCGTCTGCAGATTGCCGAGGTCCGTGAAGTCCGCGACGATGCCCAGATCCGCACGTCCTTCCGCTATGGCTTGCACGATGTCGGCGCTAGGCCGTTCATCGAGATCGATGGAAAGATCGGGATAAGCCGCAAGGAAGCGCGCAAGCCGCGGCGGCAGAAACGCCGCGAGCGCAGCGGTATTCGACAGCAACCTGATGCGTCCTTTGAGACCTGTTGCATAAGTGCGCAACTCGCCGCGCATCTGCTCGACTTGAGCAAGGATCATCCGTGCATGGCGCGCGAAGGCATCGCCTGCGGCAGTGGTCTGCACGCCGCGTCGATTGCGTTCGAAGAGTGACGCGCCGAGCGCGGACTCCATGCCCGCGATGCGCTCACTCGCCGATGCCAGCGCGAGATGCATGGCCTGCGCGCCCGCCGTAATGCTGCCACGCTCGATCACGGTCAGAAAAAGCCGCATGTCGGTCAGGTCGAAGCGCATGTTTGTCTCCGGTCGCTTCGGTTGAGCCGAAGTCTCTCATTGGAAAAGCCAGATTGTATGCGCGCTCACGCAACGCTAGCATCGGGCGATGGAACCTCTTCTCATCGTCATTGGCGCGGGCTTTCTGGCGGGAGCGATGAACGCGCTTGCCGGTGGCGGCTCGTTCGTCAGTCTGCCCGCCCTGATCGCCGCGGGCTTGCCACCGGTTCAGGCGAATGCGTCGTCCACGGTCGCGCTGTTTCCAGGCGGCCTGGTGAGCGCGTGGGCGTATCGTGATGGCCTCGCGCCAGTCGGCTCGGTCGCGATCCGCGAGATGCTCGTCGTGACGCTTATCGGCGGCTTGGCGGGCGCGGCGCTCTTGCTCTGTACCTCTTCCAAAACCTTTTCGTTTGTCCTGCCGTGGCTCTTGTTGTGCGCGAGCCTTGCGCTGGCATTCGGCCGCAAATTCGGTGAGGTATTGCGACGGCGGTTTCGTATCGGCGCGGGTGCGGTGTTGTCGATTCAATTCGTGCTTGGCGTCTATGGCGGCTACTTTGGCGGCGGAGTGGGGATCATGATGATGGCTGCGTGGGGCCTTTTCGACTCGCGCGACCTCAAAAGCCTCAACGCGCCACGCACTTTGCTCGTGAGCGCGGCGAATTCGGTCGCGGTGCTGACCTTCGCGGCGGCACAAGCGGTGCGTTGGCCGGAAACGATCGCGATGCTCGTCGCTGCCATTGCAGGTGGATACGGCGGCGCGCAAGTGGGACGCCGCGCGCCGCCCGCTGTGATTCGCGCCGGTACGATGCTGGTGAGCGCTGGCATCACGATCGCATTCTTTATACGAACGTACGGCCCGATGTTGGCGCATCGGTCCTGATGCGTCCGTTTACTCGATGGGAGAGCCGCCATGATCGATGCCTTGCTCGAAACCCTGGGTGCGCTTTCGGTGTTGGCCAGCGTGGCGGCAAAAATCGCGTGGGCGGGTGATGCGCGCGTGCACGCTTTGCGATCAGCGCCGTCAAAGCCGCTCAATGCCCGCCGGTTTGAAGCGGCGGCAGGCCGAGCGGTTTCTTCGCGGCTTCATAAGCACGCACGAAGCGCGGATCGTCGCCGAGTTCGCGCGCCATCCACTTCGACAAATCCGTGCCGCAGGCGGGGTTTGCCATGTCGGTGAAGCAGGCACCGTTCGCGGGCATCATGCTTGCGGCCCAATAGAAGCTGAAGAGCGTCTGTTTCTCGGCCGGTTCCATGCCGATGGCATTGGGATCGGCGCCCGACAGCCAACGGTCGAGCTTCGCTTCGAGTGTGGCTTCCGTGTCCTGCTTGTCGTAAGAAAACACATATCCGCCGCCTGCCTGCGCGGTATGGAAGTCGTTCATGACGATTGCATTGACGAAGCGCGCGGCGCGAGCGTTTGGCACATAGCCTTCGGCGTAGGCGCTTGCGGTCAAAAACCACAGCAGCGCGAGCAATGCATTTGTTGTGTACCGCGTCGATACGCGGCCGATTTGTCGATTGCTTCGCGAGTTCACGCAAGTAACGAGGATGGATTTTTGGGCAGGTGAGGCGAACTTCCAAGGCTCGCGTCGGCTGGCGCTGATTCTACTGAGTTATTAAGAAAACTGACGGCGACGCGCCTAAGATTTTGTGGCGTTTCCAATGAAAAACGGCCCCGAAGGGCCGTTCCTGCGCTAAGGCGAGATCAGCAGCTATTACAGCGGCTGGATCGTCGAAGCTTGCTTGCCCTTAGGGCCTTGCTTGACTTCGAAGCTCACCTTCTGGTTCTCCTGGAGCGACTTGAAACCCTTTGACTGGATTTCGGAGAAATGTGCAAACAGGTCTTCGCCGCCGTCATCCGGCGTGATGAAACCAAAACCCTTTGCATCGTTGAACCACTTAACAGTACCTGTTGCCATTTGTCCAAACCCTATTGAGACAAGTTACGTTGAAAATGCGCCCTTAATTTCGAGCGGCATAGATTTTTACCACGCCAAAGAGTTTTTTTCCAATACGCGTTTTTGCTAAGGTTATGGTCATACGCGCGTCATAACGGGCGATTTTTCCTGATTGCCCTTCGCATACGGACCAATTTGCCGATGTTGCTTAAGGAAATGCCGTTTTTATAGGCAGAAAACGTTCAGACAGAAGACCACATGCAATGGCTCATACGCTTGTCACCGGTACAGCCGCTTTAGCGCTTGCGCATCGGCTCGATACACCCGCTATCGCCGAGGCTCGCTGCGAACTCGCGGCGTGTTTCCGCTTAGCCGCGCTGCACGGGCTGGAGGAGGGCGTATGCAATCATTTTTCCGCGACAGTGCCAGGGCACGACGACCTTTTTCTGGTTAATCCCTACGGCTATGCCTTTAACGAAATCACGGCGTCGCATCTGCTGATCTGCGACTTCGACGGCAATGTGATCGACGGTGAAGGCCAGCCCGAGGCAACTGCATTCTTTATTCATGCAAGACTGCATCGGCTGATGCCGCGCGTGAAGGCCGCATTCCACACACACATGCCGAGCGCGACCGCGCTCTGCCTGCTCGAAGGGCCGCCGCTCCTGTGGCTTGGGCAGACGGCGCTGAAGTTCTACGGCCGCACGGCCGTGGATGAGCACTACAACGGCCTCGCACTCGATGCAACGGAGGGCGACCGTATCGCGGCGGCAATGGGCAACGCGGACATCCTCTTCCTCAAGAATCATGGCGTGATGGTGGCGGGCGCGAGCATCGCCGAGGCCTGGGACGATCTCTACTACCTCGAGCGCGCGGCCGAAGTGCAGCTCCGTGCGATGAACACGCAGCGCCCGCTCAAGCCCGTGCCGCATGAGGTAGCGCAGGCCGCCTACGAGCAAATGCGCGCGGGCGATGCGCAGAGCGCGCGGGCGCATCTGGCGAGCGGCATGCGGCAGTTGCGGGCGCGGGGTATTGCGTTCGACATCTGAGCGCAGTATTCAAGACCGGCGCACGAGGCGCTTAAGCCAGCCGCGCCGCCGCCCGACGTCGGTCTGTTGTAAAAATACCGCTATCACGATAATCAAGCCCTTCAGCACAAGCTGCGTGTTGCTGTCGATGCTATTGAGCAGAAGGATATTGCTCAAAAAGCCGAAGATCAGCACGCCCGCCACGGTGCCCGAGACGCGTCCTACGCCGCCGGAAAGACTCGTCCCGCCTATCACCACGGCGGCGATTGCATCCAGTTCCCAGCCCATTCCGGCATCGGCCTTGCCCTGTCGATACTGCGCTGCATACAAAACGCCAACGAGCGCCGAGAGCATGCCCGAGATGGCATACGCCGCCATCTTGTGGCGTCCCACGTTCAGGCCGGAGACGACGGCGCACTTCTCGTTGCCGCCGATTGCATACAAATACTTGCCGAAGATCGTGCGATTCATCACGAAGCCGACGACCAGCGCGATCGCCAAAAAAAACAGCGCGGGCACGGGAACGATGTCGAAGAGCAGCGCGCGCAGCGCTTCGATATCGGTGGTGGCATTGCTGCCGCTGTAAATCGAATACACGGCGGTGTCTTGCCCGGCGATAAGTCGCGCCGCGCCTAGCACACCGACCATCGCGGCGAGCGTGACGATGAACGGCTGCATGCGGCCACGCGTGATGATCCAGCCATTGAGCGCGCCGAGCGTGAAGCCCGCGAGCGGCACGATCCAGAGCACGGCTATAAGCGGCATGCGATGCCCGCCATGTAACGCAATATAGGCGCATGCAAAAGCCGCCACGACGAGCGCTATGCCGAGGTCCATCGTGAGCGGTGCCTGCGTGGCGGGCGCGCCGCGAGCACGCCTGAAGCCGCGGACGACGTTCATCGCGGCGAGCGCGATCGCAAAGACCGCGATTGCATTCAAAATTATGGATGCCGACACCGCGCGATTCCAGGCGTCCGTGGTGAGCAGCATGGCCGTGAGCACGCTGCCGAGACCCATGATCGCGCCCACCGAGAGATCGATTCCCGCCGTGATGATGACGAGCGTCATGCCGATGGAAATCACGCCTACGTTCGCCACCTGGCGAAACACGTCGGAGATGTTCGCGCTGGACAAAAAGATATTGCTGCCATCGGCCGCGTGAGGCGACGTGAACGCACCGACCACGAGCAACACAATCAAACCGAGGTAATACTTGAGGTAAGTCAGCAATGCGCTCAGGCGCCGCTGGCGCGCGGTGGTCACCGGCTCGGCGATTTGGTCCCGGGCGTGCAGCATGGTGTCCTTCTCCGTTTTGCATGTTGCGTTTTGCATTCGGCATCCCAGCATTTGGCATTCAAAATGCCGTCAGGGCGACGCCATCCTGACGAGTGCATCGACTGAAAATTGCTCGCGCGGCAAAATTCCGCGAGCGCGTCCTTCGCACATGACGAGAATGCGGTCGCTAAGCAGCATGAGTTCGTCGATCTCCGAACTCGCCACGATCACCGTGACGCCTTCGCGCGCGGCGGCGAGAATCTGGCGATAGATCTCGGCTTTCGCTGCTACATCGACGCCACGCGTCGGTTCATCGAGCAAAAGAAGACGCGGCTTCGTCATCAGCCATTTACCGATGATGAGCTTCTGCTGATTGCCGCCCGACAAGGTGCTCGCATCCTGCGCGAGACTGCGATGCTTGACGTTCGAAGCGTGCGCCTGCGCATCGGCCCATGCATGTAGCTTGCCGCGTCGATAAAACGGAAAGCCCGGTGCGCGCGAAAGCGAGGGCAACAGCAGGTTCGCCTCGAGCGACTGATCGAGCACGAGGCCGTCTTTCTTGCGGTCTTCGGTGACGAAGGCCAGCCCCGCCGCGGCCGCGCGATCGGGTGAATCGAATGCATGAGCATGACCGGCTGCGCGTATCTCTCCATCGCGACGATACGGCGACACACCGAAGATCGCTTCCAGTATCTCGGTCTTGCCCGCGCCGAGCAGCCCCGAGATGCCGAACACCTCGCCTTCCTGCACCGCGAACGACACGCCCGCCACGAGCGCGCGAGCCGCATTCCAGAGCGTCAGGTTGCACACATGGAGGGCGCACGCCCGCTCACGCGGCGCTTCGGCTTCGCTGCGCTCGGGTGGCGCGAAGTCCCTGCCGATCATCATCGAGACCAGCGCCGCCGACGATTCGACCTGTGGCATCTGCAAGGTCGCGATGCGCCGGCCATCGCGCAATACGGTCACTCGATCCGCCACCGCGAACACTTCGCCAAGCCGATGGCTGATCAGCACGATACCCATGCCGCGCTCGCGCAGATCGCGTGTGAGGGTGAGCAGCGCCTGCGTCTCGGTATCGGATAGCGCGGACGTGGGCTCGTCCATGATGAGCACGCGAGCATCGGCAAGCAAAGCCTTCGCAATCTCGACGAGTTGCTTCTCGCCTACGCGCAGCGTGCCCACGAGCGCACTCGGCGGCACACGAAAGCCAAGTTGCGCGAGGACCTTAGTTGCCGCCGCATGCATCGCGCGCCGATCCGGAAAGCCGAAACGTGTACGCAGTTCCTTGCCAAGAAAGATGTTGTCGACCGCCGACAAGGTGTCGACCAGATTCAATTCCTGATGAATGATGGCGACGCCCGCGAGCGCCGCATCGTTCACGCTGGCAAGACGCGTTGCTTCGCCGCGCACGCGGATGCTGCCCGCGTCCGGCGTGTAGAGGCCGCCCAGGATCTTCATCAAGCTCGACTTGCCCGCGCCATTTTCGCCGACGAGCGCGTGTATCTCGCCCGCCGCGACATCGAAGTCGACGCCCGACAGCGCGGCGCTGCCGTTAAAGGATATCGACAGGCCTTCGGCTTCGATGAGCGGCGTGGCTACGGTGGCCATCGATCGAACTCAGTGAGTGGCGATATATTGCTTCGCGTTGTCCTTGAAGATGCCTTGCGTCGGCAACGTAAGCTTCTTTTCCACCTTCTCGCCTTTCAGCACCTTGAGCGATTGGCGGATGCCTTCCGCGCCTGGCGTCGGATACATGAAGGTGCCCGCGAGCAGGCCTTGTTCGACCCATGTCGCGCCTTCTTGCGGCAAGCCGTCGATACCCACGAACTTGATGTTCTTCTCGCGTCCCGCATCCTTCGCGGCGAGATATGCGCCGTAGGCCATCGGGTCGTTATGCGCATAGACCACGTCGATCTTCGGCTGCACGCGCAACACGGTCTTCATGTAGTCGTAGGCCTTGTCCTGCTTCCAGTCGCAATCCACGCGTTCGCCCACGCGCTTGATGCCTTTCTCCGGCGCGATGGCCTTATCCGCGCCATCGTGACGATCGTGCGCGGGCTGCGCACCGAAGCCGCCCCATATCTCGACGAGATTGCCTTGCGCCTTGCCAGGCCCGCCCATCACCTTGACAATGAAGTTGCCCGCTTCCTGACCGATCTGTACGTTGTCGCCACCGATGAACTCCGTGTATTGATCGCCGTTCACTTCGCGGTCCAGCACGAACACGGGAATGCCCGCCTTGAAGGCTTTTTCGACGACGCCCGTCAGCCCCGCGGACTCCTTGGGCGAAATGAAGATCGCGTCCATCTTCTGCGCGATGAAGTTCTCCATGTCGGCGTTTTGCTTATCGGTACGGTCTCCCGCGTCGGCAATGATGAGTTCGACTTCCGGATGCTTTGCCGCTTCGGCTCGCATGTCCTTGTTGAACTGCACGCGCCACGGCTCGACGGTCGTGACCTGAGAAAAGCCGAAACGGTACTTCTTCTGCTCCGCGAATGCGGTTTGCGTGAAGAGTGCGGAGAACGTTCCCACTGCGCCGGCAAGCGGTATAGCGAGAAGACTTGCGGTAACGATGCGTCGTTTGCTGTCCATTTTGTCTCTCTCCTTCGTCTTATGGTTGCGGGCCCTGCATGGCGAATAAACCGTTATAGCGTGGCGGATTTGCGCGTTCGCTTTCGAGCAGCTTGATCGATGGCTTTCATCGGAGGCGCCGTGCTTTCACGCACGAGCAGATCGGCCTTCATGCGCAGATGCACATGCTCGCCGGTTTCACCTTGCAACTGCTTGTGGAGCAACTGCCAGATCGCACGCCCCACGGCTTCTACCGGCTGATGTATCGAACTGATACGCGGATGAAGCACCGACATCCACGGGGCGTCGTCGAAAGAGAGCAAGGAAACCTCTCCAGGCAGGCGCAATTCGGCATCGCGTATGGCACGCAGTGCGCCAAGCGTGGCCACGTTCGCACCGGTAAAAAGCGCGGTGGGGCGCTCGCTTGCAGACAAAAGCCCGAGCGTTGCCGCGTGGCTTTCCGTATCCGTCATGCCGCATACCACCACGCGCGCATGTCGCGTAAGACCGGCGCGTTTCATGGCGTCGAGATAGCCGTCCGCGCGTTCGCGACTATTCACGAGATCGAGCGCATTGACGATGAATGTAATGCGCCGATGCCCGAGCGCGATGAGATGTTCCGTGCCATCGCTCGCGGCGCGGCGGCTGTCCGTCGTCACCGTGTTCGCCGGAAAGCTGTTGTCCACGCGGTCCGCCATCACGAGCGGCACGTCGCATTCGCGCAATTCGTCGATGGCATGTGCATAGCCATGACACGGAATGATGATCATGCCCGCCACCTGACGCGACAACACGAAACGTATGCGTTCGGCCTCGCGCTCGGGGTCTTCCTGCGCATGCGCGAGCAGCAGCCGATAACCGCTTGCCAGCGCATGATCCTCCACCACGCATAGCAGTTCGATAAAGAACGAGTTCGTGAGATCCGGCACGACGAAGCCGATGGACGTCGAACGATTGCTGCGCAATTCCGCCGCAAGACTGTTGCGCCGATAACCCAGCGCTCGCGCCGCTTCCCATACTTGCTGCCGTCGCAGTTCGCTTACGCCTTCGGCGCCTGCCAGCACTTTCGACGCCGTGCCAAGCGAGACGCCCGCCGCGCTGGCGACGTCCTTCAAGGTGCTGGCAGTCTTTTTACGTGAGTCCACGAGTGCTTTTGCCGTCTTTTTTTGAAACGTTTCAGAATTCTAGAAAGCGTTCGCAAACTGGGCAAGTGAGTACTTGTACGGAGCACGCTACCGCGCTACAGAGAGGTATCGTGCAGGTCCTTCACGATAGGCGGCCCGATCTTGAAGTCGGAGAAGCGCACGGTGAGGCCGCCGCGCTCGGGCGTGCAACACATGGGTCCGACAAGCCAGTGCGGCGACGCGGTAGTCGACGCGAAGGGCGCGATACGCATGAGGGTCCAATGACGCTCGTCCGCGCTGCACTGCATCTTGAGCACGCCATCGGCGACGGTCATGCGCAGCCTGAAGCGGTTGCCGCTGGCGGGCGAACCAAGCGACCAGTCGGAGAAATCATTGGTCAGCACGGTGCTGAAGGTCAGCGCGCCGTCGTTGTACTCCGCGCCTGCCTTGACCCAGCGCTCGGCGCTCTCGCGCACCATCAGGCCCGCTTGGTCGTAGAGCGCGGAGAAATCGCCATCGACGGTGACTTCGGCGCTGAAGTCACCGTTCGCGCTCGCGGCGAAAACATGGCCGTTGTCGCGGATGAAACCGTAGTGCGTCTTGCGCCAGAAGTCCGTGCTGGCGTCCGTGGTGACGAACAGCGTACCGTCTTCAATGCGCCATTGCGCGGGCTCGTTGATCCACTGACATTGGTCGAACATGGCAGCCTCGCTACGTGGAAAGGGCGTTGGCAGTATGGCACATCGTGCATGCCGAATCGAATGGTCGTACTTAACGAAGCGGACAGAGCGATTTCATTTAAGGTCCGCACTGCACTAACATGAATGCGCGAGGCTTCTCTGCGCTCATGCAACGACACGAAAGGCAAATCCATGGTCAAGTTAATGATGATCCTGCTGGGCGTGGACTATTTGCGCGGACGCTGGCGCAGTCTGATGGTGACAGGATGGCTGCTGCTTGTCGTTGGCTTGGGCATATTCATCGATGCACTCGACGGTTCGCTCGGCTTTCCGATTCCACTCGTTGGCTGGTTGTTGTTGATCGAAGGCGCGCTGACGCTTGCGGTTGCATGGGCCGGCGTCGGCGGGCAACGCAGGTTGCGCTATTCGAAGGGTATCGTGTTCGTCCTTGCGGCCGTGCTGGTGCTTCAGGGGCCGCGTCATCACGCCAACTTCATTCTTTCGTTGTTCATTGGCGCGGCCTTTCTCTCGGATGGCCTCTTGCAAGCCGCATCCGCTGTTGTCGTGCGATATCGACGTTGGCGCGTAGCGTTTGGTTTTGCGATCTTCGAAATATTGCTGGCGGTCTTCGTCATTCAACCGTACCCGACGCATTACAAGAGCACCGTAGTGTGTTGCGTTGGTGTGCTCTTCATGTTCGCAGGTTGGAATCTCGTGATGATCGCGTCGCGCGTGCGCAAGCTGAACAGCAATCCGGCAGTCTGGGGCGATGCAAGCGCCGAGACCGCGAGCGCAGCGAGTGATACGAAAGACGGTACGCCAGTCGTCTTGCCGGCAAGCGAATGGGACGGGCCGCCCGCGGACAACGAGCCCGCATTGACCGTGCATGTGTGGACGCCCGTGGGTACATCGAAGGGCGAGGTGCAACGGCATCTGATCGTCGACCGGTACATTGCGGCGGTGGATCGCAATGGCGTGATATCGACGGGACATGCCGCGCTCGAATCGCCTGAGGGCGTATATGTAAGCCTTTATCCGGCAGTCGAGATAGACCGCTCGCCCGATGACTTTGCGCGCCTCTTGCGTGCCACGAGCGATAACGACGTGCCAGGCGTGTTTCAGCCGAGCTACCCGATCGAGTCGAAGACATGGTGTCCTTCGACCACGCGAGTGCGCATTCGCAATTACGATCCAACGCGGCTAGCGCGCTTCTGGAGCACGTATCGCGAGGACACGACGTACAACCTCACGCATCGCAATTGTTCGAGCAGCGTCTCGCGCGCACTGGAGGCGGCGCTCGAAGGGGCGGCTGGGCGGCTCTATGGCGCGCGGGCGGGCTGGG
Organism: Caballeronia sp. TF1N1; assembly: GCF_022878925.1. Classification (NCBI taxonomy): domain Bacteria; kingdom Pseudomonadati; phylum Pseudomonadota; class Betaproteobacteria; order Burkholderiales; family Burkholderiaceae; genus Caballeronia; species Caballeronia sp. TF1N1. The sequence goes on from NZ_CP084629.1 coordinate 795,417, forward strand.
GCGCGCTGTTTCGTATGCTGGTGACGCCTGAACTATGGGTGGCCGCGCAGATCCGAAAGCGTGCAGTGACGATGGCCTGGACGCCTGGCCTCACGCTCGACTATGCGCGTGCGCTTAGCATGGTTGCCGATCCACGTCCGTATGGCTGGCTCAAGGTGGCGCGCATGGCGCTAGCGAAGATGCGGCAATCGCGGCGTCAATGGCGGCATGAAGGCTCTTCGTCGATGGACCCGCCTGCAAACGCCTGAGATTCAAGCGCCCTCGTCGAGATCGTCTGCGGCCTTGCGTTCGCGTCGCGCTTCGTTGGCGCGGCGTGCACGCAGTCGCTGCTTCGACAGCTGCGTAATGACCTCGCCCGTGCTCGCGCCGGCCGGAATCTCGTTGCGAATGACCTTGGGCACCATGGGCAGACCCAGGCGCTGGCGGCGCAGGGCACGCGCGATGAACGTGCGACAGGTCTGTCCATGGCAGTCCCACTCATCGCGAATTCGCTCGCAGTAAGGACATTTTTCCATGCAAACAGTTTACCGCGAAACGCAAAGCGCTTCGCGGGCGGGCCTGGGCGCGTGTTTCTAGCCGCTAAACTGATTCGTCGGACTATGCCGGCGCTCGCGCTGATGATGGTCGAGACTGCGGCGCAGCATCTTCTTTAGCAGGCCCTTGATGAAGTAGATCGAGCGATCGGCGCGCACGTTGAAATCGAACGGCTTGAGTGCGACGACTTCGCGACCGTTGCGTTCCGAGAGCTTGGCGCGAGTTCTGCGATGATCCACCGCCATTGCCGCCAGTGTCTCCGATGCCGCCTTGAATTGTCCCCGATCCACCCGCGCGCACACATGACATGCGCGATGAAACGCCTTGTCGAAGATCGTGAGCCAGTAATCGTCCATCTCGCCGCCGTCGCAACGCGCGAGCGCTTCGAGCCCGTTCGTGCGGAGGTCCTTCATGTCGGTGAGTGTCGCTTTCTGCGTGATGCTCCCAAAACGTCGGCGATAACCGATCAACGGGTCTGCAATGCGATAGATACTGCTTGCGCGAAGGTACATGGACGGCACGACCGCCATGTCTTCGTAGTGCCGGCCCACTGGGAACTGCGTGCCGTTGAACATGTCCGTGCGATAGATACGCGCCCAGACGAAGGTATGGAAGCCGTCCGCGAAGTGCTGAAGCGCGGCGCGGTTCATCGCGTGACCGCCGCTTGCGTGATGCATGACGAGATCGATGCCGTCGATATGGCGGCCGTCGTCGTCGATGATCTTCACGTTGTATTCGACGAGGTCCCACACGCGTTCCTTGAGTGCGGGAATCACGCTGCTCGAAAAATTCTCGAGATAGATGTCGTCGCCGTCGAGGAAGCCGACGTAGGGCGTTCGCACTGCCGCAAGCCCGGTATTGCGTGCCGCGCTCAGACCGCCATTGCGCTGCTTGATGAGCTGAATATGACGGCCGCCATCGCGCTCCACGATCGCTTCCGCGGCCGCATAGGTCTCGTCGCGAGAACCGTCGTCCACCACGATGATGCGCATGGCGTCGATATGGGGCTGCGACAGTAGGGACTCGAGTGCTTCCTCGATGTATCCCTCGATGTTGTACGCCGCGACCACGATGGTCAGTAGCGGTTCTGTGTCTCGCAAAGAGTCACTTTCAAACGGCATATCGGATGCTCCGTCGGATGAAGGGGCTCAGGGGCGTGCCAGTGCATGCCAATGCGCTGGCCTGATTACGCGGTCTCCTTCTGGCGGCCGGCGTGTCGATTTGCACGCCTGTTTGGCCGGACTGCCGAGGCTCATTGGCTTCGGCTTGCTGTGCGCGATGCGAAGAGCAATCGCAGTAGATCAGATTGATTGAAGCAGGTTCCCGCAAGCTGTGATTGTCGGCTTGGGCAGAGAGGAAGGCCCAAGTTTCGGACCGGGTTCTGCTGCATATTACCGGGTCAAAAAAACAATGTAATGACAATGACATGTCGGTTAGTCGACGCAGCGACTCCAACAGACTTGCGATGCATTCTTCAAAGAAGCTGCAGCGATTACCTGTCGGTTTTGTTCAGGCGCTTTAGCACTAGTCATCTCATTCGTTTGCAATGTCATCGATGTTTGTCCTTCATATTGCTGCGCTCCGTGCGCTTAAGCACATCAAAATATAAGTTGATGCGTCTATGAAACGCGTATGCGCCCATGCGATACCGCTTGTTTAAGTAGCCTCAAGCAGATTGAAAGATTCGGTGCTTGGCGAACGCTCTGAGAAGCTCACTAAGCATGACCTCTTCAGCAAGGCGAATGCCATGCAAGGACGGTCAGACGTTCTCGGACGTAAAAAGTTGCGCCGGAAGTGGATATTGGCTTGCTTGCGCTGTCTCTCCAGGCAAGGTATTCAACGCGCGAAGCATGGCAAGCACTGCGGTCTGAGCGATCTGTTGCAATGGCGTATGGATGACCAGATCGATGATGCCGTCCACGAGCGCGTCGTGACGGTCGGGCATGAGATCGGAGCAAACGGTGACGATGCGTCGTCCTATTGCTTCGTCACGCAGTGCGCGTATCACGCCACCCACGCCGCCGCCTGGAATGTAAAGACCAGCGAGATCGTCATGCCGCGCAAGCATGGCAAGCGTCGCTTCATAGGCCAGTTGCTTGTCTTCCAGGTTGATTTGCGTGTCGAGCACTCGCAGCCCGGGTGCATGTTCACGCAGGTAAGAGCGAAAACTGATTTCGCAGCTTTCTTGTCCCAGATAGCGGGGCGTGCCGACGAATACGCCAACCGTACCTGCCTTGCGATGCGTGAGCCTGCTCACGGCCCACGCGGCAGTGCGGCCGCTCTTGCGTGGGTCCACGCCGATATAACCTGCACGCAATGGCGCGCTCAGGTCGGACAATAGCGTGACCGTTGGCTTGCCCGCGGCATGCAAGGTTTCGATGGCCGCGGTCACATGCGGATGATCGACCGCCACGACGCCGAGCGCATCCGCTTCTTCACCAAGCAACAGCAACGTACGCGCGATGGACGCGGGATCGAGTTCGTCCATATACGCGATCACTGCCTTGCAACGTTCGGGTTCGTGACGCGTGACCGTCTCCGTCAGAATGCGTGCGAACGCCTGATAAAACGGGTCGGCGCGTTTCTGCAGACAGAAGCCGAGCGTGCGCGGGGCATCGATGGCTCCGAGTTGAGCACGCATGCGTTCGCGCATCAGTTGAGCACCGTGATAGCCGATGCGCTCTGCCGCTTCTATTACGCGCAACGCGGTGCCTTCGCGCACGGTCAGGCGTCCGTTGAACACGCGATCCACCGTGGCCGAACTGACGCCAGCGGCTTCCGCCACCGACTGAAGCGTGGGACGCTTGGTCATTTTGATGGAAATGATGGATTTGCGAGGGCACGCAATGATGCTTAAAGATAGCAAATTCATACGTTCCTTGCGCACGCACGGGCTCGCTCATATCATCGACTTCAATAAAAATAAATGATGTATTCCAATCATCGGATGAGGTGACATGATGGAATTGGAGGAGACGCAGCGGCGGCGCTATCGGCTGATAGGCGGGGCAGGCGAAGAGGCGAAAGCCGCGGGCCTTGCCAATGGCACCTGGTATAGATGCCCTTTGCCGCGCCCCGTGCTCAAGCAACTCACGCAACGCAGTGATGCGCGAGCCATTCGCGACACCGTTCTTTGGTACGCAGCCATCGTCGCTAGCGGCGTCCTTGCTTGGTTCGCATGGCAGGCGCATTCGCTATGGGCCATCCCCGCGTTTCTGCTCTACGGGACGCTTTACTGCGGCCCCGCCGATTCGCGCTGGCATGAGAGCGGACACGGCACCGCATTCAAGACCGCGTGGATGAACAAGGCGCTTTATCAAGTGGCGTCCTTTCAGGTGTTTCGGCGACCGACCGTATGGCGCTGGAGTCATGCGCGCCATCACACCGATACCTTGGTAGTGGGCCGCGATCCCGAAATCGGTGCGCAATTGCCGACGGACTGGCTTGCGCTGGTGCTGAACGTCTTCGCGCTGAAGCACGTAGCGAACGAATTGCCCAAGGTCGTGGCGTCTGCGTTCGGCAATATCGGTGAAGAAGAAAAGACCTTCGTGCCTGAGACGGAATGGCCGAAGGTCGTGCGCGAGGCGCGCATCTGGCTCGCGATCTATGCAGCAGTGATCGTGACATGCATCGCGTTTCGCAGTGTGTTGCCGCTGCTTTATATCGGCTTGCCGAGTCTTTACGGCGCATGGCTTTATCTGTACTTCGGGCTCACGCAACATGCGGGCATGCCGGAGAACGTGCTCGACCATCGCAAGAATTGCCGCACCGTGATGATGAATCCCGTGTTTCGTTTTCTTTATCTGAACATGAACTATCACGTCGAACATCACATGTTCCCGATGGTACCGTATCACGCGCTGCCGGATCTGCACGATGCCGTCAAGCACGACATGCCGCCGCCTTACACGAGTTCCATCGCGGCTTATGCCGAGATCATCCCGGCGCTCATGCGGCAGACGCGGGACCCGTCGTATCACGTCGAGAGGCCGGTGCCCACCGCCACGCAAAGCTGAGTATAAAAAGGAGACATGCCCCATGACGCAATGGATCGACGCCGCCGCGTTGGACGACATCGACGATGAAGACGTCAAACGCTTCGATCACGATGGCCGCACGTTCGCGATCTATCGAGTGAACGACGAGGTGTTTGCAAGCGACGGCCTGTGCACGCACGAACAGGTTCATCTGAGCGAGGGCTTCTTGTTCGACCATGTGATCGAATGCCCGAAGCACAACGGGCAATTCGATATTCGCGACGGCCGCGCGCTCGGTGCGCCCGTGTGCATCAACTTGCAGACATACCCCGCAAAAGTGCAGGACGGACGCATCTTCGTGGAGATTTGAAGCGCCGATGCCTCAAACGCGGAACATGCTGACCACGCGTGCAAGGCGCTCGGCCTGATCGCGCAACTCGACGGTCGAGTGTTCCGCTTCGCTGACGAGCGCCGCATTCTGCTGTGTGGCTTCGCCAATCTGCATAACGGCCATGTTCACCTGCTCGATGCCGCTCGCCTGTTCCCGCGATGCCACGCCGATCTCATCGACGATAGCGTTCACGCGCGTCACCTGTTCGACGATGCCGTTCATCGTGCTACTAGCTTCCTCGGCGATTCTGTAGCCGTGCGATACCTTGCCCGCCGATTCGCTGATCAACACTTCGATTTCCTTCACCGCGCCCGCACTGCGTTGCGCAAGCGCGCGCACTTCTGATGCCACCACGGCAAAGCCTCTGCCATGCTCACCCGCGCGCGCCGCTTCGACGGCAGCATTGAGCGCAAGGATATTCGTCTGAAACGCGATGCCTTCGATGGTCGCCGTGATATCGGCGATACGTCGTGACGATGCATCGATCTCGCCCATCGTCGAAACCACGCGGCCCACGGCTTCGCCGCCCGCACGTGCAGCTTCGGATGCCGACGCGACCAGCGTGCCCGCCTGCGCCGTATTTGCCGCGTTCTGCTGCACGGTCGAGGTGATCTGTTCCATGCTCGCGGCCGTTTCCTCGACGCTCGCAGCCTGCGTCGCGATGCGCGATGCGATATCCGTGCTGCCGGATGCGATGCGAGCGGTGCCATCGCTCATGTCGGATGATGCGCTGCGAACCTGCGCGACGATGCCCGCCAGTCCGCGCGCAACGCCGTCGATGGCGCGCATCAGGCGGCCGATATCGTCTTCGCGCGTGGTATCGATACGAACGGTCAGATCGCCAGCGGCGATACGTTCGGAGGCATGCGTGACGTCGTCGAGCGGCCGGCTGACGAGCTTCGCCACGGCATAGAGCAACACGCCGACTAGCGCTGCGATCACCACGAGGCCGATCAGCAAGAAGCGGTTGCGACTTGCGTGCACATCGGCGAGCAGTTCATCGCGATACGCAATGCCACCGATCATCCAGTTCCATTGCGGCACGGTCATAAAGACGATTTCCTTCGCGCCGCCATGCACGCGCGCATCCGCGCCCGCGATTGTGGCGCCTTCGAAATCGAGCTGGCCTTCCTGTTTCTCGAGCATCGCCTTGAACGGCGCAACGCGTTCATCGGCCATCTCGCCTTGCGCGTCCGGATGCACCAGAAGCTTGCCGCGGTTCGCACCATTCGAAGCGTCGACGACGAAGTGATAGCCGGTCGCACCGATCGTGAGCTTGCGGATGTTGTCCTGCAACGCCGCGATTTCCGCGGAAACATCGACGCCCACGAACAGCGCACCGACGACGCGACCCGATGTATCCGTCACGGGCTTGTATTCGGTGATGTACTGCTTGCCGAACAGCGCCGCCACGCCGATGTACGACTTGCCCGCGAGAATCGGTGCATAAGCCGGTCCCTTGCGATCCAGCAGCGTGCCGATGGCGCGCGTGCCGTCCTGCTTCTTGAGCGAGGTCGTCACACGCACGAAGTCGTCGCCAGTGCGCGCAAAAACGGTCGCGATTGCGCCGCTTTCCGCGAGAAACGCATCGGGAATGGCGAAGTCGCCGTTGAGTGGCTTGTCGCCCGCGTTGATCGCAGGCGTCGCAACGCCGCCGATGTCGACCGTATGCGATTCGTCGAGCGAGAAGGCAGCAGGCAGGCGATTCGAGAACATCGTCATGAAGCGCGAGACTTCGGCGCTCACGGCCGTGTTGTAGAGGCCGATCATCGATGCGATCGAGCGATTCTCACTTTCGACGCGTGCGAGCGCGTGCGCATCGACTTGCTCGCCGGCCGAGCGGGTGACGACAAGTGTGAGGGTGGCGACAACGATGGCCGCCAGAGAACACGCCAGCGCGGCGAATTTGGTGCCGACGTTCAAGCGGGCTAGACGAATACGAAGCATGGGGAGCACTGGGCGATGTGAAAGACGTAAGTGACAGTTATCGGCAGCGAAGCCACCTGCCTTTAGCGTTTCGCGGCGCGTTTGCATGCAAAAGACAAGATGCCGCATGACTGAATGCAAAACACCAGATTCAACCGGCGTGGGCGCCAAGCTTTGTTGGAAACAACGCAGAAAACGATTAACTCAATCTTTCAACTACATTTCGTTTAGCAGCGGGGCCTTATGTGGAGCGGCTCTGGCGGCATTAGGGAAAGTACAGGGATAGGCAACACGCACTGAAGCCATTATTCTTCAAAAAACGTTTTCCAAAACCTGGCCGGCAAGCGCGTTCTAGTCACGCGATAAGCCGAAGCCCACGGCGCTCGTCGCCGTCAATGCAACAAGTCACGCGGCACGACGAGCGCCGCCGCGTACGGAGACATTCATGCAAACAGCCGTCGTAGGCGTCGTGCGCGCAGCCAGCCGTTATCGCTGGACCGTGTGTGCGCTGCTCTTCTTCGCCACCGTCATCAACTACATGGACCGGCAGATTCTCGGTCTGCTCGCACCGGTTCTGCAGCATGACATCGGCTGGACGCAGGTTCAGTACGGGCGCATCGTGATCGCATTCTCGGCGTTCTATGCAATCGGACTGTTGTGCTTCGGGCGTATCGTCGACTGGCTCGGTACGCGCATCTCCTACGGCCTCGCCATGTTCGTCTGGAGCATCGCCGCCATGCTGCACGCGGCGGTCGGCTCCGTCATGGGCTTTGCCATGGTGCGCGCGCTGCTCGGTATCGGCGAAGGCGGCAACTTCCCGGCGGCCATCAAGACGACGGCCGAATGGTTCCCGCGTCGCGAACGCGCGCTCGCTACTGGTATTTTTAATTCCGGCGCGAACATCGGTGCGGTGTTCGCACCGGCGATCATCCCGGCGCTCGCCGTTGCCTTCGGCTGGCGCGCGGCGTTCGTGATGATCGGTGCGATCGGTCTCGTGTGGCTCGTGGTGTGGTTCGTGATGTATCGCCAACCGGACGCGAGCGCGCATGACGACGATATCGAACGCGACGACACCGAAATCGCCGATGCCGCCAACGCTCACGCAGGCGCTCCCGGCTTCAAGGTGCTCATCAAGAAGCGTGAAACCTGGGCGTTTCTGATCGGCAAGTTCCTGACCGATCCGGTGTGGTGGTTCTACCTGTTCTGGCTGCCGAAGTGGCTCAACGAATCGCGTGGCATGGACATGCAGCATATCGGTCTGCCGCTCGTCGTGATCTACGCGATCACCACGGTGGGCAGTATCGGCGGCGGCTGGATTTCATCGGCGCTGATGCGAGCGGGCTGGAGCGTGAACGCGGCGCGCAAGACGGCCATGTTCATCTGTGCATGTTGTGTTTTGCCGATTGCATTCGTTTCGCTGGCGCAGAATCTGTGGGTCGCGGTCGCTATCGTCGGTCTCGCTGCAGCGGCGCACCAGGGCTGGTCGGCAAACCTGTTCACCACGGCGTCGGATCTGTTCCCGAAGCGCGCGGTCGGTGCAGTGGTCGGTATCGGCGGCATGGCCGGCTCGATCGGCGGCGTGCTGTTCTCGGAAGTGATCGGCCAAGTGCTCCAACGCACCGGTCAGTATTGGGCGCTGTTCGCCATCGGCGCATCGGCTTACCTGATCGCGTTCGCCATCATGCACGTGCTCACGCCGAAAATGACGCCGGCCAAGCTGGAATCCTGATCGCATGCAAAATGCCGCCGACACTCGAAAGATGCCGGCGGCATATTGCGTTATGAATACATCATGCAGTAGCAGTCACCGCAGCCGTCGATTCACGCACGATCAGGCGCGGCTCGAACATGGAATTACCGGGGTCGGGATGACCGGCGAGGGAATCGATGAGCTTCTGCATTGCGAGTTCGCCCATCTTCTCGCTCTGGATATCGACGGTGGTGAGTCCGGGCGCGGCGTAAGCGCCGTACGGCACGTTGTCGATGCCGGTGACGGAGACGTCCTGGGGCACGCGAATGCCGAGGGTCGCGGCTTCCTTCATGAAGCCGAGCGCGATCAGGTCGTTGTAGCAGATAACCGCCTGGGGACGCCTCGGGCCGAGCATCACGCGCGAGCATGCGTGTTCGCCTGCAAGCGAAGTGGGCGCGTGGGCGTCGTGGACATCGAGTTCGAGGCCCACGTCTTCGAGACACTCGCGCACGCCGCGAATCCGCTCGTCGTTGATGCGCGCCTGGCCGAAGCCGAGGTATGCAATGCGCCGGTGCCCGAGGTTGAGCAGGTGCCGCGCGAGCATATGGGCGGCGAGGCGGTTGTCGATACCGACGCTTGGAATCGGCAGCGCTTCCGCGTTGCGCAGAAGCACGACGGGCTTGCCGAGATCGAGCATCCAGTGTGCTTCTTCGTCGGGTAGCCGCGAACTGACGATCAGACCGTCCACGCGTTGCGCGAGGGCTTCGATCAGCGGACGTTCGCGGGCCTGGGTTTCGTCGATATCGACGAGCAAGAGCGTGTAGTCGTGCCGGAGCGCAATGCGGTTCGCGCCTTTCACGACGTTGGTGAAGTGCGGATTGCTGATGTCGAGAATCGTGAGGCCGATAGTGCGCGTGCGGCCGGTGATCATCGAGCGGGCAAGCGGGTTCGAACGATAGCCTAGCGTTTCGATCGCCGCCTTGAGTTTGGCCTCGACGGGTGCCGAAAAGCGCTGCGCGCCGTTGATATATTTGGACACCGTTGCGACCGAGACGCCCGCTGCGGCGGCGACATCGCGAATGGTCGTAGAAGTTTTCTTCATTCGGAGGGTAACGTTTACTTTGGCTTTTTCCAATGTTAACGGATTTTGACGTCGGTTCGGGAAACGTCGCATCGATAAAATCGATGAGGAGCGCCTTCGCTGTGGCCGTATCGGCATCACTATAAAGCCGAAAACGTTTTCTTCCATAGAGCTTTCAATTTATCTCACGTATCTCAAGGAGTTTCGATGAACCAGCCATCCGCAACGGGCAAACCGTTCAAGCGTCTGCTTCTGACCGGCGGGGCCGGCAATCTCGGGCGCCAGTTGCGGCCCGCGCTTGCGCAGTGGGCCGATGTCGTGCGCGTTTCGGACATCGCACCGCTCGATGACGCAGCCTCCCACGAGGAAGTCAGCGCGGTCGATCTCGCGGACCGCGACGCGGTAATGCGCATGGTGGAAGGCGTCGATGCGATCGTGCATCTCGGCGGCATCTCCATCGACGCGCCCTTCGACGATCTGATCGAAGCGAACATTCGCGGCACTTACAACATCTACGAAGCGGCGCGCCGGCATGGCGTGAAGCGCGTCGTGTTCGCGAGTTCGAATCATGCGATCGGTTTTCATCCGGTCACCGAGGTGCTCGACACGGATTCGCCGCATCGCCCGGACAGTCTCTATGGCGTGACGAAGTGTTTCGGCGAGTCGCTGTCGCGCTACTACTTCGATCGCTTCGGCATCGAGACGGTCAACTTGCGCATTGGCTCGTCGTTCGAGGAGCCGAAGAATCCGCGCATGCTGGTGACTTATCTGAGCTACCGCGACTTCATCGAGCTCGTGCGTTGCTCGCTCTTCGCCAACCGCGTCGGCCATGCGGTGGTGTACGGCGCATCCAACAATCCGGTGAAGTGGTGGGACAACTCGGGCGCGGCGTTTTTGGGCTTCCGTCCGCAAGACAGTTCGGAACAGTTCAACGGACTCTTCCCCACAACCGCGCCGACAGCCGACCGCGACGACCCCGCGCAACGCTTTCAAGGCGGTCCATACGTCCTCGGCGAACCGCTGGAGCGCAAGTAATGGCGAGCGTGGAGCGCCTCGAAGCGGCGGGACACGCGGCGGTCGGCGAGTGCCCGGTGTGGCGCGCCGAAGAGGGCGCGCTTTACTGGGTGGATATTCCGGCGCGCAAGTTCGTGCGTCTCGTCGTCGCGAGCGGCGAGCGCAGCGAGTGGACGTTGCCCGAGCAGATCGCGTGTTTTGCATTCGATCCGACAGGCACTGTCGTGGCGGGCATGGAGAGCGGCCTGTTTGCATTCGGCATGCAGTCGACAAAAGACATTCGACCATCGAAGCTGGCCGCACCGAGCTTTCCCGCGCCGGGCATGCGCTTCAACGACGGCCGCTGCGACCGTCAGGGCCGCTTCTGGGCCGGCACGATGGTGCAGGACATGTCGCTCGCAAGTCCGGCTGGCGCGCTGTTCCGGTTCGATACGGACGGCGTGCTGTCGGAGCCTATCGTCGATGGCCTGGTCACCCAGAACGGTCTCGCCTGGTCGCCGGATGGCCGCACGATGTATCTGTCGGATTCGCATCCAACCAAGCGTGTGATCTGGGCATTCGATTTCGATCCCGACACGGGCACACCGCGTAACCGCCGCGTCTTCGCCGATCTGCATGACTATGCGGGCCGTCCCGACGGCGCGGCCGTGGACGCCGACGGCTGTTACTGGACTTGCGCCAACGACGCCGGCCGCCTTTTGCGCTTCACGCCGCGAGGCGAACTCGACCGTGAAATCGCATTGCCGGCCAGCAAGCCGTCGATGTGCGCGTTCGGCAGCAGTGACCTCTCGACGCTCTACGTAACGTCGATTCGCCCCGGTGCGAACGCCACCGAAGACGACGGCTGCGTCTTCGCGCTGAATCCCGGCGTCAAAGGCCTGCCCGAACCGGCATACGGTGCGATGTTACCGGTCGCATAACGACGGCCTCAAGGAGCGGCAAGTCCGCTCCGCACCTTTAGCAATGCGCGCCGCACCGCAATGGCGCGCAAATATTTAGCGCTAAAGCGAACGAAAGTTCGTGAGGCAGGCTAAACACCACTTCTGTCGTCTCCGCTTAAAGAGTAGGCTGCGCGAGTATCCCAACGTATGCCAGCCAACTACCGATTATTCAATTCGGAGGAGACATAGATGGAGCTTGAAACTCGCACCATGAAGCGCGTGATGTTTCGTCTCGTGCCGTTCCTGATTCTGTGTTACTTCATCGCTTACCTCGATCGCGTCAATGTCGGCTTTGCCGCCTTGCAGATGAACAAGGCGCTCGGCTTTTCGGCGAGTATGTTTGGCTTTGGCGCCGGCATCTTTTTCATTGCCTATTTTTTCTTCGAGGTCCCTTCCAACCTGCTGCTCGAACGTTTCGGTGCACGCCGCTGGATCGCGCGCATCATGTTCACGTGGGGCATTCTTGCGGCCTTGATGGCGTGGATTCCGCACATCGCTCAAGCAACGGGCTTGTCGAACGCTTATGTGTTCTACGGCTTGCGCATTTTGCTTGGCATCGCCGAAGCGGGCTTTTTCCCCGGCATTATTTTCCTGCTAACGCTTTGGTTTCCGGCTAAGTATCGCGGGCGAGTGGTGGGCTACTTCATGGCCGCGATTCCGCTTTCGACCGTGATCGGCGGGCCTATTTCCGGCGCCTTGCTGCAAATGGATGGCTTGGCCGGCATGCAAGGCTGGCAATGGCTTTACCTGATCGAAGCGCTGCCCGCATTGGTGCTTGCATTCGTGGTGTTCTTCTATCTGACCGACAAGCCCTCCGACGCTCATTGGCTCGCTGAAGACGAACGCAAGTGGCTCGTCGAACGTCAGGCGCATGAGCGCGCGCATCGCGAGTCGGTTCATGCGTTTAGCGTGAAGGAAGCGATCTTTAACCCGCGCGTGCTTGCCATTGCCTTGATTTACTTCGGCGCCAACGCAACCAATTACGGCTTGAGCTTCTTCTTGCCGCAGATCGTCAAGGCTTTCGGCTTGACGAATTTGCAGACTGGCTTTGTCACGGCCATGCCTTATGCGGTCGGTGTGATCAGCATGGTGCTGTGGGGTCGCCACTCGGACCGCAAGCTCGAGCGTCGCTGGCACGTGGCCATTGCATTGATGGTAGCCGCAGGCGGTATCGCGGCTTCCGCTGGCCTGGATAATCCGGTAGCAAAGATGATTGCGCTTTCCATCGCCGGCTTCGGTATCTTCGGCTGTCTGCCGATTATCTGGACCTTGCCCGCTTCGTTCCTTTCGGGCGCGGCGGCGGCTGGCGGTATTGCCGCAATCAACTCGCTTGGCAATCTCGCGGGCTTCTTCGGGCCGTATGCAATGGGCTGGATCAAGGACAGCACGGGCGGCTTTGGTGCAGGTCTGCTTTGCCTGGCCGGCGCCGGGATGGTGGGCGTCGCGGCGGTATTGCTGCTGCATCACGACCCGGCGCTTGAGAGTATCGATCCGCACGACGAAGTCGATGCCGAGCCGAATCTGGCAAGGTAAAACGCTTAAGGGCCGCCTGAATTTTCGGCGGCCCAATTTTGCGGCTGGATTCACGCCGTGGCCTGAGCTCTTCGCAATCTCTCCCTGCTGTTGATCAAGTGCAAGCGCATTGCCGTGCGCGCCGAGTCCGCATCGCCGCGTTCGATCGCATCGGCAATCTGCTCGTGCTCGCGATTCACGCGAACCAGATAATCGGCGTAATGGTCGTGTGGAATGGCGGTCGCGGTTAGCCGTGTCCTTGGAAACATCCTTAAACCAAGATGCTCCATGATCTCGACGAAATAGCGATTTCCCGTGGCATGTGCGATTTCCAGATGAAAGCGAAAGTCCGGCGATACCGTGCCATCTTCCTGACCCACGCCGCGCGCAAACTCCGCGAGCGCCGCGCGCATGGTCGCTAATCTGCCGGCATCGCAACGTGTGGCAGCAAGGCCCGCCGATTCGGTTTCCAGACTGATACGCAGTTCGAGGATCGCGAGCGCATCCATGGAGCCGGCGACGTCGGCGGGATCGAGTTGCAATAGCGACGAGGTACTCGCTTCGCACACGAACGTACCGATGCCATGACGCGTCTCGACGAGGCCCGCGGCCTGCAGTCGCGATAACGCCTCGCGCACCACCGTGCGGCTCACGCCGAAGCGTTGCACCATCTCAGCCTCTGTCGCGATTCGGCAACCTGCTCGCAATTCACGCGCGTCGATCTGTGCGCGCAGTGCATCGACGAGCTGTGTGGTCAGACTGCGGCGTGTGCCGTGAGAAGGGGCGGCGACATCCGTGGATGCGGATACATTGAACACGTCGACGGAAGGTTCGGGCGTTAGTGTCACAGCGCTCTCTTAGTGTTTTCCAGAGGTTCTGGGAATCGGTCTTTCATACGTTGACAAATCATTCTGCAAATGATGATATGCGGCATAGAGTGATATGACAACGTACAAGAAATGCGCGCAGGGTAATCCCTAGCATTGCATGCAGGAGACAAAATTCATGGAATCACAGACGGACGCATTGCCGTTGCAGGGCACCCTCAAACCCGAATTGCGCTTCGACCGCTTGCTGCTCACGGGTGCGGCGGGCGGTATCGGTAAAGCCATTCGGCATCGTGTCGCGGAGTTTGCAGAGCATGTGCGAGTGTCGGATCTGCCCGGCGTATTGTCGGGCGATGCAGCGCCTCACGAAGAAATCGCGCCGTGCGATCTGGCAGACCGTCAAGCAGTCGATGCACTCGCCGCCGATTGCGACGCCATTGTCCATCTCGGCGGCGTATCGGTGGAGCGTCCGTTCGAAGAGATACTCGAAGCCAACATCAAGGGCGTCTTCAACCTCTACGAAGCGGCGCGGCTGAACGGCGTAAAGCGCATCGTGTTCGCGAGCTCGAATCACGTCACAGGCTTTTATCGGCAAGACGAACGAATCGATGCCAGCGCGCGCAAGCGTCCCGATGGCTACTACGGCTTGTCGAAGTCGTTCGGCGAGGACATGGCGCAGTTGTACTTCGACCGCTATGGCATCGAGACGGTGAGTATCCGCATCGGCTCCGTTTTTCCCGAGGCCAAGGACCGCCGCATGATGGCGAGCTGGATGAGCTACGACGACTTCCATGATCTGCTGCGCCGCGCGCTGTTCACTCCGGGCGTCAGACACACAATCGTTTTCGGCATGTCGGCAAATGCGCATACCTGGTGGGACAACTGTGACGCGTCGGTACTCGGCTTCGAGCCGCGCGACTCGTCCGAGAAGTTCCGCGACAAGGTCGAAGCCACGCCGGCGCCCGCACCGACCGATCCAGTTGCGGTGTATCAGGGCGGCGTGTTCACGGTGACGGGTCCTTTCGATCCGGTGTAATGCATGCGGCATACAGAATGCCGAATTCGCGTAGTCAGTCGTCATACATCCAGAAGTGTCTGACTCGCTCCTTCGAACTGAGGCACGACCGCCATGTTCTCTCTCGACTTTGCTCCGTTGTTGCCGTACTGGCCGACGTTCCTTTTAGGCGCGTGGCTCACGCTCAAGATGACGTGCGTGGCGGTGTTCTTTGGCCTCATCCTCGGCATGTTCGTGGCATTCGCCAAGCGCGCGAAGGTGCCGGTGCTGACGCGCCTCTGCATCATCTATATCGAGGCGGTGCGCAACACGCCGTTTCTCGTGCAGATCTTCCTGCTGTATTTCGGGCTGGCGAGTATAGGCTTGCGCATGCCGACCTTTGCCGCGGCTGCGCTCGCCATGACCATCAACATCGGCGCTTATGCCGCCGAGATCATTCGCGCGGGTCTGGAATCGGTGCCACGCGGGCAGATCGAAGCAGCAGAGTGCCTGGGTCTTTCGCGCTGGCGCATCGGCTGGAATGTAATGTTGCAGCCCTCTATCGAGAAGGTTTATCCGGCGCTCACGAGCCAGTTCCTGTTGATGATGCAAGCCTCGGCGATCGCTTCGCAAATCTCCGCCGAGGAACTGACCGCCGTTGCCAACACCGTGCAGTCGGATACCTTCCGCTCGCTTGAAACCTATATCGTCGTCGCGCTGCTCTATCTCGGGCTGTCGCTCATCATCAAGCTCATTGCATGGGCTGTCGGTGAGCATCTGTTCAAGCGGCGCCGCGCCATCCGTCTTGCCGCAAAACGCGCGGGCAAGACGCCGCCGGACTCCCCGCGCATCGATACCGTCATTCCCGGAGGTGCGGCATGAGCGGCGGATTCACGGCATCGCATTTTGTGTACCTCGTGCAATCGATCGGCTGGACGCTGGTGCTCTCCATGCTTGCGTTCGTGCTCGGCGGTATCGGCGGATTCCTCGTCATGCTGGCGCGCATCTCGCCGCGCCTCTGGCTCGCGCGCACAGCCATCGTGTTTATCGAGGCGATTCAGGGCATTCCGTTGCTGATCCTGCTCTTCATCGTGTACTTCGGGTTATCCGTGTATGGCTATCAGGTACCCGCGCTCGTTGCGGCGGGTCTTGCGCTGATGGTTTATTCGAGCGCGTATCTCGGCGACATCTGGCGCGGCTGCGTCGAAGCCATGCCCAAGCCGCAATGGGAAGCCGCCGAGTGCCTGTCGCTGTCGCGCTGGCAGAGTCTGAGGCTCGTCATCATCCCGCAGGCGATGCGGCTTGCCTTGCCGCCCACGGTGGGCTTTCTCGTGCAGATCATCAAGATGACTTCGCTCGCCTCCGTGATCGGCTTTATCGAACTCACGCGCGCAGGGCAGATCATCAACAACTCGATCTTTCAGCCGTTCCTCATCTTCGGACTGGTCGGCGCTTTCTATTTCGTCCTGTGCTATCCGCTTTCGCGCTGGAGCCAATCGATGGAGAATAAGCTCAATGTCAGCAATCGTTAAGGTCGACGAGGTCTACAAGAGCTTCGGCTCCAATCAGGTGCTGAAAGGCGTCTCGTTCGATGTCAACAAGGGCGAGATGATCGCCGTGATCGGTGCGAGCGGTTCCGGCAAGAGCACGGCGTTACGCTGTATCGATCGGTTGGAAACCATCGACCAAGGGCAGATAGAGGTATGCGGCATTCGCGTGGACGATCCGAAGGTGGATCTGCATCTCTTGAGGCGCGAAGTCGGCATCGTGTTTCAAAGCTATAACCTCTTTCCGCACCTAACGGTCGAAGAAAACATCATGCTCGCATTGCGGCACGTGAAGAAGTTATCGCGTGACGAAGCGAGACGCGTCGCGCTCAACGTGCTCGAACAAGTCGGGCTTGGGCAGAAGGCCGATGCCTATCCCGAGCAATTGTCGGGCGGACAACAGCAACGCGTGGCGATCGCACGATCGCTCGCGATGAATCCCAAGGTCATGTTGTTCGACGAAGTGACCTCCGCGCTCGATCCGCAACTCACGGGAGAAGTGCTGCGTGTCATGGAAGACCTCGCGGCCGATGGCATGACCATGCTGCTCGTCACGCATGAAATGGCGTTCGCCAAGCGCGTGGCGGACCGCATCATCTATATGCATCAGGGCAAGGTGTGGGAAGTGGGCGATGGCAGCATGCTCGATGCGCCACGCACGCCCGAATTGCGAGCGTTTTTGAACAACGGCCTTTGAACGGCATTTTTTCAATCCAAGAAGACGGAGACATCACTTGAAAGCACAGAAACACATTGCACGCGCATGCGTGGCGGCATTGATGATGGCAGGCGCCATTCACAGCGCAATGGCCGATCAGCTCGATGACATCAAGAAGGCCGGCGTCGTGCGCGTTGCCATCGCAATGGGCACGCCGCTCTTCAGCTACGCCGACGAGAACCTCAAGCCCGCAGGCTCGGATGTCGATACCGCCGCCGCGCTCGCAAAAGATCTCGGCGTCAAGCTCGAACTCGTGCAGATCACTAACGCCGCGCGCATTCCGACCTTGCAGGCAAAGCGCGCCGATCTCGTGATCGCCGACTTGTCGATCACGCCGGAGCGCGCAAAGGTCGTCGATTTCTCGATTCCCTATGCGGTGATCACCATCATCGTGGGTGGGCTTAAGAGCATCAAGGTGAAGGACTATGCGGACCTCGATGGCAAGACCATCGGGCTCACGCGCGCAACGGTCAACGACACGCTGACGACGCAGCAAGCGAAGGGCGCGCAAATTCAGCGCTATGAAGACGACGCCACGCTCATCACGTCGATGGTCGCGGGTCAGATCGACATCTTCTCCAGCACGCCGTCGAACCTTCAGGAAATGCAGAAACGTGCGCCCGCACGCAATATCGAACTCAAGTTCGAACAGAAGAACTTCGATCTCGGCATTGCGATGAACAAGGATCAACCGGCTCTGAAAGAGTGGGTGGACAAGTGGGTCAGCACGAACCAGAAGAACGGCAACCTCAACGCGATCTACAAGAAGTTCCACGGACGCGATCTGCCCGACGCCGTCCGCAAGGGCTGAACGAATGCCGGCGACATGCGTATGTCGCCGGTATTGTTCTTTACGCTAGCGGAATGCGCGGTGCGTCGAGCGGGCGCAGCTTGCCCGGATGCACGACACGACACAAGGCTTCGACAAAGAAGAAGTCGCCGAACATGGTCGCGCCATCCACGCCAATGTTGTGCGGCTTCGAATAGCAGGAGTTGTGCAGCAGGCCGTGTTCGCCGTCCTTGGTGAACTCATCGCGGCACAACGCTTCGAGCATCGCGACTCCGTGACGGCTCCATTTTGCCGCGGCATCCGCCGATGGATGAATGCGCGCCAGTTCGAGCAAAGCCGATGCGACGATAGCGGCGGCGGCCGTGTCCTTGATGTCGGCATCGCTGCCGGTTGCGTCGAAGTCCCAAGGGGGAATCTGACGGCCATCGAGACGGCGCAGATAGTATTCGGCCAGACGCTCGGCGAGTTCAATGTACGCGAGCTTGCCCGTTTCGCGCGCGGAATTCGCATACCCGTAGATCGCCCAGGCCTGACCGCGGCTCCATGCAGACTCGTCGAATGCGCCTTGAAAAGTGTAGCCACGTTTGCGCGCGCCCGTTTCGAGATCGTATTCGACGGCGTGATACGTCGAGTCGTCGGGACGCACGAAGGCGCGTGCAGTCATCGCGGCATGCGCGTCCGCTGCCTGCCGATAGCTGCCGTCATCGGCATGATTCGCCGCCCAGTAGAGCAGCGAGAGATTGGCCATCGTATCGATTGCGGATGCACTTCTGCCGCGCGGATCGGCGAGCGGTCCCCATGACGCGAGATAAGCGCCATCGCGCGTGGTGACGAGGCGGGCGCGCAGTTTGTCCGCCGCCTTCAACGCGATATCGGCAAAGCGTGCATCGCCCGTGATGTGATGGCCGGGCACCGCGCTGCTGTCGAAGATGAAGCCGATGTCATGCGTGTTCGGATCGTCCGCGCGTTGTTCGACCAGCAGCATGCGCGCACGCGCCCATTCGAGAAATTTCGCGTCGCCGGTATGAAGATGCGACGTGAGCAAAAGGCCTACCCAGAAGCCACAGAACCAGTTGCCGTGACTCCAGGCGTCGCCGTCATAGCCGGCGGATAGCGAAGCGGGCAGACGCACCCATTCGCCATCGGGACCCGTGACTTGCGGAAACTCGACACCGAAACTCAATTCATCGGCCGCGACTTTTACAGCCGTGCGGTCGAGCGTTTCGCGAAAGAGCCGTGTCTGGTCCTGCGTGAGTGAATAGATATCGGAAAGCGGGGTTGTAGCGTTCGACACTTTGTCTCCTGTGGACGAGAGCGGACGCGCTTAATGCATCGCGCTTGTCTCATGCAAGTGGGTTGCAGAATACGTTGAACACGCACGTCGATTCTAAAAACCCATGCTCACGCGACGTTAGGATGAAACGCGGGATCTGTTGGACATTTCTGCATGGAATACCGAATGCGCGTTCAAATATGCAACTTGTCGAGGCTGCGGCGATAGTCGATCGGTGAGCGGCCCGTGTGCTTGCGAAAGCACCGGCTGAAATAAGCGGGGTCGTCGAAAGAGAGTTGCGATGCGATCTCCGCCACGTTCACTTCGGAATGCAGCAGCAAGCGCTTGGCTTCGAGCATGACGCGTTCGCGTATCAGCTTTGCAGCCGTGCTGCCGAGCGCCGCGCGCGTGGCTTCGTTGAGCGCGCGCTCGGTCACGTTGAGCAGACGCGCGTAGTCGGCGGCATCGTTCATCGAGCGAAAATGCTTCTCCAGAAGGCTCTTGAAGCGGCGCGACAACAACACGTTACGCGACGTGCCCGACTCCGTGACCGCCGCCGCGCTGCTCATGCGCGCGGCCTTGAGCAAAAAGATACGCAGATAAGCCCAGATTGCATCCTGATGGCCGTGCAGTTCCGAGCGATACTCGTCCATCATGCCGTCGATGAGACGCATCATTTCATGCGCTTGCGCGTCGTTCAGATAGACCGCTGCGGCAAGCTGATCGAAGTCGTGCACCGGCACTTCGGTTTCCGAATGCCGATTTTGCACGCGAAACGAAAAGAACTCGGATGAGAAGCTGATCGACCAGCCGACCGTATCGGGGGATAGAACGAAGTCGTGTATCTGGCCTGGTGCCATGAAGAACAGCGACTGCGGACGCACCTCGTAACGCACCGAGTCGATGACATGATGACCCGTGCCCGTCACCACCCAGGCGATGTGATAGAAGTCATGCCGATGCGGATAAGGCAGTGTCGACTTCATGACTTCGAGCGGCGCAAAGTGGAAGTCCATCGACTTGACGTGCGCGCCATATTCGTAGTTCTCGATCTTGATGACCGGAACGTGGCAACCACATGCGGTACTCAACTTTCGTCTCCTGCGGGCGGCGCTTCATTCGTGCTGCGCTCGTTTTCGCGGCGCTGCATCGAAGTCTAACGAATGCTTGCGCCGCCCGTAACTGGCGGATTCCCCGACGCGTCTCATTCGAACTTGAGTTCTTTTAGCGCGGAAAGCCCGCTCAGCACGACCTTGCCGCGTTGATTGCGAACCATGGTGTCCATCACGAGAATTCGCTTGGCGTCCTTCTTCTCCACCACGGTCACGTTGATGGTGATGGTGTCGTCGATGAACACTGGCCCCAGAAAACGCAGTTCTTGTCCGACATAAGCGAAGCCCGGACCGGTCAGTCGCGTGTGTGCGGCCGAGACGAGCGAGGCCGTCAACAGGCCGTGCACGACGCGTCTTCCGAACGGTGAGCGCTCCGCAAACGCTTGCTCCATGTGCAGGGGATTCAGATCGCCCGACAGATGGCCGAACGCATTGACCGCCGATTCGACCACGGTGTGGACGTCCACCTGCGAGCGGCCGATTTCTACATCGTCGAAGCGCAGCAGTTCGGGTGCTGCGGGAGCAGCGTGTAGTTGGGCGCTCATGCATTTCTCCTCGAAGTCAGCGCGATGCCGGCATCGACCAGTTCGTCGATCCGCGTAGTGTCATAACCCAGTTCGGCCAGCACCTCACGTGTGTGCTCGCCCTGTCGCGGAGGATGCCGTCGCATGGGCGGCGCCTCGCCGTCATAGCGCACCGGATGCGCAAGTACGCGTATCGGTCCCGCCTCTTCGTGTTCGAACGACATGATCATCTGGTTATGCGCGACTTGAGGGTCGACCTCGACCTGCTCGTAGTCGTTGACCGGCGCGAACCAGATATCGTGCTCCTCGAAGACGCGCATCCATGTTTCTGTCGTGCGCCTGGTCAACGCGTCATAGACCAGTCGATTGATTTCATCGCGACGTCGCACGTTGTCTTTCGGATGCGTGAACTCGGCGAGCGCGGGGACATCGAGCGCATTGGAGAGCTTCTGCGTCGGTGTAAGCGAGATCGCGATATAACCGTCGAGCGTTTTATAGACGCCATAGGGCGCAGGATGAAAGCGGCTGCCCGTTGGCGGCTGGGTGCGCTGCCAGAGCGGACCCTTGTTCATGTAGTACGTGAAAGGCTCGATCTGCAAATCCAGTGCCGCGTTCAGCAAATTGCTCTCGACACGCGTACCCACACCCGTGCGTTCGCGCGACTGAAGTGCAGCAACCACGCCGAACGCTGCCAGCACCGCTGCATGTTGATCGACGATAGCGGAGCCGACAGGCGTCGGCGGCGAATCGGCTTCACCGGAAAGCATGGTCATGCCGCTCATCGCTTGTAATAGCAGGTCTTGTCCCGGGCGCTTGAGATAGGGACCCGACGATCCATAACCCGTGCACGAGCAATACACGAGACGCGGGTTGACCTCGTGCACTTGCGCATAGCCGAAGCCCATCTTGTCGAGCACACCGGGGCGGTAGTTCTCTATCAATACATCGGCTTTGCGGATCAGCCGCCATACGATTTCACGCGCGGCTTCCTCACGCAAGTCGAGCGAGATGCTGCGCTGATTGCGATTGCCCAGCAGAAAGAACACGCTCACGCCTTCGACGAAAGCGTCCGCGCCGGTCCAGCTTCGCTCGAACGCGCCGCCCGGTGGCTCGATCTTGATGACATCCGCGCCGACATCGGCGAGCATCTGCACGGCGGCGGGCCCTTGCAGAAAATGGGTGAAACTCAGTACCTTGATGCCTTCCAGCATAAACTCCCCCTTCGTCCGCGCGTTATCAGGCAAGCGCCGCACGCGCGATGATCATGCGTTGTATTTCGGATGTCCCTTCGACGATCTCGAGCACCTTGGCGTCGCCGAATGCGCGCGCTACCGGATACTCCGCCATCACGCCGTAACCGCCGTGTATCTGCAAAGCCTGATGCGCTGCGTGCATCGCCTGTTCCGAGGCGAAGAGCTTGGCTTGCGATGCCTGCATGTCGAACGGCGCGCCGCTGTCCTTCAATGTGGCGGCGTCGTAAAGCATGAGACGTGCGGCATGCGCGTGCGTCGCCATGTCGGCGACCTTGAATTGCAGGCCTTGAAACTCCGCTATCGCGCGGCCGAACGCGCGTCGCGTCTTCATGTATTCGACGGACCGTTCGAGCGAGCCTTGCAAGATGCCGAGCGCAAGCGCGCCGATTAAAATGCGGCCTGTGCTGATCTGCGCGAGCGTCTGACGCAAACCCGCGCCGCGTTCACCAAGCAGATTCTCTGCGGGGATCGCGCAGTTTTCGAAGAACAACTCGTGCGTGATCGAAGCGCGCCAGCCGATCTTGCGCAGCTTGCGGCCCGTTTGATAGCCAGTAGTGCCCGAAGGCACGATGAAGTTCGAAATCTCTTTCTTGCCATCGGCACGCGTACCGGTCACAGCCGCGATTACCACCGGTCCGCCGAGTTCAGTGCCCGAGTTGCTGATGAAAGTCTTCGCGCCATCGATGACCCAGCGCTCGCCATCGAAGCGCGCACGTGTGGCGATGTTGGCCGCATCCGATCCCGCATCGGGCTCGGACAAACCGATCGAACCGATCTGGCTGCCTTCGAGAACAGGCCTTAAATAAAGGTCCTTTTGCGTCGATGTGCCGTAGTTCGACAAGAGACTCGCGACAGTCGAATTGGCCATCAAGGCGTTCGCGACCGCACAATCTACGCGCGCCAGTTCTTCGAGCACGATGACAAACGAAAGCCAGTCGCCACCGCCACCGCCCCATTGCTCCGCATAGGGCAGGCCGGTGAAGCCAAGCTCGCCGGCTTGACGCCAGATATCGTAGGGAAAGGCTTCTTGCTCCCAGAGCTCCTCGGAATGCGGTGCAATCTCTTTGTCGGCGAAGCGGCGAACGGCTTCACGAATCATGGCGTGCTCTTCGCCGAGCCAGTGAGGCAAACGATGTATCGTGCTCATTCGGTCACCGTCACGGTCGAGGCGCGCCGTGCAAGGCGCTTTTCCATGAACTGCCTCAAGCCCGCGCGCGCGCCTTCACTCGTGAAATTCACCGCGTATTGCGCTGCTTCAAAGTCGAGTCCTGCGGACAAGGGCATTTCGTTCGCGCGATTGAGCGCGCGCTTCGCCATTTCCATTGCGAAGGGGTCGTAGACGGCGAGTGTTTCGGCGAACTCGCGCACTGTATCGAACAATGCATCGTGTTCGACGATCTCGTGCAGAAAGCCGAACGACGCGCATTCCTGAGCCGTATGACGCCGCCCGCTCAATACGAATCGCTTGGCGCAGGCGAGCCCCATCTTGGCGACGGCGAGTTGCGTGCCACCCCAGCCGGGCATGGTATTGAGCGTGATCTCGGGAAACCCGAAGCTCGCTTTCGTCGATGCAATCACGAAGTCGCAAGCAAGCGCCAATTCGAACCCGCCGCCTAGCGCGAAGCCATTGACCATTGCGATGGTCGGCTTGGCGCTTTCATGCAGGCGCAACAACGCGCGCTGCCCGGCTACCATGTCACGATACGCGCCCGCGCTGTCGAGCGTAACCAGCCGCTCGATATCGTTGCCAGCAGCGAAGGCCTTGGGACCGCTACCCGTGATGGCGATGACGCGCGTTGCATCGTCGGCGAGTGCATCGTCGAGTCCTGCTTCGAGCGCCGCGAGCATTTCCGGCGTGAAGGCATTGAGTTTATCGGCGCGGTTGAGCGTCAGGAGACGCAGTGCGCCGTGCTGTTCCGCTATGACGGGCGAGGTGTTCATCAGCATCGTGTCACAGCACCTTGAGGTAAGTCTTGCCCGATGCCACGACCACGCCGTCTTGCCGCGTGACATCGGCGACGAATACGCACACGTTGCGCTCTTCATCCTTCTCTTCGAGCGTGAGACGCGCAGTGACCGTATCGCCTATAAACACCGGCGCATTGAACGTGATGTCATAGCGATACGACACCGCGCCCGGACTCGGCGCCTTCGCCGCCATATGGCCCATGACTGTCGAAAGAAAGCCGACCGAGAGACAGCCTTGCGCAATGCGCTTCTCGAAGCGCGTGGTCTTGGCGAACTCTTCGTTCAGATGCACGGCGTAAAAGTCGCCGACTATCCCGGCAAATCCATAGATGTCGTATTCGGATACGGTCTTTGCGAAATCGGCGGTATCGCCGATTGCATAACAGTCCATGTGCGGGCGTTTGGCCATGTTGACGAACCAATGTATTAGGTGGGGTAAACACGGCGTATCGCTTGCGAGCGACACACCGTCAACGTGGAAGTCACTTTAAAGATGCGCTTGGTTCACGCGGTAGGACGGTTCGCGCGATCTTTTGGACTTTTTAGCGTCACGTCGCGTTTGCATGGAAACCAGCGTTAAAAAGTACAAGAAATCTGGAGCCTGGTCCTAACGCACCGTTGACGCGATCACAAATACTTGCGTCAACCCGTCGCTCTTCGACATGCACGACACATGAGGCACAAGAAGAGGCAGAAGGCGGTGTCCATATCGTGAAGAACGTGGGAAGGAGACAACATGAATTCGCTTTTCAAGGCGCATCGCTCGTTGCGCGTGACGATGAGCGCCGTGCTCGCCGCATTGTGCGTCGCCGCAACAGGCAGCGCGATGGCGCAAGACAAGGTCGTGATGAAGCTTGGGCATACGCTCGCACCGGACAATCACTATCAACTGACCGCGCAGGTCTTCGCCAAGGAAGTCGCGCAACGCACGCATGGCCATGTCGAGATTCAGCTCTTTCCCCAATCGCAACTCGGGGGCGAAGTGCAGATGGCGCAGGCGTTGCGCACTGGCACGCAGGAACTCATGATCTCCGCGCAAGCGCCGATCGACAATACGATCAAGCAATGGCAGATTTTCGACATGCCTTATCTCTTCAGCAGCATGGATGAGGCGAACAAGGTGCTGCAAGGACCCGTCGGCCGCAAGTATCTCGACATGATGCAGCCGGTCAACATGGTCGGTCTCACGTGGCTTGCTGTCGGCGAACGCAATCTCTTCACGACCAAGCGTCCGGTCACGTCGCTTGCCGACATGAAGGACCTGAAGGTGCGCGTGATGCAAAGCCCTGGCTATATCGCGGGCTATAAGGCGCTCGGCGCGAACCCCACGCCGCTCGCCTATAACCAGCTGTTCCTCGCGCTGTCGCAAGGCCTCGTCGATGGCGCGGACACATCGCCCGAGCAATTCGTGCAGGACAAGTTCTCCGACGTCGCCAAGCATTTCTATGTGACGCACGTGAACTACCTGCCCGTCGTGCTCGCGATGAGCAAGAGCGCCTGGACCAAGCTGTCGCCTGCTGACCAGAAGGCTTTTCAAGAGTCAGCCGCGGTCGCCGCCGATTTCGACCTGAAGGAGTACAAGCGCGAATACGACGCCGCACTCGCGACGATGAAGGCCAAGGGCATTCAAGTGACGATGGTCGACACTGCGCCGTGGGCCGAAGCCACGAAGTCCGCGCGTGACGAACTCGTTGCGAAGATTCCGGATGGCGCCGCGCTCTACGCCGAGATGAACGCGGCCAAGCAGGCCTCGTCCGTGGCATCCAAATGACGCCTTTGTCACCGGAAGTGCCGGAGGAAACCCGTATGGAAAAGCTCGCGCGTGGCTTGATGTTCATCGACGACATGGTTCTGAAGCTGAACCTGTTCGTCAGCAGTTGCCTCTTGCTGGCAGCGGTGATCGTCGCCGGTCTCGGGGTCGTGTTCCGCTTCGTGCTGCACGACTCGCTTTCGTGGTCCGACGAAGCCGCGGCGTATCTCTTCGTCTGGCTCACGTGCCTGGGTGCGGCGGCAGGCGTCAAGTTGCGCGCACATCCCGAAGTGCGCGTGCTGGCCGATCGCGTGCCGGCGGCGATCGCGCCCTTGCTCAAGGACTTCACGGACTGCGCGATTCTCGCGCTCGGCGCCGTGTTCGTCGCGTATGGCTCGGACATGCTCGCGTTGATGGGCACGGAGACGGCCGCATCGATTCCCATCTCGATGGTCTATCCGTATCTTTCTATTCCCGTGTGCGGCGCGTTGCTCGTGTTTCATTCGCTGGTGCGCATCGTCGTGTCGCACCTCGCGCCGCAGACGCAGACCAACGCCGCTTTGATCGAAGGCGTGTCCGACCATCTCTAGGATAAAGACATCATGTGGGCAATCGCTCTAGGCGCGGGGCTGCTCGGCCTCGGTGTACCGGTGGCCATCTGTATTGGTATCGCGGCGACGCTGGCGTTGTCGATCAATGGCACGCCGCTGCTCGTCATTCCGCAACAGCTCTTCTCGAACCTCAATAACGTGGGTCTGCTCGCGATTCCGTTCTTCATGCTCACGGGCGCGATCATGGATTCGGGCGGCGTTTCCCGACGCATCATCGAGTTTTCGCAAGCGCTCGTCGGCTTCATGCGTGGCGGTATCGGACAGGTCACGATTGTCGCGAGCATGTTCTTCGCGGACCTCTCGGGATCGGCCACGGCGGATACGGCGGCGATCGGCTCCGTGATGATTCCGGGCATGGTGAAGAAGGGCTATTCGCGTGCGTTCGCGGTGGCATTGCAATCGGCGGCGGGATCGCTCGGGCTGCTTTCGCCGGTATCGATGAGCATGCTCGTCTATGCTTACACGGCGAATGTATCGGTAGGCACGATGTTTATTGCCGGTATCTTGCCGATGCTCCTAGTGGTCGCTTCGTTCATGATCGTGAACTACGTGACCGCCGTGCGCAACGACTACAGCGCGGTCGAGCCGTTCAGCGCACGCAAGTTGTGGACTACGTTTCGCGAAGCATTCTGGGCCTTGCTCACGCCGATCATCATTCTGGGCGGCATCCTTGGCGGCATCTTCACGCCGGTCGAGGCAGGCGTGGTTGCGGCGGTGTACGTCACCCTGGTGAGCGCGTTCATCTTCCGCACCTTGAAGCTCTCGCATTTCAAGGAGATTCTCGTCAAGACGTCGGTGAACACGACGCGCGTGTCGTTCCTGTTGGGTCTTGCCTTCGTGCTCGGCCGGTATCTGATCGAAGCGCAAATTCCCTTGCATGTGGCGAACAGTTTCCTTGCGATCACGACGAGCGCCATCATCCTGCTCATTCTCATCAACCTGTTTCTGATCGCGGCGCATACGGTGCTTGAAACCATTTCGAGTATCGCGGTGATAATCCCGGTGTTCCTGCCGCTCGTCGTGCAGATGCATATCGATCCCGTCGTATTCGGCGTGATCGTGCTGATCAATTCGGCTATTGGCATCAATCTGCCACCTATTGGCTTCTGCCTCTTCACGGCGGCGTCCATTGGTGGTGTATCGGTCGAAAAGGCGACGCGTGCGATTCTGCCTTTCATTCTCGCGCTCGTGATCGACTTACTGCTGATCATTTTCTTCCCGCATATTCCGCAGTTTCTGCCGCATCTGATGTCGATGAAATAACGCTCGACGACCTTGGAAAACGCTTCACCAGGGGCCTGGTCTTCGGACCGGGCCCTTGGTATGACAGCACGGTTTACGACGTGTCAGCGTGCACTGTGATATTTCTTCTGTCTAAGTACACGTGCAACCGTCCAACGAACCCTGTATGTCATTGGAGTGAACATGGCCAAAAGCACCATCGCCGATTATCTGGCAAAGACGCTTGCCGCTGCGGGCGTCGAACGCATCTGGGGCGTGACGGGCGACAGCCTCAACGGGCTTGCCTACAGCCTCGATAAAGTCGGGTCTATCCGTTGGATGCATACTCGCCACGAAGAAGCCGCGGCCTTTGCCGCGGGCGCGGACGCAGCTTCTTCCGGCAAGCTCGCCGTCTGCGCGGGCAGTTGCGGTCCCGGCAATCTGCATCTCATCAACGGGCTTTACGACTGTCATCGTAACCAACAGCCCGTGCTGGCCATTGCCGCGCATATTCCATCGACGGAAATCGGCCTCGGATACTTTCAGGAAACGCATCCGCAAGAGCTCTTCAAGGAATGCAGTCACTTCGTCGAACTGGTGTCGAACGCATCGCAGTTCCCGCGCGTGCTCGAACGTGCGATGCGCGCGGCGCTCGATCAACGTGGCGTCGCGGTAATCGTGCTGCCGGGCGATGTTGCCTTGAGCGACGGACCCGGAGTCGAACCACGGTGGACCGCAAGCGAGTCGAGCGCAATCGTTCCAGCCGAATCGCAACTCGACACACTCGCGGCCATGCTCAACGGCTGCGAAGCCGTGACCATCATGTGCGGCAGCGGTGTGGCGGGCTCGCACGACGAAGTGGTCGCGCTTGCCGATACACTCGGAGCGCCGGTCGTGCATGCGTTGCGCGGCAAGCAATTCATCGAATACGACAATCCGTTCGATGTCGGCATGACGGGCTTGATCGGCTTCAGCTCGGGCTATCACGCCATGATGTCCTGCGATACGCTCGTGCTGCTCGGTTGCGACTTCCCTTATCGGCCGTTCTATCCGCCGCACGCGAAGGTCGTGCAGATAGACTGGCGCGGGGCGCAGCTCGGCAAGCGCACGCCGCTCGACATGGGTATCGTCGGCACCATCAAGGAGACGCTCACGGCGCTCTTGCCCAAGCTCACGCGCAAGACGGAACGACGCTTCCTCGACAACGCGCTCAAGCACTATGCAGATGCACGCAAGGACCTCGATCACTACGCGACACCTTCCGCGCCTGGCCGTCCGATTCATCCGCAATATCTCACGAAGCTGGTCGATGACATCGCCGCTGAGGATGCCATCTTTACCGTCGATGTCGGCACGCCCACGTTGTGGGCCGCGCGCTACCTCACGATGAATGGCAAGCGTCAGTTGCATGGCTCGTTCAATCACGGTTCCATGGCGAACGCAATGCCGCAGTCGCTCGGCGTGCAAGCGGCGCATCCGCAACGGCAAGTGGTCTCACTGTCGGGCGATGGCGGTTTGTCCATGCTGCTAGGCGATCTCTTGAGCGCCATTCAGTTGAAGCTGCCGATCAAGGTCGTCGTGTTCAATAACAGCTTGCTCGGCTTCGTGTCGATGGAGCTCAAGGCGGGCGGTTATCTCGACACCAATGTCGATCTCAGCAAGACCGACTTCTCGCAGATTGCGAAGGGCGCGGGCATATGGTCGGTGCGCGTGGAAGAGTCGGAGCAACTGGAGGGCGCATTGCGCGATGCCTTCGCGCACGACGGCCCCGCGCTCGTCGATGTCGTCACCGCCAAGCATGAATTGGCGATGCCGCCGACCATCGAGCTATCGCAAGCGAAGGGCTTCAGTCTCTACATGCTGCGCGCTATCTTGAGCGGCCGTGGCGACGAAATCGTCGAGCTGGCGCGCACGAATCTGCGTTAAGCAAACTAATCGGCCGCAACTCGTATCATCAAAACGAGTTGCAAACAGAGTTGCGACCGATTTCGCGTTCGTGGTTTATGCTGTCGGACCACATCCAACGCAGACAGCGAGCCATGAGCGATTCATCAGCGGGCGCATTGCCGCTCGATCAGGTTTTCGACTTCGAAGGTCAGGCTATCCGTTATGGCGCGATAGGCGAGGGCGCGCCGCTCGTGATGGTGCACGGCACGCCGTTCTCATCGCAGGTATGGCGGCGGATTGCGCCGGTGATGGCGCGGACGCATCGCGTGCATTACTTCGATCTTCTGGGATACGGCGAGTCGGACAAGCGCGAGGGGCAGGACGTATCGCTCGGCGTGCAGAATCGCGTGCTCGCGGCATTGCTCGATCACTGGAAGCGTGACTGGAAGGGCGCGTTGCCCGACGTGCTCGCGCACGACTTCGGTGGCGCCACTTCGTTGCGGGCCGCGCTACTGAACGGCTGCGTTTATCGTTCCTTGATGCTGATCGACCCTGTCGCGCTGTCGCCGTGGGGATCGCCCTTCGTGCTGCACGTTCGTGAGCATGAGAGTGCGTTCGCGGGCGTGCCGCCCTACATACACCGCGCCATGGTCGATGCCTATGTGCAAGGCGCGGCGCATCGGCCGCTTTCGGAAGACGTGCTGCGCATCTACACGCGGCCGTGGATCGGCGAACCGGGACAGGCGGCTTTCTACAGACAGATCGCGCAGATGGACCAGCGTTATACCGATGAAATCGAAGCACGCTTTGGCGATTTGCGTTGCCCCGTGACGGTTCTTTGGGGCGAGGAAGACCAGTGGATTCCAGCGAAACGCGGCGTCGAATTGGCTTCGCGCATTCCGGGCGCGCGGTTCACGCGAGTGGCGTGCTCGGGGCATCTCATGCAGGAAGATGCGCCCGAAGCGATTGTCGGCGAATTGCTGGCGTTCCTCGCGCGCGTGGATGCGCTAGCCTAGTCCTTGCGCTTATAACGCAGCCACACCATGTCGTTATCGAGCGTCTTCGCCGAATCGAGCTTGAGATAAGCGGGCTTTTGCCATTTGTCCATCGCCACTTCGAATGAAGAGGGATGCGCCTCGCGGCCGTCGACGAGCGGCACGATCAGCACGCTGACTTCATCGACGAGTTGCGCATTGACGAACGCGCCCGATACATGCCCGCCGCCTTCGACTATCAACGTGCCGATCTTCAACTCGCGCTCGAGCGTTTCCACGACGCGCGCGAGCTCGATATCCTTCTTTCCGCCGAACACGTAGGACGCGCCGATGGATTGCAGATAGGCGAGGTAGTCGTCATCGACGTCTTCCGCGAGCACTTCGACGATATGCGAGTCGAGTGCCGTGTTCGTCTTCCACGTCACGCGGCCCTTGGGGTCGATTGAAATTGCGTACTGGCTTGCGTCGCGTTTGGCGAAATGGTCCGTGCGTTCGATAGGACCTTTGGCGAGGCCACGCGGATAATCCTTGTCCTTGCCGTGCGAGATTTCCTGCATGGTGACGCGGCCGCACGCCCAGGCATCGGCCTTGAAGGTCGCGGCGGTTTCTTCATAACACGGCGATGCAAAGTCGAGATGCCAGCCGTCGGTAAGGCTGCGGCCATCGAGCGAGGACATCATGTGGCAAATGATATGCATGGGGGCTCCAGCGTATGAGAAAGCAAACCGTCCGCAAGCCCCATGCCCTAAATCCTCCCATAGCGCCTCCGAACTTTCCCTATGTTACGATCTTCACAAATGTGATTTAGAATGAGATCAATCTATCAAAACATGTTGTGCGTCGCACAAGACCGCAGCACCCCGATCTCATGCTGGAAACTGCAACGGAGTCCGTCGTCGCGTGGCCCGGGAAAGTCCAAGCCGGGCATGTGAGCGATCGTAATCCCGGCGTGCCCTTCGACCTCTCATGGCTCGATGGCTTGCGCGTGAATCAGTCCGCCGTGCTGCGCCGCGCGTCCACGCTTGGCACGCGTCGCGCGGTCAAGAAGGACGCACAGGCCGCGTGGCTGCTCAAGGCGATCACCTGCATCGACCTCACCACGTTGAGCGGCGACGACACCACCGCGCGCGTCGAACGTCTTTGCGCAAAGGCGCGTCGCCCGGTGCGAGACGATTTGCTCGAAGCGCTCGGCATGACGCCTGGATCGATCAGGACGGGCGCGGTTTGCGTGTATCACCGCTACGTCAAAGCCGCCGTGAACGCGCTCGAAGGGAGCGGCATTCCGGTCGCGGCCGTCTCCACGGGTTTTCCCGCTGGTCTCAACCCGCACGAACTCAAGTTGCGCGAGATAGAGGCCTCGGTGAAGGACGGCGCGGCAGAGATCGATATCGTCGTCACCCGTGAGTACGTGTTGACCGGTAACTGGAAGGCGCTCTACGACGAGATGCGCGACTTCCGCGCCGCTTGCGGCAATGCGCACGTCAAGGCGATTCTCGGCACGGGCGACATCCGCACGCTGTCGAACATCGCCAAGGCATCGATGATCTGCATGATGGCCGGCGCGGATTTCATCAAGACATCGACGGGGAAGGAAAGCGTCAACGCCACGCTCGACGTCTCGCTCGTGATGGTGCGCATGATCCGCGAATATCTGGCGCGCACCGGCGTTGCCATCGGCTTCAAGCCTGCTGGCGGCGTTTCGACGGCCAAGACCGCGCTCGAATATCAGATCCTCATGAAGGAAGAACTCGGGCGTGAATGGCTCGAACCGGATTTGTTCCGCATTGGCGCGTCGAGCCTTCTCGCCGATATCGAGCGGCAACTCGAACATCACGTGAGCGGACGGTATTCGTCGTTCAATCGCCATCCCGTCGCCTGAATCACGCATCACGCATCCAACAGACAGCCCTCATGAGCGTAGCCGAATATTTTTCTTCGATGGAATACGGACCCGCACCGGAAGACGATCGCGCCGTGCGCGCGTGGCTCGATCAACACGCCGGCCGTTTCGGTCATTTCATCAACGGCGCATGGCGCGATGACGACGACGCCGAGCGTTTCGAATCGCGCGAGCCGGCGACAGGGCGAGTACTTGCATCCATCGCGCAAGGCACCGATGCCGATGTTGCGGCTGCCGTGGCAGCCGCGCAAGCCGCGCTCGAAGGCTGGCAAGCGATTGGCGGTGCGGGACGCGCGCGGCATCTCTACGCGCTTTCGCGCATGGTGCAGCGACATGCGCGGCTCTTCGCCGTGCTCGAATCGCTGGACAACGGCAAGCCGATTCGCGAGTCGCGCGACATCGATATCCCCCTTGTTTCGAGGCATTTTCTGCATCACGCGGGTTGGGCGCAGTTGCAGGATCGCGAGTTCGCCGACTGGGCGCCGCTCGGTGTCATCGGGCAAATCGTGCCGTGGAATTTTCCGCTGCTGATGCTTGCTTGGAAGATCGCGCCTGCTATCGCGCTCGGCAATTGCGTGGTGCTCAAGCCGGCCGAATACACGCCGCTTACCGCGTTGCTCTTCGCCGAACTGGCGCATCGCGCGGGCTTGCCGGCAGGCGTGCTCAATGTCGTGACGGGCGATGGCCGCACGGGTGCGGCGCTCGTCGAGCATCCACGTGTCGCGAAGATTGCGTTCACGGGATCGACCGAAGTGGGTCGGCAGATTCGCGCGACGACGGCGGGCTCGGGAAAATCGCTCACGCTCGAACTGGGCGGCAAGTCGCCCTTCATCGTATTCGACGATGCCGATCTCGATAGCGCGGTCGAAGGCGTGGTCGACGCCATCTGGTTCAATCAAGGACAAGTGTGCTGCGCGGGTTCGCGTTTGCTCGTGCAGGAAGGCATCGAAGCGGCTTTCGTCGACAAGCTGAAGCGCCGCATGGAGACGCTGCGGGTCGGGACGTCGCTCGATAAAGGCATCGACATGAGCGCTATCGTCGATGACGTGCAACTCGAACGTATTCGTTCGCTCGTCGCCAAGGGCGAAAGCGAAGGCTGCGCCATCTTCCAACCGTCGCGTCTCACGTTGCCCGAAGGAGGCGCGTTTTTTCCGCCGACGCTCGTGACCAACGTGGCGCCTGCAAGCACGCTTGCGCAGGAAGAGATCTTCGGTCCGGTGCTCGTGACGATGAGCTTTCGCACGCCCGAGGAAGCCGTCGCACTGGCCAATAACACGCGCTATGGTCTCGCGGCCAGCGTGTGGAGCGAGAACATCAGCCGCGCGCTGGACGTTGCGCCGCGCCTGCAATGCGGCGTCGTGTGGATCAATGCAACCAATCTCTTCGACGCAGCCGTGGGCTTCGGCGGATATCGCGAGTCGGGCTTTGGCCGCGAAGGTGGACGCGAAGGCGTCTATGAATACCTGAAACCGCGTGCCTGGGCGAAGCTGCCAGTTCGCGGGGAAATGAAGGCAACGCCGGCACAGCCCGATGCGTTGCTCGATACGGGCAATGTCAGCACCATCGACCGCACGGCGAAGCTCTTTATCGGCGGCAAGCAAGCGCGGCCCGATAGCGGCTATTCGCAACTCGTGCGTTCGCCGTCGGGCGAGATTGTTGGCGAAGTGGGCGAGGGCAATCGCAAGGACATTCGCAACGCGGTGGCCGCTGCGCGCAGCATGACGAAGTGGACGGCCGCAAGCGCGCATAATCGCGCGCAGGTGCTGTATTACATGGCCGAGAATCTCAGTGCGCGCGCCGATGAGTTCGCAAGGCAACTCGTCACGCGTGCCGGGTCCAGCGAACGCGATGCGAAGCGCGAAGTCGAAGCATCCATTGCGCGTTTCTTTACGTATGCGGCATGGTCCGACAAATTCGACGGAGCGGTGCATGCGCCGCCTTTGCACGGTGTGGCGCTCGCCATGCACGAAGCGCTCGGCGTGATCGGCGTGGTGTGCCCCGACGAAGCGCCGTTGCTCGGCTTCGTGTCGCTGGTGGCGCCTGCGCTTGCGCTGGGTAATCGCGTGGTCGCGGTGCCGAGCGAGACGTGTCCGCTGATGGCGACGGACTTCTATCAGATCGCGGAAACGTCGGATGTGCCAGGCGGTGCGCTCAATATCGTCACGGGCGATGTACGCTCGCTAGCTCAAACGCTCGCGCAGCACGACGATGTCGACGCGCTCTGGTGCTTCCACGGCGCGGCCATTTCGACGCTGGCCGAACGCGAGTCGGTGGGTAATCTGAAACGCACGTTCGTCGATAACGGTCGCGTGTTCGACTGGCACGATGCATCGAGCGAAGGCTTGCCGTTCTTGCGGCAGGCCGTGCAGGTGAAGAATATCTGGGTGCCGTACGGCGATTGATCGACGGTACGCATGTGAGAATTGAAGGGCGAAGACTTCGGGACGAAGCGCGCCCATGCATGGAGGAGACGCTGTGCTGAAGAATATCGATCCACTATTGAATGCCGACATTCTGTACGCGCTTGCCGCGATGGGACATGGCGACGAAGTGGTGATCTGCGATGCTCATTTTCCCGCTGACTCGGTGGCCCGGAAAACGGTGTTAGGCAAGGTGCTGCGCATGGATGGCGCGAGCGCGCCACGTGCGGTGCGTGCCGTGCTTTCGGTGTTGCCGCTCGATACGTTCGTCGAAGATCCGGCAGGCCGCATGGAAGTAGTTGGCAATGCAACTACTTTGCCTGCCGTGCAACGCGAGGCGCAACGCGAAGTGGACGACGCAGAAGGGCGTGCACAGGCTTTCGCGCCGATCGAACGTTTTGCGTTCTACGAACGCGCCAAGAATGCGTATTGCGTGATAGCCACGGGCGAAGCGCGCGGTTATGGCTGCTTCATCTTCAAGAAGGGCGTGCAGCTCGCCGCCGACGCGTCTGAAGGAGAAGCGCGATGAGCGTGGTCATTCTCGGCATCTACGTCACCGACCTCGCGTTCCGTGCACAACGCATGCCCTTGCTTGGCGAAACCGTGGCAGGCTCGGCGTTTGCAATGGGTCCGGGTGGCAAGGGCTCGAATCAAGCCGTGGCGGCCGCGCGTGCGGGCGCCGACGTGATCTTCTGCACGCGCATTGGCAACGACGCGTTCGGCCAAATCGCACAGGCAACGTGGGCGGCTGAAGGCATCGCATCGCGTGCGACCGTGCTGGACGACATCGCCACGGGTGCCGCGCATATTTACGTCGACGAAAACACGGGCGGCAACGCGATCATCGTGGCGGCCGGCGCTGCGGGCACGCTTGGACCCGAAGACATCGAGGCGATCGAAGCGGATATCGCACGTGCATCCGTGTTCGTCACACAACTCGAACAGCCGCTGCCCGCTGCGCGTCGTGGTCTCGAACTCGCGCGCAAGCATGGCGTGACAACGGTGTTCAATCCCGCGCCGGCGCTTCCGCTCACCGACGACATCTATCCGCTCTGCGACTACATCACGCCCAATGAAACTGAAGCAACCGCGCTCACGGGCGTGGCGATCGAATCGGTCGATGACGCTCGCCGCGCAGCGGATGTCTTGCTCAAGAAGGGCGCGCGTG
Organism: Caballeronia sp. TF1N1; assembly: GCF_022878925.1. Taxonomy (NCBI): domain Bacteria; kingdom Pseudomonadati; phylum Pseudomonadota; class Betaproteobacteria; order Burkholderiales; family Burkholderiaceae; genus Caballeronia; species Caballeronia sp. TF1N1. Next base: position 831,441 of record NZ_CP084629.1, read on the forward strand.
CGGTGATCGTCACGCTCGGAGAAAAGGGCGCATTGCTCCACACGTCCGGAGGCAAATCCGAACTCGTGCCGGCCTTCGATTGCGGCCGTGTAGTCGAGACCGCAGGCGCGGGCGATGGCTTCACAGGCGGCTTCGCAGCGGCGCTTGCACGCGGCGATTCGGCGCTGGCTGCCGTGCGCTTCGGTTGCGCGCTGGCGAGCCTTTCGGTGACGCGCGCGGGCACCGCTCCGTCGATGCCGCGTCTCGATGAAATCAACGCTGTGCTCGGCGAAAGGAGCGAGGTGCGATGAAGGGATCGAAGTGGCTCGCCGATCGCCAGCTGAACTTTCTGGTCGGCGTGAACTTGCTGGTCGTGATCATCGCGACATGGCTTTCCAAAGGACAGTTTCTCGACATCGACAATCTTCAGTCGATGGGCGGACAATTGCCCGAACTCGGGCTGCTCGCACTCGGCATCATGCTGTCGATGGTGTCGGGCAATGGCGGGATCGATCTGTCCGGAGTGGGGCTCGCGAATTTGTCTGGCATGGTCGCGGCAATGTTGCTGCCGCAAATGGTCTCGGGCGACGATTCACCGGCGCTCTATACCGGCGTGTTCGTATGCATCGTCGTGGCAATGGGTGCGCTTGGCGGTATCCTAAATGGCGTGGTGATCGCGAAGCTGAGGCTCACGCCCATTCTCTGCACGCTCGGCACGCAACTGCTATTCACGGGTATCGCGGTGGTGCTGAGTAACGGTGCTTCGGTGCGGGTGGAATATGTCGATCCGCTTTCCAGCATCGGTAACGGCACCTTCCTGCAAGTACCCATATCGTTGTGGATTTTCGTCGCCGCCGTCTTGTTGCTCGGTTGGATACTGAAGCGCACGCCGTTCGGTCTGCGGCTGTATCTCATGGGCACGAATCCGAAGGCCGCGTTTTATGCGGGCATTCCGCGCACGCGCATGCTGATCGTCACGTATGGTCTTTGCGGCGTGCTTGCATCGCTTGCCGGACTCATCAGCGCGACGCATACGTCGAGCGCGAAATGGGATTACGGCAATTCGTATTTGCTGATCGCAATCCTCATCGCGGTCATGGGCGGCGTGAATCCCGCTGGCGGCTATGGACGTATAGTCTGCGTCTTTCTTGCCGCGACCGTCTTGCAGTTTCTGTCGAGCCTGTTCAATCTGCTCGGCGTGTCGCAATTCTTCGGTGACTGCGCGTGGGGTTTCTTGCTGCTTGCATCGCTTGCATTCGCAGGTGGCGAACGCGTGCGCGCAATCTTCGGTATAGGCGGCGCGAAGCCTTCCAGCAAGGTGCCGCAACCGCCCGCATCGACCGGACGTTGAAACGCTTTTATTTCCCCGTGATTCATAAAGAGACCAAGTGACAGAGGCAAAGGAGACAGCACAATGAAACTCAAGAAAATCACCGCCGCGCTCACGGCAATCGCGCTTGCGGCAGGAGCCATTGCAGCCGCGCAAGCTGCGAACAACGAGACCATCGTGACGGTCGTTAAAGTGACCGGCATCAACTGGTTCAATCGCATGGACGAAGGCGTAAAGCAGTTCGGCAAGGACAATCCGAACATCTCCGTGTATCAGACAGGTCCGGGGCGTGCCGATGCCGCGCAACAGCTGAAGATCATCGAAGACTTGATCGCGAAGAAAGTCACGGCGATTGCAGTCGTGCCGTATGATCCGCCGACGCTCGAACCCGCGCTCAAGAAGGCGATGGATCGCGGCATCAAGGTCGTCACGCATGAAGCGGACAACGCGAAGAACACCATGGTGGATATCGAAGCGTTCGATAACACTGCCTACGGTGCGGGCTTGAACGAACGTCTTGCGAAGTGCATGGGAAGCCAGGGTAAGTGAGCCGTGCTGGTGGGCTCGCTCGGCAGCCGCTCGCAAGTGCAATGGGCCGATGGCGGTATCGGCAATGCAAAGGCCAAGTATCCGAAAATGGATCTGGTCGAGCCGAAGCTTGAAACGAATAACGACGGCGAGCGTGCTTATCAGGTCGCGAAGGAAGTGCTGCGCAAGCATCCGGATCTGACGGGCTTTCAGGGCTCGTCGTCGCTGGATGTGATCGGCATTGGCCGTGCAGTGGAAGAAGCGGGCAAGGTCGGCAAGATCTGCGTGTATGGCACGGGCCTGCCGACTGAAGCAGGCAAGTTCCTCGAAAGCGGAGCGGTCAACGGCATCGCGTTCTGGGACCCGAAGCTCGCCGGTCTCGCAATGAACAAGGTCGCGCAGATGTTGGTGGAAGGCAAGACCATCGACAACGGTACGGACCTCGGCATCACCGGATACAACAAAGTCACCGTGAGCAAGGGCCCGGGCAAGGGTGTGATCGTGCGCGGTACCGGTTGGGTTGATGTCGACAAGACCAACTACAAGCAGTATCCGTTCTGATGTGACGTACGCGGCGCGTGGTTCATTGCCGCGCGCTGCCTGCTTTCTATAAGCCATGACCAAAGAGACACCGCTCCTCGAAGTCGTCGATATTCATAAGCGTTTCACAGGCGTTTATGCGCTGCGTGGCGTGAGCCTCTCGTTTGAACGCGGGCAGATCTATCATCTGCTCGGCGAGAACGGCTGCGGCAAGAGCACGCTCATCAAGATCATCTCGGGTGCGCAACCGCCCGATGAAGGCGAACTCGTGATCGAAGGCGTGAGACATGCGCGGCTATCGCCGCTCGAATCGCTTTCCGCGGGTATCGAGACCGTTTATCAAGACTTGTCGCTGCTGCCGAACATGAACGTGGCGGAGAATGTCGCGCTCACATCCGAGCTTGCCGAACACAACGGCAAGCTCGCGCGCACGTTCGATCGCCGCGCGCTTGCCGAAACCGCTGCACGGGCGCTGGAAGCCGTGGGCTTGCCGGGCGATGCGGATTTTCAGAAGACCTTGATCGAGCAATTGCCGCTCGCCACGCGGCAGCTCGTGGCAATCGCACGCGCCATTGCCAGCGAAGCGAAGTTCGTCATCATGGACGAGCCCACCACGTCGCTCACGCAAAAGGAAGTGGACAATCTCATCGCCGTGCTCGCGCGTTTGCGTGCCGACGGCGTCGCCGTGCTGTTCGTGAGTCACAAGCTCGACGAGTGCTACGCAATCGGCGGCGAAGTGATCGTGCTGCGCGATGGTCAGAAAATGGCGCAAGGTCCTATCGAAAACTATACGAAGGCGCAGATCAGCGAGCTTATGACGGGCAAGCATCTTTCAACCGAGCGCTATCGCGCGCAAGGGGAAGAAGGCGCATCGCAGATCGTGCTCGACGTGCAGGCGCTCGGACGCAAAGGCCAGTTCGCCGATGTATCGTTCAAGCTGCACAAGGGCGAGATACTCGGTGTGACGGGGCTGCTCGATTCGGGCCGTAACGAACTCGCGCGTGCACTGGCAGGTGTCGCGCCCGCCGACATGGGCACGGTCACGCTCGACGGCATGCGCGTGCGCCTGCAAACGCCGGCGGATGCGAAGACGCAACGCATAGGCTATGTCCCGGAAGACCGCCTGAACGAAGGGCTTTTTCTCGACAAACCGATTCGCGATAACGTCGTGACCGCGATGATTTCGAGCCTGCGGGACCGCTTCGGTCAGATCGATCGCAAGCGCGCGCAGGAGCTTGCCGAGCGCACCGTGAAGGACTTGCAGATCGCCACGCCCGACGTCGACAAGCCCGTGCAATCTCTTTCGGGCGGCAATCAGCAACGCGTGTTGATCGGGCGGTGGCTTGCCATCGATCCGCGCGTGCTGATCCTGCACGGGCCGACTGTCGGTGTCGACGTGGGATCGAAGGACATCATTTACCGCATCATGCAGCGGCTTTCCAAGGAGGGCATCGGCATCATTTTGATCAGCGACGACTTGCCCGAACTGCTGCAAAACTGCGACCGTATCTTGATGATGAAGAAGGGCCGGATTTCGAGCGAGTATCGCGCGGATCGTCTGAGCGAGGCCGAGCTTTATCACGCGTTACTTTCAGAGGCAGCATGAGTATGAGCGAATCCATCCGCCGCACGGGAAGCGAGCCGGTGCCGCAAGCCGTGAGCGACGTCGCGCCGCGCGTGCGCAAGGGCAGTCTTTATGCGCGGCTGATGCGCAATCCCGAGTGGTTCACCCTAGGTCTTATTCTCGTGACGTGTCTGATCGTGGGTGGCCTGAACCCGCGGTTCTTCCAATTCGCCACGTTGTTCGACTTGTTGCATTCGGCGACCACCGTATCGCTCTTTGCGCTGGGCACGCTCGTCGTGCTGGCTTCGGGAGGTATCGACGTGTCGTTCACGGCAATAGCGGCACTCACGATGTATTCGATCACCAAGGCCGTATTCGCTTGGTGGCCGGAGTGTCCGTTTGCGTTGATACTCATTGCGGGCGCGCTGGGCGGCGTCTTGCTTGGCATCATCAATGGCATGCTCGTGCATCGGTTGAAGGCGCCTTCGCTGATCGTGACGATCGGCACGCAGTATTTGTATCGCGGCTTGTTGCTGACTTTCGTGGGCACGCAGTTCTTCATGAACATTCCGCACAGCATGGATACGTTCGGACGCCTGCCGCTCTTCTTCTATCACACGTCCGATGGTTTGCGTGCCGTGTTGCCGGTCTCCGTGCTCGCGCTCGTGATCGCGGCGGTCGTCACATGGTGGCTGCTCAATCGCACGATGATGGGTCGCGGCGTCTATGCGATGGGCGGCAGTCTCACCATCGCCGAACGGCTCGGTTACAACCTGCGCGCGATCCATCTGTTCGTGTTCGGCTATACGGGATTGCTTGCGGGCGTCGCGGGCATTCTGCATGTATCGACCAACCGGCTTGCCAATCCTTTCGACTTGGTCGGCACGGAACTCGATGTGATCGCCGCCGTGATTTTGGGCGGCGCACGCATAACCGGTGGTACGGGAACGGTGGTGGGCACGTTGCTCGGCGTCGTGCTCGTGACGCTCATCAACAGCGTGCTGATTCTGGTGGGCGTGCCGAGCACTTGGCAGAAGGTGATCATCGGCGCATTCATTCTCGTCGCAGGGACGTTGTTCGCGCTCGGACGACGGCAGTAGTGGGTTGGTCGTTCAGAAGCCGCAGAGAGCCCGCATAGCGTTTTGCGGGCTTTTTTACGCGTGCTTGCGTCTGCGCTGCCCTTCCTCGGTGATGACCGAGTCGAACTCGGAAATCTGCGAGAAGCGCACGGCCTTGACCTTGCCGAGCTTGCTTGCATCGACGACGAGATGGCGCTCCACCGCGCTTGCCATGGCCGCCTGCTTGATGGCCACTTCGTGAAAGTTCCAGCACGTCACACCGCGCGCTTCATCCACGCCACCCGCCGACATGAACGCCTTGTTGATGCCCATACGCCTCAGCGTCTCGACGCTTTCATCGCTCGCAAACGATTCGGATGACGGCACATAGACGCCACCAAGAAGGATCAGCCGGACATTGGGCTTGCGGCGCAGAATCTCGGCCACGTTGAGCGAATAGCACACGACGGTGAGATGCATGTCCGTGGGAATCTGCCGCGCGAGCGTGGTGAGCGTGGTGCCGCAATCGATGAAGATGGTCTCGCTATCGGTAAGCAGATGCGCGGCATGGCTCGATGCAATCGCCTTGGCCTGAGCGAAGTGATCCTTTTCTTCCTCGATGGTATAGCCCGCTGCATTGGGCAAATCCGCCGCGCTGACGATATAGCCGCCGAGGTAAGTGAATTGACCGGGATGCGCTGCGATATCGCGGCGAACGGTCATCTCGGAGACGCCTAGCAAGGCGGCTGCATCGCGCAAGCGCATCACGTTCTGCTTTTCGAGTGCGCTTGAGAGCACGCGCAGGCGTTCGGGTTTGGCCATCGGCTTACGGCTTTTGTGCGGTGTTAGGTTTTAGTCGTGGGTTGAAAGGATTATAACAATGCGGACCAGCGTGTGAACGCCGGCGCGGGTAAGTACGGGGTCGTCCATATGGCCAAGCAGTCGAGTGAGCGTTAATTATCGGGCGCTCTACGCTATATTCTTGCTCCTCCAAGTACTGACCAAACCGCAATGTCCGAACCGCTCTCCGATGACGCACGACTGGCCGCCGCCATTGACCGCCTGAAAGTCGAATTCCCGAAAACGCGCGAGCTCTACCGGGAAGTCTGCACGCTCCTGTTCTTTCGATTCGGCGTGCCGCCGACGGCCAATCGCCTTTACAGCCTGGTTCGGCGCGGCACCATGAGCACGCCGGCATCGGTGCTGGGCGAGTTCTGGGCCGAGTTGCGAGAAAAGAGCCGGGTACGCATCGAGCATCCGGACCTGCCGCCGGATTTGAGCGATGCCGCTGGCGAACTCATCGGCACGCTTTGGACGCGCGCAACTACGTCGGCACAGGCCGAACTCAACGCGCAACGCGAAGAGCTTGACGCGCAACGCACCGAGGCCGAGCAGAAGGTAGTTGCGGCGCGCGAGGAACTGGGGCGCATGGAAACGACGCTGGAACAGCGCACGATTGCATTGTCGGCGGCACAGGCCGAGATTCGCGAGTTGGAGCGGCAACGCGCCGAAGACGCGGCCACGCGAAAGGCAGTCGATGCCGAAATCAAACGGCTCAACGACGAAGCAAGCGCACGCGCCCGAGAACTGGACAAGGTGCGCGAAGGCTTTTCGCGCGATCTCGAGAAGCTGCGCGAAGCGGCGAGCCGCGCCGAGGAGCGTTTGAGAGCATCGGAGAAACGCGCGCTGCTCGAAATCGATCGCGAACGCAGCGTCACGGCCAAGCTTCAAAAGGAACTGGCCGAGGCGGTCAAACGGGCCGACAAGCGCGATGTGGACCATCGCCGTGCCGTCGATGTCTTGCAAGCGCAAGTTGGCGACGGCCGTCATCATGCCGGCGTGCTCCAAGGCAAACTGGCCGCGCTGGAAACGGCGCATGCGTCGTTGAAAGACGAGCTCAAGTCGATGCGTGATATCGATAAGACGACGCCCAAGCGTGCGACGCGTAAGCCCGCGGTTAAAAAGACCGTCGCGGCACGCAAGAAAGGCGGCTAAAGCCTTCAGTGCGCGTCGTGAGTCAGCTCCCGCCAATCCGATGCCAACGCAAGGAGGGTGTCTGCGCGCATCCGCATGAACAACAATGGCTTCCATCGCAAACGTTTCGGGAGCCAGCATGTCAGCACGCATTCAAGCCTCTTCCGTCGACGCATACGCCACGCGTGGGAGCTAGCCGTGACTACCGCCACCTGGCTTGCCTTCTCCATTGCAACGCTCGCCGCCACGGGCTCCCCGGGCCCCAATGCCATGCTCGTCGTGCGCAATACCGTGCGTCACGGACTGTATGCCGCGCTCTTCACGGTCTCGGGCAATCTGTGTTCGCGCTTCGTCATGGCAAGCGGCGTCATGCTCGGCTTGAGCGCCTTGCTCAACGCATCGCCGTGGCTTGTCATCGGTCTGCGGCTAGCGGGCGCGCTCTATCTGATCTGGCTCGGCATACGCGCCATGCGTGGACAGGGCCCACAAGCCGCGGTCACGCATGTGACGCCGCACGTCAGGCAGCCTTGTCTGCGCATCTTTCTTGAGGCCGCTACGGTATCGCTCGTCAATCCGAACACGCTCGGCTTCTTCGCGGCCGCCGTGCCTCAGCTAGTCGATCTGCATACGCCGATACTGCCGCAACTCGCCACGCTCATCTCGATCGATACGACCGTGGTGCTCACTGTGATGTCGACTTACGCGTTCGTCACGCATGCCGTGCATCGGCGTATCACGAGCCACAGCCGTCTCATGATGATTCGGCGCGGCGGCGGTGCTGCGTTGGTTATCGTCGGACTCACGATGCTGCCGCTTCGTTGATACGCACAATCTCGCATCGAAACCCGTTAAGCAAAGCCGACGACCGTTTCGATTTGCAACGTTAAGAATCTTTACGGTCAGCCCTTTCGATCATTCAGCGATTTGCGGTGAGTCCCGCCAGCCGGGGCTTTCGCATGATTGGCCCAGCCCTTGCATTGATAGCTCCGATAACAAACCGGAGCCGTCCATGATCGAAGCAGGCCGAACCGCCACGCTCACGCATACCGTCTCATCCGCCGATCTCGCCTCTGCTCACGCGCATGAAGCGGATGAGCGCTATCCCGACGTGCTATCCACGCCCGCATTGTTGTCCCTTATCGAGCGCGCCTGCGCGGAACTCATGCGCGACTCCCTGCGCGACGGGCAGCTCTCCGTGGGCGTCACCACGCATCTCAATCATCTCGCACCGACACCACATGGCGCCGATGTCTCCGCCACCGCGACGTTTCGTGCAATCGAAGGCGCGCTGTACTGGTTCGACGTTGTCGCAGCCGATAACGGCGGCCCTGTCGGCAGCGCGAGCCATGCACGGGCCATCGTCGAGAGAAGCGTCATCGAGGCGCGCGCCGCGAAGCGCCGTTCGTCATGAGCGTGCCCGCCATAACGAAGAATTCGCGGCAAAGGCCGCTCAACCGAGGAAAGACATGGACGTGGCTGTGACTGCCCCAACGCATGGCGTGTACTTCGACGAAGCCTTCGAAACGCTGCCGTCAGCCGGCGTGCGTCGTCATCAGGACGCGCTCTGGTCGACGCAATGGACGTATCTGCGTGCGATGTCGGCGTTCTATCGTTCGAAGCTCGCACGCTGGATCGAACGCGACGACATCACGCTCGATTCGCTGCAGGACCTGCCCTTCACGGAGAAGGACGAGTTGCGCGTGAGTCAGGAGGGTGCGTCGCCATTCGGCGATTACGTGGCCTGCGCGGAAAGCGCCATTGCGCGCTTGCATCGCACGTCGGGCACGACCGGGCGCCCTTTGATTCTCGCGAACAGCCTACGCGATGCATTGGACATCGCACGCGTCGGCGCACGCTCGATGTGGGCGGCGGGTCTGCGCCCCGATGATCGCGTGATCCACTGTCTCAACTATTGCATGTGGACCGGCGGCTTCACCGATCACACCATTCTCGAAGCCACTGGCGCGACGGTGGCGCCGTTCGGCGTCGGCAACACGCGGATGTTGATCGACTCCATTCTGAGTCTCGGCATCAACGCGATTTCTTGTACGCCTTCGTATCCCGCGCTTATCGAGCAAGTGTTGCGCGAAACAGGCGGACCTACACCGCGCGAACTCGGCCTGAAGCTCGGACTGTTCGGCGGCGAAGCAGGTCTCGACAACCCCGAGTTACGCGCGACGATGGAAGACAAGTGGGGCTTCAAGGTGCGCAATGCGAACTTCGGCTTATCGGAAGTTCTGAGCATTCTTGGCGGACAGACGGACTGGACCAACGACCTCTTGTTTCATGCGGCGGATGTCGTGTTCGCGGAGATCATCGATCCGGAGACACTCGCGCGTTTGCCCATGGAAGAGGGCGTCACGGGCGAGCTCGTGTGCACGCATTTGCGCAAGCAATGTCAGCCACTCGTGCGTTATCGCACCCGCGACGTGGTGACGGTGACTGCCGTCGATGCCGGCGAGGATGGACGCACGGCATGGCGTTTTCGCGTGACGGGTCGCACCGACGACATGTTCAACGTGCGCGGCATCAACGTCTTTCCGGGTGCCGTCCGGCTCGCTGTGGAAGCGCTGCCGCAATGGGCCTCGGGACAGTTTCGCATCGTGCTCAAGGGCGATGGCCCTTACGACCGCATTGCGATGACTGTGGAAGCGGCGAGCGGTCTCGATATCGCTCGCTGGGGCGATGCCGCGCATCACATCGAGGCGGCCGTACGCAATCGCATAGGCGCGAGCGCAACGGTCACGATGGTGCCATTCGAACATTTTCCGCGTACCGAAGGCAAGACGCGCTGGATCGACAAGGAGCTCGCATGAGCGACGTAACGCTACACATGGAAGGACCGGTTGCCATCGTCACGTTGAATCGACCAGAGCGCATGAACGCAATCGGCGGTGCGTTGCTCGACGATCTGCACGACGCGCTGCAAGGCGCGCGCGGCGATACATCATGCCGCGTCATCGTGCTCACCGGTGCGGGACGCGCGTTTTGCGCGGGCGACGACCTCAAGGAGTTCGACGCTCAAAGCAAAAGCGATGAGAGTATCCGCAGTCATATCGGGCGCATTCAGCGCATCACGCGCGATCTGATGTTCGGTGCCAAGCCCGTGGTCGGCGCGGTGCATGGTTATGCTGTCGGCGGCGGCTTCGAGTGGATGCTCAATTGCGACATCGTGGTCGCATCGGACGATCTCGTGTGCTTCTTTCCCGAGATGGAGTGGGGACAATTCGTGACGGGCGGCGTCACGCATCTGCTGCCTCAGGCGATAGGGCATCAACGCGCGATGGAGCTTTGGTTGCTCGGCGAAAGGCAGAGCGCGCAGACGCTGCTATCGATGGGTTTGGTCAATCGCGTGGTTCCGCGCGATGCCGTACTGGAAACCGCGCTCGAACTTGCAGCACGTATCGCACAACGCTCATCGACGTCCGTATCGAAGCTAAAGAAACTGGTGACGAGCGACCTGTCGGGCTTGCTGGCTCGCAGTCTCGAACTCGAGAGTGCCGTCACCATCGAGGCATTCGCGCTGCCGGATGCCGCCGAGCGCGTGAAGGCCTTCGCGAACAGGAAGACGTCGCAATGAGTCCCAAAGCCCTTACGTTCGATTACTTCGGCACGCTCGTCGATGTGGATCAAGGCGGCACGCTCGGCATGGCGGAAGTCCTGCGGCGCATCTCGGTCGAGGCAGACGAACCTGTCTCCCAGATCTATCTCGATTGGGACATCCGCAACGTGCGTCTTTATCGAGGCCAGGCCTACGCGCGCTATCGCGATGTTGCGCAACAAGCACTCGCCGATTGCCTCGATACGCACTGGCCCGGCGCGCGTAAAGGCCATGCGATGGAAACGCTGAACGACGTGTTCCTCTCGCATCTGGTCGAAGCATCGCCGGCACACGCCGATGCTGAGCCGTTCCTCGATTGGGCTGCGGCGCGCTATCCGCTCATGCCGATCACCAACATGGACAGCGATCTATGGCGGCGCACGCGGCTCACACGCTATTTCGAGCATGTGACGACAGCGGAGATGGCGCAGGCCTACAAGCCATCGCAGGCGATCTTTGCGCTCGCGCTCGACCGCCTGGCGGTGGACGCGCGCGACGTGCTGCATTGTTCGCTCGCGAGCTGGGCCGATATCGACGGAGCAAAGCCTCTTGGTATGGCGGTGGCCTGGATCAATCGCACGCGAGAGACGCTCGGAACGTGGCAGCCACGTCCCGATTTCGAATTCGACACGCTGTCGCCGGTACGGGACGTTCTTGAAGGTCTGTCATTGACTGCGACTGGGGAAACGATATGAAACGATTCAACTTGGCGATGGCGTTCATGGCATGCGCATTGACAACGGTCGGCGCAACGCGCGCGGCATACGCGCAGGAAGTGATAAAGATCGGTGTGGCAGGGCCGCTCACTGGCAGCGCCGCGCAAAGCGGCAAGGACGATGAGCGCGGTGTACGGCTTGCCATCGACGAACTCAATGCGAAGGCTTTCACAATTGCAGGCAAGCCCGTGCGCTTCGAACTCATCTCGATGGACGACCAGGGCGATCCGAAAGTAGGCGTGAGCGTAGCGCAAAAGCTCGTGGACGATGGCGTATCCGCCGTCATTGGCCATTACAACTCGGGCGTGAGCATTCCCGCCGCGCGCATCTACAACGATGCGCACGTGGTGATGATGACCGGCGCGTCATCGAACCCCCAACTCACGCACCTCGGCTATCCCTATGTCTTCCGGCTCGCGACCAACGACAACGTCATGGGTGGCCGCATGGCGCTTTATTCGGCGAAAGTGTTGAATGCACAACGCGCCGCGGTAATCGATGACCGCACCGCTTATGGCGTGGGCGTCGCCGATGTATTCGTCGACAGCGCAAAGAAGGCGGGCTTGCAGGTCGTCGCGCGTGAATACAGCACGGACAAGGCAACCGACTTCAAGGCCATTCTCACGCAGATCAAGTCGCGTAATCCGCAGGTCGTGTTTTATGGCGGCTACTATGCACAGGCCGCGACGCTTGCGCGGCAAATGGGCGAACTCGGCATCAACGCAACGCTCGTAGGCGGCGACGGTATTTGCTCGCCTGAATTCGACAAGCTATCGGCCGGAGCCGCCGACAAGCGCATGTTCTGCGCGCAAGGCGGCGCGCCGCTCGATTCGTTACCGGACGGCAAGACCTTTCGCACGAAATTCAAGAGTGCGTTCAGCGCCGATGTCGATACCTATGCGCCCGCGTTCTATGCCGCGACGCTCGTCGTCGCGGACGCGATGCAGAAGACGGGATCGTCGAAGCCCGAGGTATACGTCAAAGCGCTGCGCGAGCAGGCGTTCACGAGCATTCTCGGCCCCGTGCGCTTCGATGCAAACGGCGATTGGGTCGATGCGCCGGTCACGGTGTATCAGTTGAACAGCGGCGCGCTCACTGCGATTGCGCAGAAGGATTGACGCGTCCGCTCTGAAAAATCGCAGTGCGGCGGCGGGATTTTGAACTGCTATATTCGATGACGTTGCCCGACCGCTTGCAGGAAGACATGGCCACCGTCGCGCTCGATCCCGATACCGTCACGCTCGAAGGGGCACTCGCCAGCACGAGATGGAAGAGCGCGCGCGTGCTTGCCGCAAACGAAGCACGGGTATGCCTGTTCACGCTGGATCGCGCGGGGCACGTGCTGGAAAGCATCGACGAATTCACGAAAGCGGACGCGGCGACACGCGATACGTTCTTTGCGCATTGTCCGTCCGCGCAGCTTGCCGCGTTGGCGGAAGCGGCCACGTCGATGTCGGATGGACGCTGCGTGATGCTGACGCTCGCGGGACGCGCCGCATCGTTTGCGCAGGCGTTCGCGCTGCGGGTCGAGACGCATGGGCGACGTGTTTTCCTCGTCGCATTGCGTGTGCTTGACGCAAGCGGCAACGGCAAGGGCTCGCCTGCAAGCCTCATCACGCTGCTGGGTGCAACGCTCGACGTGCTCCTCCAAAGCGCCTTCGATCTCGCCGTGTACGACACGCTCGTCGAAGAGCAACGCGCGATCATCGACCATATCGGCGATGGCTTGATGGTGATCGGGCAGCGCCATGTGCTACGCCACGTCAACTCGGTGGCGGGGCGTATTCTCGGCATCGATCCGAAAGCGAGTATCGGCAAGACGCTCAACGAGGTGATCGACTTCGAGCCGATCATCGGCCCGATCTTTCGCACCGGCGTGGGCTATGTGGATCGCGAGTTGATCATCGACTCTCCAGCGCGCCATCTTCATCTACTGGATACGGCCATTCCCATCAAAAACCGCTGCGGGGAAGTGGTGTCTGTCGTCAACACGTTCCGTGAGATGCGTCGTGTGCGGAAGATGGCGGGACGCTATGCGGGCAACCATGCGCGCTTTACCTTCGACAGTGTGATCGGTTCGAGTGTCGCTTTGAAGCGCGCGCTCGATGCGGCGAAGAAGGCGGCGCGCGGCGCGTCCAACGTCCTACTTTCGGGCGAAAGCGGCGTCGGCAAGGAGGTTTTCGCGCAGGCCATTCACAATGCGAGTGTGCGCAGCACGCTGCCGTTCATCGCAATCAATTGCGCGGCGCTTCCTCATGCGCTCATCGAGAGCGAACTCTTCGGACATGCGCCCGGCAGCTTTACGGGCGCGGCGCGCGATGGTCGTCCAGGCAAGTTCGAATCCGCCGATGGCGGCACGGTATTTCTCGACGAGATTTCGGAGTTGCCTATCGACGTGCAGGCGAAACTGCTTCGCGTGTTGCAGGAACGCGAGGTCACGCGTATTGGCGATACACGCGGCATTCCGGTGGACGTTCGCATCGTCTGCGCGAGCAACCGTGATCTTGCGGCCATGGTGCGGGAAAAAACCTTCCGCGAAGACCTGTTTTATCGATGCAACGTAATCGAGATCACGATTGCGCCGTTGCGCGAGCGGCGCGAAGACATCGCGGCAATGACGGCATTCTTCCTCGAACGATACTGCACGCGGATGCACAAGCCGACGCCATCGCTCTCGAAGCACGCGCTGCAACAGCTCGAAGTTCACGGTTGGCCCGGTAACGTGCGCGAGCTGGAAAATCTCGTCGAGAAGATGGTGAATTTGAACGAAGGCGATTGCATTGCGGATGTATCGCCGTTTTTGCGCAGTACGACAAGCACGCAGCCAGGCAGCGATACGCGCAACGCTTCACGTCAAGAGCCAGTGTCGCTTCAGGAGGCCGAGCGCATTGCGATCGAGAATGCGCTCGAAGCATGTCGCTTCAATGTTACGACCTGCGCGAAGTTGCTGCGCGTATCGAAGCCCGCGCTTTACGCGAAGATGAAGCGGCACGGCATTCGTATCGAGCGGTCGCTTCGACAGCCGTTCTAAAATCTCGTTTCCAAAAGCCACCCTATGTTCCTGAGGTTCGCCTCGATTTGCTCGAGAGCGAATAACAGCGTAGCCAGCGCCTGCAGTTGTTGCGACGACTCATCACGACGTTCGGCGGCCTCTACGAAGCGCGCTTTGACGGATGCGGATGCATCGCCGAGCGGCTTTAGGAAATGCTCGCTGGGTGGAAGCGCGGCGCCGTCGCGCAGGTACGCGGCGAGTTGCTCCAAGTAGCCGCTCGCGCATTCGCCTACAGCGTTGACGCTTTCGCGCAGCAGCTTGCGCTCATCTTCGGGAAGCACCCTGCATTGCGATTCCCCGACACGATCGAGCAGTACCAGCCCATGCCACAAGGTTTCGAACGCTGTCAGCGCCGCACTGAGCGTCGGTCCTGCACGAAAGCGCGCCTTGACGCGAGCATCGCTACTGACCGCGCGAGCGTCCACGAGATGGCGTAAAAAGCGCTCATGCAAGGCGTCGACGGATGCGCGGTTCTCTACGGCGCTCAAGATCGGCAAGGCATGCAGCAATGCGCGGCAATCGTCGCTGAGATCCCCCATGATGCCGAACGCACGCGAGCGCGCCAGTTGTGGCCAGACGCTCACCGATACCACGATGCCGATGGCAGATCCCAACACGATGGCCTCCGCACGCGACATGGCGCCCGCGAAGCCTGCCGAAGGCTCGAGCGCGATTGCGGCAGCGACCACGATGCTGTAATTGGTCGTCGGGAAGATCGACGACATCAGGCATGTTGCGAGCGTGGCGACGCCTAACCGCAGTATCGCGTCGCCGGCATCCGGGAAGACATGCAGGGTCGCCAGGCCGACAACCGTACCGGCCACCGCGCCAATCATCTGACCGATGCCATGTTTGAGACTGCGGTCGAAATTCGCCTGAAGGGTGAACAGACTAGAGAAGACGGCCCAAGTCAAGCTCGTCGAGCCCATTAGCTTCATGCACGCATAAGCGAGCGCGCTTGCAAACAGGGACTGGAGACAGATGCGCAATGCATCGAACCGATCAATGCGTCGGTAACGATTCGATAGGGCGGTCACTTGGGGGCGTGAGGGCTTCGATTGAACGAAATGCGGGTTTGCCAGACGGAGGAGCGCTTTATTTCTCATGCAGCGCTTGAGCTAAGAAAAAGATAGAAGCGGAAAAAACCGCGTTTATGAAGGCAGATTTTGGCGTACGCACGTTCGTATAAACAGTCGAATCTCGGGTAAATTTTTTGACGCGATGATTCCACGATATGAGAGTTCACGCCTCAGGCCACCGTCCGACATGGCCTTACGCCCAATAAATTCACAAAAGGTAAGATCTACTTAGCAACAATGACATCAAAATTAAAAAGGTACAATTTGCCCTTAAGCGGCGACTGACTAGCGTCATTTGTTCCGCTCAGACTAATTCGAACAGCCCTTTTCTTGCTTTTCTTCCAGAAAGTACCGAACGAGGGTTCACGAGGCGTGTCATTTTAGGTAATATCCTCTTATCGTATGACCTCTAAGGCAAGCGTTTGCGTTCCACAAGGTGCGTATCTGCCATGTCTTCTGCAAATCGCGGAACCACTGTGTCTCTCGGAGTCGTCAGAAGTTCCTTAGTTTTTTGATGCAGCAAGGGTTAGTCACCGCGCAACGGCCGTTATTTCCGGCATCGCGCATCGGTGATCACCATCCTTAGAGCTTCCAAGGTCGACACGCTGCCAAATAGCGTAAGTACCTTGGTTCATCCGTTAGCAGTCCTCTTTAAAGGGGGCACGAAGACATCCATCTCTAACCTCAGGGAGTTTTCCGCCCGACTTGGCGGAAGTACGAAACGATGATTAATCGACGGAAATTTCTAGCTAGCATGACCGCGCTGCCCGGAACCTATATGCTGTCCGCTTGTGGTGGCGGAGGCGTGGGCGAACTGCCGGAGTCGTCGGCAAAGGCTTCGGATGACTCCGCCTTGCCGGATTCGACTGCCAAGGCAGCAGCGAACGCGTCAGCGGATGGCACGACCATCCCTAACGGAACGTCGATCATCGATAAGACGGGAGCCGTGTGGACGCTCTCAGGCGGTATGGTCTACAAGAACAAGTCCTCTGTATCGATTGCAAACGTAGTCATGCTCCTTTGGTCGGGCGGCAAGATCTACCAGAAAAACAAAAGCAATCAGTTCTATGTTTGGTCGAACAAGTGGCTCGCATGTAACGACCCGCGCGTCGACGTCGCCGCACCGGCAGGCAGCTTCTTCGGCATGAATGGTCACTGGGACTATCGCTACACGCCCGCCGAGACCATCTCTATTCTGAAGGCCTTGGGCTGTACCATGTATCGCCTCGGCAGTAACGGCACCACGCAGCAGAACAACGCCGTAGCCAAAATGGCTTCGGCCATGAATGGGACCGGTATCAAAATCCTTGCGCTCGTTCAGCAAGGCTTGACCGACGCTTCGGGCAATCTGTTCGGTAGCGAGGCAGCGGCTTACGCTACGGCCTATAACACGGGCATGAC
Organism: Caballeronia sp. TF1N1; assembly: GCF_022878925.1. NCBI lineage: Bacteria > Pseudomonadati > Pseudomonadota > Betaproteobacteria > Burkholderiales > Burkholderiaceae > Caballeronia > Caballeronia sp. TF1N1. Next base: position 848,263 of record NZ_CP084629.1, read on the forward strand.
TGTGGCTGCCGCGCTCAAGCCGCACGGTGTGACCATGTACGAGTGTGGCAACGAACTCACTCGTCGCTCGCAGACCGTGCTGCATTCGAACCGTGCGGGTACCGACGTCGTGGATTTCAACAACGCGAACTGGCCCGTCATGCGCGGCGTCATGCGGGGCCTGATGGCTGGTGTGAAGGCCATTCAGCCGGACGCGAAGTGCGGCATCAACTTCTGCGTGGCGGACATCGGTGCATCGGATGCACTTTGGGACGGCATGCAGCCCGACGGTACGAGCGGGCATCCCAAGGTTCGCTGGGACATTACGACATGGCACAACTACGAGGTGTACGGCGACTTGTTTGACATCGGTTCGGACGGCGCGGGACCTCACTTCGATTTACCGCAGTACTGCAAGGCACGCTACGGTGTTCCTTTCATGATCACCGAGTGGAACGCGAATCCCGAGCAGACCGATGCTTACCGCGCCACGTTTGTCCAATCGCGCCTGCAGTCGTTCTACAACGCACGCAAGACGCACAACATCCAGTCGACCATGTACTACGTGCTCGATAGCGGCGATCACACCTTTGGCATCATGACCAACGGCGTGCCTATCAACCCGGTGTACTCGAGCTACACCAACTTCGCCCGAGCGCGCTCTGGTGCTTGATTGCCCGCGCTAGTGACCGGAAACATAGTGGTCGAGTTCACTGTGGTTCCGGCCGGACGGCGAGCGCGCTTCTGACCGGCGCTCTCGCCGTGCGCGAGCGAAGAAAGCGCATAGAAAGTCCGCGAGACGACACCACGAGAGACAGCACAAGCGCCAGCGGTAACACGTTGGATGGCGACGTCAAGCGGTGTTCCGTGGCCGCCATGACCATCAGGCAGACCGAAGAAAGCTCCACGAAGCGAAGTGCAACGAAGTCGCGCGAGCCTCTCAAGAGCAACGATTCCTGTGCCTTCCGCTGACACCAACCCGTCAGTCTCCAGTAGAACGACAACATCAACACCAGTCCAACGATCCCGAGTTCCGCGAGGAAGTTGAGGTACGAGTTGTGCGCATGCGAGTCGCTATGATGCGTGGTGATCCGCAGCGGTTGGGCGAATAGGTGAAAGTAATTGATGTATGAGGCTATTCGATCATCGAACGATCCAAAGCCCATTCCGACGATAGGACTCTGCTCGAAGTACGCCAGCGCACGAGGCCATAACCATTCATAGCGGATGTTGAGATTCGCCACTTTCTCGTCGGGATCGCTGATCGCGAACGTGTAGCCCATGTAATTGATGTGCGGTAACGTGTGCCACTGCGCCACCGCTAGCGACGCCAGGATCATCCCTGCGATCATGGTCGCCAGCACCCAGCGTTTGCGACCCAGCACAATGTAAGGCACGATCATCACGATGCCGAGCAACGAGCCGCGGCTGTAAGTCGACCAAAGCATCAAGAAGTTCGCGCCCATGAGCGCAAGCATTGGCTTGCTGGGTTTATGCATGTAGTTTGCAATGCCCAGGCAAAGCAGCATGGCAAGGAAGCCGCCCGCCGCATTTCGTGCGATGAACAAGCTCCCGTAGCTATCGCTCGGATGCTTGAGAATCGAGAGCAGTCCGGCGTGTGCCAGATAGTAAGCGTAAAGCGGAGCGTTGACGCAGACCGCGAAGATATAGAAGCGGCGTAGAAGCTTGTTCAGATCGAGGTCGTGCGTGTATAAGAAGCCTGCGAGTATCGGCGCGTAAGAGATGTAAAAGTTGCCATCGCGACGATAGAATTCGAAATCGACGAGAGAAGCGGGATCATAAAATATGGTCGATATCGTCGCGAACGCGGCAAAGGCCACGAGCGGCGTGACGAACGAAGGGTAAGAGCGTCCGAAGAAACGCCACCCGTAAAGAAGGATCGGCAGAAATCCTATCGCGCTTAACGGCACGAAGTTCGTCACTGTCAGCAACAACGCAATCAGCGTTATGTAGACCATGCTGAGTCCCCTTGATTTAATGCTTGAGCTCAGGCGTTACGCCGCAGAACAAGATAGCTGAGATGCTTTTTTTCGCCGGTGCCGAGTGCGGCAGGCGTAGAAAAGCTCACGTTGATCTGTCTGCCCTGACGCTTTTCGACCTGAGCCGTCGACACGGCGCCGGTAACTGCATCTACCAGCGATGCTTCCAATCCGCCGCTTGCAAGCTTGCCACCATCACTCAACTGTACGGTCGATTGTCCTGGGGAAGAGCCCACCAGGACGATCAGATCGTTGTCCGAGTACAGCGCCTGAGGACTCTTGTCGTCGCTTGCCGTGACTTGGCCTGTATAGGGCGAAAGCGTGCCGCGAAGCGTCGAGCAGAGAACGATCAGTGTGCGGCCGGGGACGTTATAGGTACGTGGCGTGCCGCGCTTGGTGAGTCGGAATGGATCGTAGCCGTCCCAGTGATAAATCATCGAGACATATTTGTTCGGATCGTCCCATCCGCGCTTAAGCGCCCATACCGCGAAGGAAAAAAAATACTGAGGCAGGTAATGTGGATCGATCATGTAGCGGTCGCCGATCTCCGTCTGCCAGATGCCTCGAACCGTCCCAGGCTGCACGTAACGCGAGTAAAGGCTGTCCAGATCCTTGACGCTCATGTAGTGAGTGTCGAGATAATCGACATTGTCGATCATGCGAGTCTGGTAAGTGCCGCTGCGATATTCGAGCCACTTCACGTACGAATCCACGCCGCCTTGATCGGGCCAGCCGCCATAAACAACATAGCCTTTGTACTTCCTAATGATGGCCGCCGCCGGAAGATGGATCTTGTCTACATAGTCCTGCATGGCGCTGTCATAGCTGGAAGAGAGCTTACGGTCCTTGTTATATCCCGATCCGTGCCAGAAAGTCGCCTGCGGCGATCCCCCCGACAAGCGCCCGGCCGCTTCATTCCAGATCTGGAAATACTTCACGTTGTACGGCGGCGCGCTGTACTTGCTAACCGCCGCTTCGACATATTTCTGCCAATAGCTCACGTCTTTGGGCGCGGATTTCGAATCGCCGTCAACGCTCGCGTTCCACTTCGGCGTATAGCCAAGATAGAGCAGCGTATGCACGCCGTTTTGATTGTTCCTTGAAATGCAGCTCGACAAGTCCACGTCGAAACCCGGACTCGTCTTCGAGACGTTCATTGCGTCGCTTGAAGAATTCGGCTGACCAGGTCCCACCGAGTCGCGGCCCCAAGTCAATCCCATTTCGCGCCACATACAGATGTCGGTAGGCGTCTGAGGAAAACCATTCGAGCCGATGAGGTCTGTAATGCGTCGCGGTCCGGTGCTAAGGGCTGGACAATTGCCTTGCGCTTGTGAATTCAACGCGTGAACGCTTAGCGCCGGCGCTGCGCTAAGGCAGGCCAGTCGCAAAAGCGTGCGTCGCTTTTCAAATAGCTTGGAAAATGCGCTTTCTGGGATCGAAGGATCGTTAGTCAAGGTATTCAGGCAAAGAGACTGTAATGCCGCGGGCAAGCCGCGCAAGGCGGCGACGAATACTAGTCGCTAAGGCGGCTAGCATTCGCTGCAAGAAGAAACGCGATGTGCTTCGCTGCTTAGCCCGGTTGTGCCGCCGCTGCGGTGTCCGCCATGATGTAGCTATAGCTCTTGTCGCTACGGCGTATCGGAATAGCGTTGAAGACCGCGCCGAGCACGCGCGCGTCGGATCTTTCAAGCTTCTTGACCGTCTCCGAAATTTCCTTCTCACTTTGCAAGCCCGAACGCAGCACGAGTAAAGTGGCGTCGGCCTTGGTTGCAACGATAGAAGCGTCGCCCACCGCGAGCATCGGCGGCGTGTCGATGACGATCACGTCAAAGAGCGGTCTCAAGTCCCTCAATACATCATCGAACGATGTCTTCATCAAGAGCATGGCCGGATTTGCGCCGCGCGATCCGCATGACATGAATGAAAGGCCATCCACGCCTACAGAACGTACGACCGAGTGTAGATCACGATCGCCGCGCAGTACTTCATGTAGGCCGCCAGCGTTGCCTTGACCGAATAGCGATGCAAGACGTCCACGACGCATGTCGCCATCGATGAGAAGCACGCGATGACCGATCTCCGCAAGCACTGCCGCGAGATTAGCCGCGATAAAGCTCTTGCCAGCGCCTGGTGTCGGTCCGGTCAGACAGATGACTTTGTTTGGGATATGACTGAGGTCATTGAGTAGGGGCGAGCACACCTCTCTGATCGCTTCGACCGCCGGGTCTTGCGGGTATTGCGCGGCAAGCAACGCCAGATGATCGTCACGGAACGGATCAGCGCTTCTACGTTTGGACCGGTAGGGCGCCGCAATGCCAGTTGAACGCTTGCCCGGAATTCTCGATGAGCCGGAAGGCAAGGCGAGCCGTTGGGCAGCGCTCTTCGAATACATCATCTGATGCTGGCTGAAATAGACAGCACCGATGAGCGGTACGCTAAGCTCTTCGATGTATGACGGGTCAGTCACGCCAGTCATGACGTGCTTGCGGATGAAGACCGAGAACACGCCAAAGATGAGCCCGACAAACACACCGCCACCAATCACGAGAAGCCGATTAGGTTTGACCTGATGCAAAGGCGTGATGGCGTAGTCGACAATATGCGCGCCACCTGTCGAGCTCGCACGCCGCACGGAGAGCTGCTCCGACTTCTGCACCATTCCAAGGTAAATCGTTTCGGCAACTTTGGCGTCACGTTCAAGATCGAGGCTCTGGCGCTCGGAGGACGGCATCTCGGAGAAGCGCGTGTCCAGCGTCGACATTGCGCGCTTGAGATCGTTGAGCTGATCGTCGATATTCACTATCCAGCGGCTGCTCGGCTGGAAACGATTCAGGAGCTGAGTCCTCTCCATCTGCAAAGCTGCATATTGCTTTTGCAGTTCGATGCCACCTTGAAGATACGCTTGCGACTCTGCGGTCGGTTGCAATGCCTTGGCTTTGGAACGGTATTCGTTGAGCGCCAGTTCCGAGCGCTTGAGATCCGCCTTCAATCTCGGCAATTCCTGATTGATGAACTCCAACGTGGCGCTGTCCGAGCGTTGCTTCGCGGCCACCGCGGTGGCAATGTACTGATCGACAAGTGAGTTCGTCACTTGAGCCGCTTTCCAAGGGTTGCTGTCGAGGAATGTAAATTCGATGACGCCCGTGTCTTTAGCCATGTCCTGCACTTGCAGCAGGTCGGTGAAACGCGCTACGGCATCGCGCGAGTTATAGCGGATCAAAGTGAAGTCGGTACCCGGGCGAGCGACGATCTTCTTGATATCGAGCGATACACCGTTGGCGCTGGCCGGCTTGCCAGCGACGCCCGCAATGAGCAATTCGCCGGAGGGACCCGAAAGCTGATAATGCCCATCAGCACCTGCCGTCAAAGTGAATTTCTCTTCTTCCAGTTCATGCGGCACGTCGAACGAAGCAACCTGCAGTTGCTCGCCACCCCACGCGAATGAGCTGAGCCCAAGCCAAGGAGACGCGGGCCTTCCCGGCGTAGCCAATTTATTTGCGAGCGACCCGATAATAGGGATCTGCTTCGGAATCACGGCGACATCGAATCGATATTTTTCGATGACCGGCTGAAGCACGGATCGGCTCGTCATGACCGCCATTTCGGCGCCAGGAGACGGGTTCATCAATACTTGCGCATCCTGATTCTGCAGGGCGATGCCAAGCGCATTGGGCTCCGTTGGATCGACTCTGACCACCGCATCGCCCTGATATTGAGGCGTGGCGAGAAATGCATACGCGACCGCGATCAATGTGACGCCAAGCGCCACAAGGAGAATTTCCTTGTAATGATCTCTCATGAGAGCCAACATGGCGCGCACAGATAACTGGCCGCGCTCGTGGCTAAAATCAGGCATATGTGTGGCGACGGAGTCTTTCACGTGTATTTCCCGGAGCGTGGAACAGGATAGAAAGCTTACGAATGCCCGGTTAAAACCGGGCCGCACTATCACAAACGCGCTACGCGTGAGCGGCGATCAATCGCAAGACGAGGCTAAGCACGGTGGAACCGCGCAAACGAAGACACGTTTGACCTTGGTTGGTCGCCGCGTCTTAGACGATCTTTCTTTCAAATTAGTGACCTTCGAAATAAAGAACTCTAAATGTCACATCAGAGCCAGGCTTTAACGCCTATCGTGCCTTTGAAGAGGCTGAACCCAATTTACCTTGGGAGAGTTTTTTGGAAATGTGGTCCTCCTCACACACGTACGGAAGCGCGCTTCGCGCAAGTTGCATTGACAAAATTTGCGCGCATACGGCAAACGCATGCCAGGCGGTTCTGAACCGGCCCAAAAAGGGATAAGTGAGGCGTCTTCATCTAAAAAAATAGAACGATAAACACGACGCCTCATAAGCATTTAATAGGCATCGCCCGGTTTGCGCGAGACTGCGGGCTGAACGATAAACGGCGCGTCGTTGGTTAATTCGACGCGAACTTCGCCTACTGTCATGACCTCGCCTTTTGCCGTCTCGGATCCGTTCACGCGCACTAAGGAAACGACATACTCTCGGGTCGCGCCAGCGCCCATCTTGGCAAGCGCCTCGGTTGCGGGAAATTCAAGCTCGACGTCGCCATGATGCGCAGCCCCGGCTATCTCGAATGGACCGAGCGTGCCAATAAAATAGGTGGATTTGGCGGTTTCGGCGTCGACCTTATCTGGCAAGTTGAGATAGACGTTATAGAAGTATCCGCCAGCAGCGCCTGCGCGCGTCAAGGCGAGTCCGTCGAAGACAATCTTGACCGACCGATAACGACTTGCAGGGACGGCTAGCGCCTGCGTTGCCGATGAGCTTTTAGCGTCCGTGGACGAGGCAATCGACGTTGCGGATAGTAAATCCTGAAGGTCTTGCGTCGAACTCGCTTCCGTCGTTACGCGAACGCTGACCGATGCTTCTCGTAGTGCCAAGCCTTTCACGCCGCCTATCGCGCGTCGTCCGGTGGCAAGCGTGCGTGCGGGTGTGGCGGCAAGGCTCACGAGTGCCGGGCGCGAGCGAAGCGGTGTGATTTGCGCCTGGACGCGAATAATGTGCGCTGCATTGGCCTGCGGCGGAAGCGCGGTAGGGCGATTGGTGTTGGCGTAATCGTAGCCAAGCGTGCGACGGTTCGAATAACAGTCGGACTTTTTGATGGTTAATCCCGTTGCATAGGTGAACGTGCCTGCCCAGTAAGCTGCAGTCGGAACAGGCATGGTTCTGCCATCAGGCAAAGCCCATGCATGCCAGAGGCGATCCACGTTTGCATGATGCAGGTAAAAAATAGGATCGCGCGGCGATTGCATTGTTGCCATGACGTTGCCGATCAGGTTGTGCACCGGATTGTGCGGCGCGGTTTCGAATTTTTCCTCGAAGGAGTTAGCGGTCCCGCGCTGAAAATTCACGGTCGTGGCGGCGAATGGCGACAGGTCCAGCGACGAGTACACATTGTTGTTTAGCCGCGGGCAGAAAAGCGGGTTGCCGCTAGCTGAATCGGTGAATTCTGGTGGGATGCTTGGTGTGTGAAACCAATCCCAGTACGGCAGCGTCAGAGCGTTGTCACCGGACACGATCCGCAACTGCTTCTCCAAGTAATAAAGATATCCGCGATGCCAAGCCAAAAAATATGGCATCTTATGCGGACAGTAATTAGCATGCACGTTCGCCCAGTACAGCCAGGAATTGGGACTGCTGGCCGTCTTGTTTGCCATCATGGTCTGCAGAGCGTTGATGAACGATCCATATTGTGGCGTCAGCTTGAATTGCTCCCATTCGAGGCGTACGTATGTCGTGGTAGCCAGCGCGTTTTGTGGAAAGGGAGCCACAAGTAGTGCGGACGCAGAGGCGCCCAGGAAAGTGCGACGATCAAGTTTAAGATACGACATCAGCGCTCCATAACGTAGTTTGCCTAAGTAATGCGGGTCCGTCGAAGCGCGATCTTGGTGCGCTTTTTCGTGTCGGAAGAGGTTCAGGCTAGGGCGGATCGGACGAGCCAAGGGCTCGATCAGCCTGCTTCAGGCGGGTGGCGACTTCGAACGTTCGCGTAGCCGAGGAATTGACGTGTTGATATGAAGTTCTACTGCATTCGATGCCGTTCTGATCGTACGGTCTCGCACACGACAAAGTCTTTTCACCGAGCTTTCGACACGAACGAATTTATACCGCTGCAGCCCCGCCCGTAAGCCCGCTTAGTAGGGCTTGAATTTTTCGAACTTGTGTTCTTAACCGGCTAAGCGCACCTTTGCAGATGACGCAGTGCGATAGTTTGAAGGACTTAATGGTCTTTCATGCGATCTTTCGAGCGCTGCTTAGCGCGGCTGTGTCTGTCGCTGTTTGCCGCACTCATCGCGTGTGCTCGCCCGTGACTGGAATGCGACACGTGAAACCCTTCACGCTCGAGTACATATATGGCTTCTTCGTTCCGGAAGAATTTTGCGGTTTTGTTGCTTCTTCAGGTATCGACCTACGCGGTTCCACTGCTCACGCTTCCCCTGCTCACCCGCGTGCTTACACCGGAGGGGTACGGGCGCCTCGCGTTTGCGCTGGCCTTCATTAATTATTTTATTGTCTTGACGAACTATGGCTTTGGCTTAACTGCTACGCCGCAAATCTCCGTCAACCGCGCCAATCGCGAAGAGCGCTCTCGAGTCTTCTGGTCGACGCTTTGCGCGCAGGGTGTGGTCACGATTGGCGGCTTTGCCATCTTGCTGACCCTGTCTTTCGTGTTTGACCGCCTTGCACAAGATCGCGAACTTCTCCTCCTAGGCTTTGGCCTTGCCGTTGGCGCGATGCTCACGCCGACGTGGTATTTCCAGGGTATAGAAGATTTGCGCATCACGGGCGCCATTGTCTTTGCGAGTCGCGTGCTGAGCGTTCCCGCAATGTACTTGCTCGTGCACAGTCGAGACGACATTTACTGGGCAATGGGCGTCAATTCGCTCGTACCTTTGATGTCGGGTCTGACCATCATGACGTACCTTTACTTTCGTCGTGAGCTCGACTTTGTTTCCGTATCGCTGGATTCGATTGCAAAGTCCCTTAAGGACGGCTGGAGCGTCTTCCTCGCGACAGCCATCAATGAATACAGCGCGTCGAGCAACACGGTGCTGCTAGCCCTTATTTCCGGGAACGTTGCCGCCGGCTACTTCGCTGCGGGCGATAAGCTAATCCGCGCCGCCATAGGCATCATGAGCCCGCTCAAAACCGCCGCTTATCCGCGCATCAGCTATCTCATGCATCATTCGCGCGATGCGGCTTTTTCCTTCTTAAGAAAAATGCTAGCGTTCCAAGGGACGGTTGTTGCGTTGATCTCTTTGACCATCTTTACAGCCGCGCCGTTGGCGGTGAAATTGCTTTACGGTCCGCACTATCAGCCTACAGTCGACGTATTGCGTCTCATGGCGTTCGTGCCGTTCCTGTCAGGTATTGCAGATGTTTTTGGCGTGCAGACCATGCTGCCCCTTGGAATGAAGTCGCAGTTTGGGCGCGTGCTTTTGGGCGCGGCGGTTCTTAACGTTGCGCTTCTGACCGTTCTATCCACTTTCTTTGCGGAACTAGGCGCCGCTACAGCGCTTCTCACGGTGCAGGCATACGTCGCGATCGCCATGGCGACAACGCTCTATATGCAGCGAGTTCCGTTCTTTTTGAAGCAGGGCGTTCCCGAATGAAGCGGCAGGCACCGCCTCGTCGAGATAGATCGTGCGATGGGGTTGCTTTAAGCGACGTTCTTGAGAACAGGCTTAGTCAACGCAGTTTGATAGACGTCGATATAGGCATCTACCATCGCGGCAACGCTAAAACCTTCGGCGTATTGGCGCAAGCGGTCGTGCAATGACGTGTCCTGCAAGAGCTTCACGGCATCGCGAAGTTTGTCTATAAGCGTGTGCGGCTGCTCCATATCGAAGAGGAGGTTGGAGCCTGGCTCGATCACTTCCGGAATTCCACCTGTGTTTGCAGCCACGACCGGCACGCCGTGTGAATAAGCTTCGACCGTCACGCGTCCAAAGGGCTCATTCCATTTCGATGGCACGATGAGAATGTCGATGGCTTCCAGAAATTCGCCAGGCTTCACTTGCCCAAGGAATTCGACGCGCGGGTCGGCATAGTTCTCTTTCAGCTCCCCCAGATATTCCGCGTCGCCCTTACCACCGATGGCAAGCGTCCATTCGAGCGAATGATCCGCAAGAAGCTGCTCGAACAAAACCTCAAGTCCTTTTTCCGGCGAAACGCGTCCGAGCACGCCAAGCCGTACAGGGCCGCTTTCGTACTTTGAAACGCGCTTAATGGGAGCAGCATCGTCCAGCGGAACATAACAATTGCTGATGACCTCGGTGCGCATTGCGCTTGGGAAGAAGCCATTATCGACGTGCTTCTGCAAGACAAATCTGCTTACGCCGACGGCCACGTCCACACTCGCGGATGCGGCACGCTTCGGTCCCGCATACAACGAGCACATGCCGCATTGACGCTCACAAGGCTTCGCACCGGAAAACATGGTGGACGTCGGGCACATGAGATAGTAGTCGCGAGCCGTATGCACTATAGGCACGTTGGCATTACGGGCCACGCGCCAGATGTCAATTGAGAGGCAGGAAAGGTTGCTCGTGTTGACTATGTCGGGCTTTTCCCGCGCAATGATATTTTTGAGCTTGCGCGACATGATCACGTTGTGCAGATCGATGGCGTGCCAGATGAGCTTGACGACAGACGAATGCTTCTTCGGTTTGTGCGGCCAATAAACATTGACCGAGCGAAGATGGTAGACCTTTACGCCGTTAAGTCTGCTGATCCGATCCACGCCGGCGCCTGTAGCGCAAACTACGCACACTTCCATTCCGGCCTTGACGAGACCCTCTGCAAGGAGTCGCGTCGATATCTCTGCCCCGCCGACGGAATCCGGATGATACAAAGTGTTCGCGATGAGTATTTTCACGGCATCCGCAGTAGTTGGTGTTATCGCTGATCCAGGAAGCGTTCCGCAAGTCATCTGTAATACTACGGTATTTATTCAATCCTTGGTAGGTTGCGTCTTCAAGTAAAGCGCACTTTCGTGGCGTTCGCCATAGAGAATTTGCGCAAGCGCATACGCAGCGCGGTCCCACCTGAACTGGTTGGCTCGCGCGTATCCGCGTTGACGATGCCACTCGCGGACATCGTGTTGTGTGGTCATCACTTCGATCTTCGCTGCAATATCAGTGGCTGAAAGCGGATCACAATACATGGCCGCGTCGCCACAGACCTCGGGAAGCGAAGCTTCCGAAGACGTAATGACTGGACACCCGCAGCGCATGGCCTCTAGCGGCGGAAGTCCGTAACCCTCGTACAGAGATGGAAAAACGAGGCAGGCAGCGCTTCCATACAGCGCCTTCAATTCGCCGTCCGATACAAAACCTGCCCAAGTCACCTTATCTGATTGCGCGACGCCCTGCACGTCCTGTGCGGCGAATACACGCGGATTTGCTCCTCCCGCCACGACGAACTTGATATCGGATTTTTTTTCGAGCAGCTTCGTAGCATCGAGCACGCGCTGCAGATTCTTGCGAGGATCCAGGCTCCCGACTAGAACGCAGAATTTCCCTTTCTCAAGCGATAGACGAGTGAGAATAGCCGGATCAGGCTCTATGCGATCCATGTGATCCGCGCCGGGACGAATAACCTCGACATGCAATTCCGCTAAGCCTAGATGGTGGCAAATGCGCCGTTTCGAGAAGTCCGATACGGTGAGAATCAGTCGGGTCTGCTTAGCGAGAACTGAAAACTTGAATCGGTACCAAAAAGAAAATTTCTTCGAGAATGCTTGAGGGACGTCGTAAACCGCCATATCGTGAATCATCACCAGTTGGCGACGTTTGAGCAACGGCCCGGTATTGCACAAGCTGATCAGTGTGTCCTGTGCCGATTCGAGCGGCAAAACGACTTGCTCCCATAGGTTTCCCTTGAGCAGCTGCGGCAAACGCCCTTTGCGGCTGGCTAGTCCAAGGTCTTTGGCGTCGGGTGGCACCACGAGCGGCAGATCGTTCGGAGTCGAAGCCTGCGCCTGCAACGCCCGCGTCAATTCAAATGCAACGCGTTGCACGCCTGTGATGCGTTGAGATGCAAATTTGCCATTAATGGTAAACCCCATGGACCCCCCGTTAATACTGCGAATTATTCCGGTGCGTACCGGCTACGGTGTGGTATGCACGCTTATCGTTCGGCCACGGGAATTTGTGAACCTGAATTTGTCAGACGTTCCAATTCGGCCGTCTCAGCTACTTCAATTAAAAGCCGTAAGTCCGATACGAGAACGGCGGACGACCGCATGTTCAAGGCATCAGCGGTGTTAATCGACTTCCTAATTCGCTCCAGCGCAAATTGCACTGCTTTCATGGAAAGCTCTCCGAGGAAGATACCCATTGCTCAACGACGAGGAAGGCGAGTCCCGGACAAAGTAGTCCGAGATGGAGGAGCCCGGCCCAGCGACACGTGCAGTCGACGTCAGTGGTGCACGCGCATTGGTGTGATGAAGACACACAGGGAGTTTTTCTTGCCGCTATATTTGGCTCTGTGCGGGAAAACACTGACGTACATGCCGTACAAAAAAGCAAGCACTAAGAATCGTTTTGTTTCAAAATTGAAAAACGTTGCCGCTTTTTAGATCGTACGTTCACTCTTTAATGAGCCGCGCTTTACCTTTACGCCTGGCGAAATCCCCTGATAAAATCGGCTTGATCCTTACATGTGCTTGACATCTTAAAATTGGTGGTCCCAACTAACGTTTTCGCGCAAAGGTTTGCGCGAAAATCATCAGATGGAAGACATGTAGCTCGATCAAACAAGTCGGCCGATTAGTCTGATGAATAAGACGAAGCGTATTTGTAGTTTTTTGCTCTAAGCAGACCCGATTTCCGCTAGCTAACTGGGCACCTAATACCTGAGTTACTTGTTCGCATAAAGCACTTCGCAGCTGGCACGCGTTTTATCGTACTCCTCATTGGTTGAACAAGACTTTTTTCGTTTTGATGGAATGTGAGCATTGAAATTTCGAGCGCTTTGGACTTTGGTGCCCTAGACCACATTGAACCTCGTAAGCAATCTACGATAGTTAGTAGGCCTAGGACCTGTTCTCTGGAGGTGCATTCGACTGATACGCAGCATTCGACAACATCTTTAGAGCAAAGTAGGGCGCCGCTCGTCTAAGGACGATCATGCGGAAAGTTAACAGCCCTATTGGACAACGCGTCGGTGCGAACGCTCCACCGTGTGTCCGCCGTCCCACCAGTACGAGATGCCGACGGTCTCCCTACAGAGGCACGCGATTGGCCAATCTCGACTTGAAGGGATTTGGACTACGAACCTTCGTTCACGGAGTCGTCTATGTGGATCATCGACCGAGCGCGCGCATTCTTCGCTCTCATCGCTCGTGCGGCTTCAGTTGTCTGGGTGTTGTGCACATTTGTTTTTTTGGTCGTTCTCATGTCGCTTTTCAGCAAGTTGGAGCAGCGATCGGAAAGGTTGTCGAAATTCCGCCAAGACCGGAAGAATCGACATCCGATGGGCGCAAACCCCTCCACCGTGCCCGCTAGCGGAAAGCTACGAGATTCGAACGAATAGCTGATTCACCTTCTAGCGCGCGTGTTGTTACGCGCCCCAAAAAAACGAGAGCGAGTTTATGCTGAATCTTCAATCGGATCTGCACGGAAATCATTTGTTGCGAGCGTTGCCACTGGAAGAATGGCAGGCGCTCGCGCCCGATCTCGAGATCATCGAGTTGCGAGCGGGACAGGTGCTTTGCAATGCACATGACTCGTTTCTTCATGTGTACTTTCCGGCGTCCGCGGTCATCTCTCTGTCACATGCGTTGGACGGCAATTGCTCGGTCGAGATTGCAACGGTAGGGCGTGAAGGCATGGTTGGCGTGCCCGTTTTAACGGAAGGCGACACCATGCCCACGATGGTCACAGTGGAATGCAGCGGCACCGCGTACCGCATGGACGCGCATCTGCTGCGCGAACACTTGCAGCGCTCGCGGCTCCTTGATCGCCTTTCCATGCTTTATATCCATGCGTTCTTCACGCAGATCGCGCAGAACGCGGCATGCAATCGGTATCACTCGCTAAGCAGTCAACTCTGTCGATGGCTTCTGGTCGGGCTCGACCGGGCTTCATCGAATCAATTGCGCGTCACGCAGCAGCACATCGCCGACTTGTTGGGCGTGCGTCGCGAAGGCGTCACCGAAGCAGTCGGGAGATTGCACTCGCACGGCGTCGTGTATCAGACGCGCGGCTGCATTCGCGTTCTTGATCGCAAGGCGCTCGAAGCGCGTGCTTGCGAATGCTACGGTCTTATCAAGGCGGAGTTCAATCGCTTGCTGCCAGCGACAATCACGACCCCGTAAAGAGAATGAGCTTGTCGCTTGCAAAAGAGCAGGTGCATCAACGAGCTTCAGACACCGAACAGGAGATGCTGCGATGGCCCGTGTGCTCATTCTCAATCTTGCTGCGTCATCGACGGACACCGCCGACAACGATCTAACCATGCCGGTCGAGATACGGAACGAAGCGGGATCGGTAATAAAGCGCGTGATACTCGCGAGGGCGTGGCCAACGAGAGTCGAATTGCCGGACGACTTCGAAACGCGTGGTGTTCCAGCCGATGAGGCAAAGCCGGCTAGCGGCCTGGCCGTAATCATCGTTGCAACAAAAACATACGGCGGTCAAGAGGCACAGCGTCGGCTCATGCTCATTGGTCGCTTTAGCCAGCATACCGTCGATTTCATGCTCGACGTCTCAAGAAGTGGTTAGTAAGGCCTTTTGACCGTCGCGCCGCTTAGACGGTCCCTTTTAACTTTTCTATTGTGAGCGGGCTTATGAAAGTAACCGTCGTTGGTACGGGCTATGTTGGCCTTGTTACAGGCGCATGCCTGGCCGAAGTGGGTAACAGCGTTCTTTGCATGGATGTCGACCAAGAAAAAATTGATTTGCTTAACCGGGGCGGCATTCCCATTCACGAGCCAGGACTCAAGGAGCTGATTCAGGGCAACGTAAAGGCAGGACGAATCAGCTTCACGACGAGCGTCGCCAAGGCGGTAGAGCACGGAGACGTACAGTTCATTTGCGTAGGTACGCCACCTGATGAAGATGGTTCCGCAGACCTTCAATACGTATTAGCGGCTGCCGAGCAGATTGGCAAGTACGCGCAAGGTTTCAAGACGATCGTCGACAAGTCGACCGTTCCGGTCGGCACAGCTGATAGAGTCACCGACACCGTGCGAAAAGCGCTTGATGCCAGGGGTGTAAATCATCAATTCTCGGTCGTGTCTAATCCTGAGTTTCTGAAGGAAGGCGCAGCCGTAGTCGACTTCATGCGCCCGGACCGGATCGTACTTGGCTGCGCGTCCGATACCTCGGGCGAACGCGCACGCGCCGTGCTCACGCGTCTTTATGCGCCATTCAATCGGAACCACGAACGCACGATGTATATGGATGTGCGCTCCGCCGAATTCACGAAGTATGCTGCTAATGCAATGCTTGCGACGCGTATCTCGTTCATGAACGAGTTGGCGAATCTCGCCGACATGGTGGGCGCGGACATCGAGGCGGTGCGGCGTGGCATAGGATCGGACCCGCGCATCGGCTACGATTTTCTTTATGCGGGTTGCGGCTACGGTGGCTCGTGTTTCCCTAAGGACGTGCGTGCATTGATTCAAACAGCGCATGAGTACGGCCGCGATCTGCAGATACTGAACTCGGTGGAGTCGGTGAATCATGCGCAAAAGGACGTGCTTGTCAGCAAGGTCTGCGCGCGGCTTGGTGAGGATCTGACGGGGAAAACACTTGCGGTTTGGGGGCTGGCCTTCAAGCCAAACACCGACGACATGCGCGAAGCACCGAGCCGCAGGTTGATTGCCGAATTGCTCAAGCGAGGCGCGACTGTTCGTGCATACGATCCAGTTTCTTCGGATGAGGCGCAACGGGTGTTCGCGCTCGACTTGGCAGACGACCCTTCGTACGGCGCAAGGCTTAAATTTTGTAGCAACCAGTATGAAGGTGTGAAGGACGCCGACGCGCTTGTAATCGTCACCGAATGGAAAGCGTTCAAGAGCCCCGATATCGCAGCGCTGCATGCTGGTTTGAAGAAGCCGTTAATCTTCGATGGGCGCAACTTGTTCGATCCCGAGAATATGGCGGAGCTGGGCTTTGTCTACGAGGCCATCGGTCGGCCCACGGTTGAGCCAAAGTAATCGCTAAAAGATAAAGGCGTTGCGGGTTGATTACTCGCAACGCCTTTTTTCGCATCCGAGGTGTTCGGTCACACTTGCGACTCGGTCACCGCTACATTGCTTCGACTTGGTACAAGAGCCACTTCTTTTTCGGCACGGAAACGAGCAAGCCTGACTTCGATGAACGCCGAGAACGACGCCTTGAATTTTTCGGTCGAAAATCTTTCGGCATTGTCGCGGCATGCGCGCGGATCGAACAGATGCGCGTTGCGCTCAAAGCGCTCGATGGCATCGATAAGCGACTCACACGTTGGCTCCTTGAAGAAGAGGCCTGTGGGGCGTTCGCGTGGCAGGCCGATCACCGTCTCCAGTGCGCCGCCTTTGCCGAACGTGACGACCGGCGTGCCGCATGCTTGGGCTTCTATGATCGATATGCCGAAGTCCTCCTCGGCCGCATACACGAAAGCGCGCGCGCGCTGCATGTGGTCACGCAAGACTTCGAATGACTGATAGCCGAGGATCTCGACGTTCGGACCTGCGGACGCACGAATCTTTTGCATGTCGGGACCGTCCCCGATCACGACAAGACGCCGCTCCGGCGTGCGGGAAAACGCCTTTACGATAAGGTCGATGCGCTTGTACGGTACAAGTCGCGATGCGGTCAAATAGAAGTCGTCTTTCTGTGTTCGCATGGGAAGTGAACGCACGTCGACCGGAGGATAAATCACAGTCGAGTCACGTTGGTATGCCTTCCTGATACGGCGCGCGATGAAGTGCGAATTGGCGATCAGATAATCCACGCCGTTGGTCGAGCGTGCGTCCCATACGCGAATATAGTGCAGCAAAAGCCGCGCCATGACCGACTTCAACCCCTTGGTCAGGCCCGCTTCGTTGAGATATTGATGCTGTAAGTCCCAGGCATAGCGAACCGGCGAGTGAACATAGCTGACATGAAGCTGGTCCGGTCCGGTAATTACTCCCTTGGCAACCGCGTAAGAGCTGGAAATGATGAGATCGTAGCTTGAAAGATCGAGCTGCTCGATTGCTATAGGCATTAGCGCCAGATAGGACCTGTAGCGCTTTTTTGCAAAGGGCATTTTTTGAATGAAGGACGGGTGTACTTTGCAATCCTTGACGCAAGCGCGGTCTTTAAGAAAGTCAACGATGGTGTAAATCTCGGCGCTGGGGAAGCACTCGATAATTTGCTGCAGAACTTTTTCCGCGCCTCCAGACACCACGAGCCAATCATGGACAATCGCAATTTTCACGGTTTTCCCTCGTTTAAAGAAACGAATGAGGAGACTTTCTTGGGCTTAAGGCCTTATGGTCCTAGGTAGAAATCCCAATTTTTGTGGTGTACCTAACACTTCGATGGCCGCCAACAAATTGCAAGGGAATCCTCAAAATAGGTGAAATTGTTTCGGGCGTTTTGCCCTGCCGCGTATATCGTTTCCAGTAAAGAATGACCGGACATCGTGCTTAAAAACGCAGATCGTACGTCTGTTGGTTAGCGCACAACGTCGAGCATTCGAGCTGTTCATACTGTGGTCAACCAATCGAAAGTTTCGAGAGTTCTTCCTTGCATGATCGTGCATTCACAACACGAGGTGACCGAGTAAGGTGACGCAGTGACTTGTGGGCTCGAATGGATGGATCACAGCAAGCGCTACATAGAAATTTTTAAGGAGAGAGGGATGTCGCTTCCGAGGAGACTGTTCAACGGTGCAAAGGGGTGGCTCCCTGATACCGCGTATCTCATGCTCTACCATCGTCACAAGGTAGGACGTTTTCCCAACGTCCGTGCTCCCGAGACGTTCAACGAGAAGATTCTTTACCGGTGTCTTTTTCCGGACCCCCGGTATGCGGACCTTGCGGACAAGCTCAATGTGCGCGACTACGTTCAGCGCAAGGTCGGTGAGCGATACCTGACCAATATAATCGCCACACCAGAGAGGTTCACCCGCGAGGAGTTCGATTCTCTGCCGATAAGCTTTGTGATGAAGGCGAATCACGGTAGTGGTTTCGTCAAGCTCGTTCGCGACAAGGCCGAGACGTCCTTCGAGGAGCTCGACGCGCTTGCGCGCGAATGGCTGATCACCGACTTCTATCGCATAGCGCGGGAGCGTCACTATCGGACCATCAAGCCGCGCATTTTCTTTGAAGAGCTTTTACTCGATTCCAGCGGTGCCGTTCCTGCTGACATCAAGATCCATTGTTTTTTCAACGGAAGAGACAGCCAGCCCACGATTTACATTGCGCTCATTTCGGACCGGTTTGGCGAGCATCCACGTGGCGACATGTATGACGGGAACTGGAACCGGCTCGATATTGCGATCGGCCACTATCCGCGTAGTGAGGTCGCGGCGCCGCGACCGCAGTGCTTTGATGAGTTGATCTCGGTCGCCGTTAGCCTTGCGGAAGGCTTCGAATATGTGCGGGTAGATCTTTACGCACCGGACGATCGAATCCTTTTCGGCGAGTTAACCTTCACGCCGGGTGCAGGCGTGTTTCCCATGCATCCGGATATCGTCGATTACGAGTGGGGGAGGTTGATGGAGGTTAAGGGGGTGGGTTAGATTGGTCGCTTATGCCTTTGCCCGGGCGTCGGGCGAAGGCTATGCGCCGCCTGCTTGTACCGCAGCACCGGTCAATTCATTGAGGCCGTTGATTCGTACATTCGCTGGTACACGAGAAGCGGATCGAGATCTCGCTTGGCGCACTCACTCCGATTGAATACCGGGCGAGCCTCGGGCTGACAATATGAGGCAGTCCAAGAATTCCTCCGCATCCCCAAACAGAACACTAGGATACTGCCGCTACACGCATGTTGAGGCCAATTTGAAATGTCCGATATCCGGCTAAATTGAAATGTCCGGTTTGGGGTCGGTTCCTGCTTCCAAAGAAGACAGTTTCTCCACCGAGGCTGCCCGCATTTCGGCACTTCTGAGCATCATCGCGTTCAGGTCGATCTGCTTGAGTTCGCGTTGCTTGCGCGTGTTGTTGGCGCGCATCTTCGGGCGCACCTCTTCGCCCCGATTGGTGCGTGAGGGCGCTGACTTGATAGGGCGATTGTCGCGCTCCATCTGCACCTGCCTCGACAGCGCAAGGACGTGTCCAAGACGCTTGTTGTCGACCTCAGCGCCCTGGTCGACATGGGACAGGCGATCATAACGTCGACAGGGCAACGCCGCGCCATTCGCCCAAATCTCGATGCGCCCGTCCGGGTACTCGTACACATCGAGATAGCGATGGATCAAGGCGCGCGTCGCCGGCGAATCTTCAAGCAGGTACATCACGCGATCGTATTGCACCGTCAGCGAGGCCGAGACGCAACGAGATTCGCGTGCCGTCAGAATCGAATCGAGATCCTCGTCGGCACGCACCGGACGATGCGCGTCAAAGTCGCTCTTCGCGCGCTTGCCGAAACGGTCGTTGAAGTCGGCGATGAAGTGGGGCGCATAAGCATTCGCGGCCTCCCACGTGTCGATTTCGCGCAGCCGCAATTCCTTGACGAGCCGATCCTGCAAGGTCAAGTTGGCACGCTCCACGCGCCCCTTCGCCTGACTGCTGTTGGCGCACAGGGTCTCGACGTTGAGCTCGTACAAGGCCCGGCCAAACTGCGTGACCCCCTTGTCAGCCTTGCGCGAGCCCCGGTTGAGCGAGAACACACTGGCTTTATCGCTATACAGCGCCAAGGGCTTGCCGTGCTGCTCGATGTAGCGGCGCGTTGCCTCGAAATAACTGAAGGTCGATTCGGTGGCCGTGAAGTGCAGGGTCATCAGACGGCTGGTGGCATCGTCGATAAACACCAGCAGCGTGCAGGCCGGCGCGCGCTCCTCGAACCAGCGATGATCGCTGCCATCGATCTGGATCAGCTCGCCATAGCACGAGCGACGGTTGCGCGGCTGATGGATCCTTGGAGGACGCTGTCGACGTGGCGTCCAGAGTCCGGCGCCGATCATGAGCCGCCGAACGGTTTCCTTGGCCAGCCGAATGTCATGACACTCGCGCAGCTTCTCGCAGGCAAGCGTCGGGCCAAAATCGCTATAGCGCTCTTTGACGATGGCCACGGCCCGGACCGCCAAGCCCGCGTCGACACGATGATTGCCCGTTTGACCGCGCTTGCCGGAAACCAGGCCCGGCGCGCCTTGTTCGCGTAACCGCGCACTGAGACGCCGCACCTGTCGTGTACTCAGTCCAAGTCGCTCGGCGGCCCGCCACGGTTTGAGCAGTCCGTCGACCACTGACTGAATCACTTTGAATCGGTCCAACTCGCGCATCGACATGGTAATCGTGTCCGTTGCAGCCATCGCGGTCTCCTGCGCCGAAGCATCGGCGCGGGGTAAGCTTAGGCGGCTCGAAGCGGACATTTGAATCTGGCTAAAAGCGGACATTACAATCTAGCCGCTACAAGTCAGTGTTGCTGCTAAGTTCAAACGTCGGGGTTGCCGCTAAGTAGAGATGTCGGGTTTTGAACGGATGTTTCGGTTCAGGTTGTGGGGTTGGGGCGGCGCAGCCGCCCCCCGTTCCCTCATCGTTTTTGCACTGACCTCGAGAATCGCTTCGTTCATATCAGCGATGCTCAGTGCGCGTTGCTTCTTCAGTCCTTCAAGCGCCTTCTTGGCCCGAACCTGTTCACCGCGATGCGTGCGTGACGGCGCATCACACGCACGACGATCGTCTCGTTTGGCTTGCAACAAGCGTGCGGCTTCGAGTGCATGCGCCAGCCGCTTGTTCTCAACTTCAGCGCCCTGATCAATCCGCGCAATACGGTCGTACTTGCCGCAGCAAAGCACCTCGCCGCCCGCCTGCACCTCGACGCAGCCATTCGGGTATTCGACCACCTCGACTTGCTGGTGAATCAAGAGGCGATTGGCGGGCGTGTCTTCCAGCAGATACATCACCCGGTCATATTGCACCGTCAGCGCGTGCGTGACCTTGCGCCAGACGCGATAGGCCAGCAGTTGCGTCAAATCGTCGTCGGCGCGCAGAGGCCGATGGGCATCATGGTCGCTACGCGGCGTCTTGCCAAAGCGCTGATTGAAATCGGCGATGAAGGAGGGCGCATAAGCGTTGGCCGCCTCCCAGGTGCTGATCCCGCGCAAGCGCAACTCCTTGACGAGCCGGTCCTGCAGGGTCAGGTTGGCGCGCTCGACACGCCCTTTGGCCTGACTCGAATTCGCGCAGAACGCCTCAATGTTCAGTTCGTACAAGGCTCGGCCGAACTGCGTCACGCCTTTACCAGCGGTCTGCGAGCGGTTCTTGACGTAGAAGACGCTAGCTTTGTCGCTGTAGAACGCCATCGGCTTGCCATGCGCTTGCAGATACTTCGACAGCGCCTCGAAATAGCTGAAGGTCGACTCGGTGGCCGTGAAATGCAGCGCCATCAGCCGACCCGTCGCATCGTCAATGAATACCAGCAGCGTGCATGCCGGCGCCCGCTCCTCGAACCAGCGGTGATCGCTACCATCGATCTGGATCAGTTCGCCCAGACACGCGCGGCGGTTGCGCGGCTGGTGAATCCGCGGCGGGCGTTGGCGGCGAGGCACCCAAAGACCCGCTGCCGTCATCAGAGAACGAATCGTCTCGACGGCCAGCGCAATGCCGTGGCATTCCCGCAGCTTCTCACACGCCAGCGTCGGACCAAAATCGGCGTAACGCTCGCAGATCAGCGCGAGCGCACGCTGCGCCACGCCGTCCGGCAACCGGTGATTACTCGTGCGAGCGCGCTTGCCGGACACCAGACCACGCGCACCGTCCGCACGATAACGCAAGACGAGCCGCTCGATCTGCCGCACGCTCAGACGCAGCCGCTCGGCGGCACGGCCTGGCTTGAGTTGGCGTTCGGCGACTGCCTGAATAACTCTCAGTCGGTCCAGCTCGCGCATCGTCATGGTGATGGTCCCGATCGTGTTCATTGCCCGCGCTCCTGACACGCTTGTCCGGCAATGAACTTAAGCCAAAAGGCGACATCTCTACTTGGCAGGAACACGACATTTGAACTTGGGACCTACAGTCAGATAATCGATAATTAAGATTATGTCTAATACAACCACGCCGACCACAAATGACGGAATACTTCCGATCCACACTTACTTTCCCTGAACCTACAAAGTTCCCGCACGGCTACGAGCTCGACCAGTCACCAACGCCACCCGCTACAGCGCTCACAACGATCCCAGCCACCATTTGCTAAAGGCCTTCTCGCACCCGACACGAACCGCAAAATCCAAGCCGGACGTCGAAACGAAAATTACACGAAGCGCCAATCCAGCGCCTTCCAACAAACCCCGCCCAGCGACCCCATCAGCGGCCACTTAAACTCCTGTAACATAAGACAAACAACTATCGAGACGCCTGGACGCCAGCACGAAGCCATTCGTGCGCTACGCTCGCTGACGAAGCGAAGTGGACCGGGACCCCATTAGATGGCTGCAGGCCTCCGCAAGCAAGAATCTTATGCCCTTATCACCGTGTCTTTAGCATGGTGCGCGTTGGATCAGGCCCATGATGACGATAAACGCAGGCTGGCCGAGCTGGATTTGCGCGCGTCGATAGAAAGACTGGACATGATACAAGAGGCGATTCGCAAAGCCCTGCCATACAAAGGCGGCTTTACGAGGTGCGCCTCGTGCAGAAATATTTTTAGCGACGAAGGAAGCTATCTCGCACATTGGGCTTACATACAAGGTGAAATCACCTGTGTATTTCTCCCGCCCCTTTTGATGGCCTTAGGGTTTATCGTCGAAGAACACAAGATCGGCGAACGTTTTTCCCCTGATTACGTTCTCCGCCATCCTTTGTATGTCACATAGCCTGCGTGAAGTTCTTCTTCGATGCATCCGATTTTCCACAGTCGCCCACCGATCGCTCAAGCCACCATCGTCGTTCGCTCACGCAGCGCGGTCCCGCTTGGTCTCAGCGGCCACAGTTCCGCGAGTTCAGACGCCGTACTCTGCAACTTCGGGGCGATCTCCTCGATCTGCTCGGTCGTCATGCGAACACTTGGACCCGCAACGCTGACCGTGCCGAGCGCGGTTCCAAGACCGTTCACCCTTATCGGCACGGCAACAGCCGAAACACCAGGCTCGGCCTCGCTGACCGCGATCGCATAGCCACGCTTTTCCGTAAGCGCGAGTTCCTTCAAAAGGTCCTCGATAGACCGCACGACATTGGGCCCTTGCCGGTCGGCTTCGCCGAAGCCCATGCTGGCCACGATTTGAATCGCCCGGTCACGAGGCATTGAAGCGAGCCATGCCTTGCCGGTTGCCGTCGAGTAGACCGTGACTCTCCCAGTCGCGGAACTGGGTGGCTGGTAGATGAGACCTGCCGTCGCGCCCTGCGCCTGCGCGAGCCAGACGAGGGTGTCCCCGTCCGCAACGGCTAGACGCACGAACTCTCGCGTCTCGTGCGCAAGCCTGTCGAGTACCGGCTGACAGATGTTCGGAATGCCGGTGGCCGCGTAAAACCGCTGCCCCATGACCGCAAGGCGCATGGTCAGCCGATAGAAGCCGGTGTCGGGCTCCTTGGCAACCCAGCCAAGATCGACGAGCGTCGAAAGCAGCCGGTGTGCCCCGCTCTTCGGCAATGACAGGCGCTCGGCGATTTCGCCGAGGGGCAAGGTGTTCGCGCCCTCGGCAAGGAGCGCGATGATTTCCAGACACCGTTCAGCGGGAACATGCGACATAGCGATCCAGACGTGTTGAGGTTGAAATTTCGCCGCGTGCGCCACTGACGACACATGCTATCTATCGGTCAGAAAAAACGAAGTGATGGATTCGATCTGACCGGAATGCATGTCCTTTCCGTTGACCCATGCACAGCCGAATCGCTGCGCATGGGCGATGAGCGCCGTCGGCTCTTCCGATAAAACTACATCGCCCACGAGCACGTCTTTCTTCAGCGGGCCGAGGTTGCCGGGCAAGCCGTCGCCCGCGGACATGCCAACCGGCGATGCGTTGACGATCAGGTCGAACTCGCCGCGCGCGTCCGATACGCCAGCAGCTCGCGTATGCGGAAACGCTTCGCTCAAGTTTCTTGCCACGATAACCGCGCGCTCGGCATCGATATCCAGAATGGAGATCGATGCGACGCCGGCTTCGGCAAGCGCCGCGGCAATCGCGCTGCCCGCGCCTCCCGCCCCGAACAACAGTGTGCGCCTGCCGGAGACGCTCAAGCCCCGCGCCTCGACGCCGCGTACGAAACCGGCGCCGTCGAACATGTCGCCGGTCCACGAACCGTCGGCCTCGCGCCGCAGCGCATTCACCGCGCCGACTGTCTTGGCGGCCACGCCGAGTTGTCGGGCAAACGCGCAAGCGCGCTTCTTGAACGGTGCGGTGATGAGCAAGCCGTCGAGGTTCGAAATCTCCAGCAGCGCGGGGAACGCGTCGTCGAAGCGATCTGCATGGACGTGCAGAGGGACGAGCACGGCATCGACGCCTTCCAGCGCAAAGCGCGCAGTATAGACCGCCGGAGATCGAACCTGCACGACAGGATCGCCTACGATGCCATAGACACGCGTTGCACCTGAGATCCGAATGCTGTCCGCCATGTTCAGCCTCTCCCGCGCGATTCGTACCATTGCGCCACGCGCTGGCTACGGTGACGACGGGCCTTGGCGCGCACGTCTTGCGCCAGGTTCATTACGCCCGGTTCGAAGAGTCTGGCATCCATTTCACGCAACTGCGGCGACACCACGGGCCGAAAACCCATGTGGGCGACGACATCGCGTTCGGCATCCAGCCCCGGAGCGATCTCGATCAGCTCGAGCCCTTGCGGCCCGACGCGAAACACGGCCCGTTCGGTGACGAAAAGCGTGAGTTGCTTGCGTTGCTGACCAATCCGGGCGCTATAGCAAACCTGTTCGAGTTTCGGCACGAACTTCATGTGCCGCCCTTCCCTGCGAATGACGGTCTTCCCGTTCTCCCAGCCAATGTCGAGATCGCCGGCCGTGAGCGTTCCACTGAAGATCACGCATTTCGCGTTCTGGCTGATGTTGATGAAGCCGCCAACACCGATGATCTTGTCGCCGAACCGGCTGATGTTCACATTCCCCTGAGCGTCCACTTCGGCAAACGAGAGGAAGGCGAGATCGAGGCCGCCGCCATCGTAGAAGTCGAACTGCGACGGTTGTTCGATCATCGCGGCGAAGTTCTGGGCGCCGCCCGAATCGCGACCCGTAATGGGCGCGCCGCCGATCAGCCCCTGCTCGTTGGTCAGATGCACCGCTTCGAGCAGCCCCTCTTCGGCCGCAACGGTGGATAGCCCCGTGGATACGCCCGCACCCAGGTTGCAGATCGCCTCGGGGAACAGTTCCATTGCCGCGCGCCGGACGATGACCTTCCTCGGCCCGAACGGCAGCGGTCTGATCTGGTCGACAGGAACACGCAACTCGCCGGAATAGCTCGGGTCGTAGTCGGTCGCGTAGGTCTGGCGCTGTCCCGATTCCACCACGACGAAATCGACGAGAATGCCGGGAATCTTGACGTGCTTGGCGGGCAGCGTACCGTTTCGCGCCATGCGCTTCACCTGAACCACGACGATGCCGCCGGCGCGCCGCGTCGCTTGCGCCATTGCCAGCATCTCGCCGAATACGGCTTCCTGCTCCATTGTCACGTTGCCATCTTCGTCGGCCGTCGTGCCCCGCAGGAACGCGACATCGACCGGAATGTGCTTAAAAAACAGCCACTCTTCGCCGGCAATCTCGGTCGCTTCGACGAAAGCGGGCGGCGTGCAGGGGCTTTGCCGCGCACCCTGTTGCCTCGGGTCCACGAAGGTGTATAAGCCCGTTTTCGTGAAAAGACCCGGACGGCCGCCCGCCATCTCGCGCATCAATTGCGACAGCACGCCCTGCGGGAATGTGTAAGCCTCGATCTTGTCTTCCGCCGCGAGTCTTACGAGTCCCGGCGAATCGACGAGCGCGCTTGTAATGGCCCGTCGCAGCAAACCTTCGTGAGCGAGGTGCGATGCGCCCAGTTCGCCGCGGTCGCCCACACCCACGATGCTCACCGAGGTCAATCCAAGCGGCTTCCGTTCCGCCAGGAAGCGGCGCTCGACGGCAGCCAGAAGCGCCTCGGGCACGGAATGCCCGCCGCCGGAACCGCTGATCAGGATGGCATCGTTATCGGCGACGAGTTGAGCCGCTTCGTCCGCGGTGATTCGTTCCATGGTTCGCTGATCGCTCCGTAATCGGGATGGGAAATCGGTCTCGTCAGGCTGTCGCGCCGGTCATCGGTCGCGCCATTCGACGACCCGCTGCTCTTGCACGCCCAGGCCTTCGACACCCAGCCGCATGCGATCGCCTGGCTTCAGGTATTTCGGCGGTTTCATGCCTAGGCCTACGCCGGGCGGCGTGCCTGTCGTCACGATGTCGCCGGGCATGAGACGGACGTATTGGCTCATGTCCGACACGAGTTTCGCGACCGTGAAGATCATGTCGTTCGTGTTCGAGTTCTGAATGCGCGCGCCGTTGAGTTCGAGCCACAAGCCGAGGTTCTGCACGTCCTCGATCTCGTCGGAGGTAACGAGCCACGGACCGATGGGGCCAAAGGTCGGCGACATCTTCCCCTTCACCCACTGACCGCTGCGTTCGAGTTGAAACTCGCGCTCCGAGACGTCGTTGCAGATGAAGTAACCCGCGATACGGCTCAGCGCTTCGGCTTCACTCACGTAGTACGCTTCCTGGCCGACGACGAACGCCAGCTCCACTTCCCAGTCCGACTTGACGGAATTTTTAGGCAGGATGACGTCGTCATCGGGTCCGCAGATGCAGGACGGCGCCTTGTTGAAGAGAATGGGGTCCTTTGGGATATCGGCATGGGTTTCGATTGCGTGCTGAACGTAGTTCAAGCCGACCGCGATGAAATTGCCGGGCTGCGCCACGCAAGGGCCGAGGCGCACGGACGCATCGACGAGGGGCAGCGTGTGCGGATCGATTGCGCGCAAGCGCTCGATGCCGCCGCTTGCAAAGAACGCGGGATTGAAGTCAGCGCAATGGCCAGTGAGATCGCGCACGCGACCGTCGCCATCGAGAATGCCGGGTTGTTCCTGGCCGGGCTGGCCGTGTCGGACGAGTTTCATGTTCGGGTTGAGCGGGTTGAGTTCAGGATTGGTGCGAGGAAGCGCCAAGGCGGCAGATTTCAAGTGCATAGACAGCGGCGTCGGGCCTGATGTGCAAGCCTGCATCGCGCAAATGCGGAACGTCGATCAGGGCATGCACCTCGCTTGCGGCCTCTTCCGTCGATGCCTCGACGAGAACGATCCACGCCGGAACATCGAACTCGCGCGTGCGCGCCTCTTCGGTGTCGAAGAAGCTCGCCTGATCCGACGCGAAGAGATGACACGCGAGCACGCCGGTCGCGCGCATCGCCTGTGGAAAAGCCACGTCGCGCAGGTAAGCTTCCGGCGTGTTGTCCGCGGCGCCCGTCCGGTCGATACGAACGGCAAACAAATAGCCGCCGCTGCTCTCGCCGATACTGCAAACGGGCTGACAAACGGCTCGCGAGGTATTGCGAAAGTACGTGAGCGTCTTCGTGGTCGCGGGCGTCGGGGCATTGAGGCGCGCCATGTATGCGGGCGAAACCATGACGTCGAGATCGGCCGCCTCGTACATGGTCAACCACTCGGGCGAATGGCCTGCCCGGCGAAAACGCCTGCCGCGCCTGAAGCCAGGAATGGCGAGCCGCTCGGGAATGTGCTCCTTGTCGTGCCACGCGTAGAACTGCTCGCGTCCTTCGAATTCGATGTCGTTCCACACGAGAACGATGCCATGGCCTAGCAGCGCGGCGCTGGTCGCACCGGGCATGTCGTGCGTGGGCGCGCTGGCAGCAAGGCTATCCGGCGTGGTTTGGCTGTCGGGTTTCATCGTGCGAGGAACTCG
The DNA here is from genome assembly GCF_022878925.1 of Caballeronia sp. TF1N1. Classification (NCBI taxonomy): domain Bacteria; kingdom Pseudomonadati; phylum Pseudomonadota; class Betaproteobacteria; order Burkholderiales; family Burkholderiaceae; genus Caballeronia; species Caballeronia sp. TF1N1. The sequence goes on from NZ_CP084629.1 coordinate 876,292, forward strand.
GGTTCTCGTTTGGCAAAGAACGCGGCGACGCCTTCGTGAAGGTCGTGGCTGTCGAAGATCCTTTGCTGAACGACGGTTGAAAGCGACAACGCGGCATCGAGCGGCTGATCCTGCGCGGCATCGACGAGTTGTTTGGCCAGGCGGTTCGACAGCGGGCCGCGCGCGCAGATCTCGAGCGCCAGCGCGCGTGCTGTTTCGAGTGCGGCGCCCGTCTCCGCGATACGGTTGACGAGTCCCCAGGCCAGCGCCTGTTGCGCGCTGATCGTATTTCCGGTGAAGAGCATCTCCTTCGCGCGAGCCGGGCCGATGAGCCGCGTCAGCCGCAGCGAACCATTACCTGCCAGACCGCCGAGACGCGACTCGGTCAGTCCAAGCACCACCTCGGCACGACAAACGCGAAGGTCGCACGCGAGCGCGAGTTCGAGGCCACCGCCGAGCGCGGGGCCGTCCATTGCGGCAATGGTCGGCGCGGGCAATCGGGCGAGGCGTCGCAGCACCATGTCCTCGAAAAGAATCTTTTTCTCGCTCGCGTCGGCGAAGATTTCCGCGAACTCCTTGATATCGCTGCCGGCGCAAAAGGCCCGCGCCGAGCCGCCGTGCACGATGACGCACCGCAGATCGGCTTGCGCCTCCAGTGCGTCGATCGCCTTGTTGAGCGAACGCAGCAGAGCGCGCGTGACGAGATTGAGCGGACCGTTCGAGAGCCCGATCTCCGCGACATGGCCGTCTATCCACAAGGTGACTTCGCTCGCGGCATCAGCGTGTGAGATGGGAGGCGAACCGGATTTGTCCATGAAAAGGTCTCCGTTCTTCACGTCTGCTCGCTGCGGGAACGCGGAACGTCGATACCGCGCAACACGCCCATGCGTGCGAAGTGGCCATAGATGCTGTCGACATAGCGCGCAAACTCCGGAGCGTCGCCGAGCACGATCGGCCGAGGGCGCGGCAGCTCGACGACGATCTCGTCCACCACTTCTCCCGGTGTTGGACTCATGACGAAGATGCGATCGGACAGTCCCACGGCTTCTTCGACGCTATGCGTGATGAACAGCACAGTGGGACGGCGCCGCATCCACAGTGCTTCGAGATCCATGCGAACTTGCAAACGCGTGAGCGCATCGAGCGCGCCGAAAGGCTCGTCCATGAGAATGAGCGAAGGGTCGTGGACCAGCGTTCGAATTAGCGACACGCGCTGGCGCATGCCACCGGAAAGCTGCCGGGGATACTTGTCGACCGCAGGCTGCAAACGCAACTGGTTGAAGAGCTCACGCGCCCGCGCTTCGATCCTGTCACGGGGCAATCCGCGAATGTCGGCCTGCAGAAGCACGTTTTCCATTGCCGTGCGAAAGTCGAGCAGCAAGTGATCCTGAAACGCGATGCCGACATCCGTCACGGGCCGGTCCACAGTCCGGTCGCCCACGACGATCGTCCCGTCGGAGCGCGCAAGCAGACCCGCGACCATGAGCATGAGTGTGCTCTTGCCGCAGCCCGATGGTCCCACGACGGACACGAACTCGCCCGCCTCGATGTTCATGCTGATTGGCTTCAGCGCGCGAAACGGCTTCTCCGTGTCCTCGCCGAAAGTCTTCGAGACGCTCTCGATGCGGATCGGCACACCGGCCGGCGTTATATCGTCGTGTACGGAAGTAGGCATGATCGGCTCGATGTCATTGATTCAGGCGGACTTCTCGACCGCGGCCAGCGGCACCTTGGAGCACAAAAGCGCCTTGGTGCCCTGCTGCACGACTTCGCCGTCCTGATTCACGACCTTCACGTCGAAGAGCGCGATGGCCTGCGTGGGCTTCGACTTGCTGTCGCGCAGCTCTTTGATCGCGTAGTCGACGAACATCGTGTCGCCAACGAACAGCGGCGCGAGGAACTTCCAGTCATTGATGCCGAGAAAGGCAATCGCGGTCTCGCGCAACTCGCCGGTGCGCGCCCACATCAAGCCGTGCGCGTACGCGAGTCCAAGCATGCCGTGCGCGACGCGCCGCCCGAACTGGCTGGCTCTGGCGTACACATCACTCGTATGCAACTCCGAAAAGTCGCCCGTCAGTCCCGCGAACCCGACGAGGTCCGCGTCCGTGATCGTTCGTCCGGGACTGCGAAATTGCATGCCTACGTGAAGATCCGAGTAGCGGTATCCCATGTGTTTCTCGTTAGTCGTGATTCGATATCCGTCGTGCGAAAAAGTCTGCCCGAACGGACGGCTCATTTGCACGCGCGCAACTGGTTCGCCGGCGGCAAGAAGTCGTCCGTGTAGTACGTTTTCGGATTCTGTCCGGCGGGAAGCAATTTGACCTGTGCGAGCAGATCTTGCGTCCTGGTCCATGACGCATCCTCGGCCTTGCCTACGCTTTTGGCGCCGCCGCTGCAGAACAACGGCGTGATGGCGGCCAACTCGGCGGTAGCGAGCTTCTCGTTGACGTTGGGGAACACCGTCTTGAGATCCTTTACCGCCTTCGCCGGGTTATCCATGGCGAAGCTCCATCCTTTCAGGCTCGCGGCAACGAACTTCTTCACGAGATCCGGATTGGCCTTCAGATATTCGTTGGATGCGAAAATCGACGTGCTCACCGTCGGAACGCCATAATCCGCAAACCGGAAATTCACGAGTTCGGCGCCCTGGGCTTCGAGTTGCAACTGGTAGGAATCCATGGAACCTAGGATCGCATCGACCTGGCCTTGCAGCAGCGCGGGCACCATGCTTGCCACGGGCATGCTGATGAGCGTCACGTCCGACTCCTTGAGGCCATTTGCCTGCAGGAAAAGCGGAAGCATGGTCGTTTGCGAGGAGCCGGAAGGAACGCCCACTTTGTGCCCGGCGAGATCCTTGATCGATTTGATGCCCGACTTCTTCAATGCCGACACTTCGTTCGGGTTGGATTGATAGATCGTGGCGATGACTCGCATCGGCGCGCCCTTGGCAATCAGCTGGCTCACGGCAACAGCGTCGGCATAGGCAAGTTGAGCGCGCCCGTTTGCGACGAGTTGCGCCGTATTGCCGGAGCCGTTGCCTTCGGTCACTTTCACGTCGAGCCCGACCTGCTTATAGAACCCTTCCGCCACCGCTGCCGCAAAACCGGCGTTCGCGCCGCCTGCGGTCCAGTTCAGCTGGAAAGGAACCTCGGTGTCGGCGACGGCCGTCCCGCATAGACCCGTCGCGAGCGCGCAAGTCAAGATTGCCGAAGACAGTTTGCCGATGGTGCTGCGCATAGTCGCGCTCCCTGTGTAGTTGGACCCGCTCGGTCCGTTTGTTGTAGGCGACTGGCCTCAGGCCAATGCGCGAGCGTTGACACCTCAGTTGAACTTCGCACGTTGCCACGGCGTCATGGCCCATTCGGCGAATTCGACGACATAGTTGATCGCAATGCCGATCAGCGTGAGGACGGCAAGGACGGCGAAGGTCAGTTCGACATCCATCGTGCTGGTCCCGCGCAGGAGCACGTAGCCCAGACCTTTGTTCGAGCCGACGAACTCGGCGACGATTGCCGCGGTGGACGCGATCGTGGCGGAAGTCTTGATACCCGAGAAAATCACGGGCAGCGCCGCGGGAAGGCGAAGGAAGCGGAAGGTCTGCCAGGACGATGCGCCCATCGACTTCGTCAGATACAGCAAGCGAGTGTCGAGAATCTGGAATCCACTGATGCTCGCGAGCAAGAGCGGGAAGAAGGTCATCAACACGGTCAAGAGCACCTTGGACTCCATGCCGAATCCAAGCCACACGAGAAAGAGCGGCGCGACCGCGATCTTTGGCACCAGCTGCATGAACATGAGCGGCGGATACACAATCTGCCGCGCAACGCGCGAAAGCGCGATTGCAAGACCAAGCGGGATGGCGGTCACCACCGTTACGCCGAAGCCCAGCAAAATCTCCGCGATGGTGATGAGCGAGTTCGACCAGATATCCCGCCAGTCGGTGACGATGCGCGCGAACACCCCCGCCGGGCTAGGCACCAGATAAGGCGGGATCTTGAATACAGGTATGGCGACCGCCCACAGCACGATGAGCGCAATGAACGTCGACGGTGGCAGGCATAGCCAGCCGATCCGCTTCGCGCGCCTTAGAGCCGCCGAAGGTGGATGGGTCGCCGGTGCTCGCGCCGATGCTTGATTCATGAAGAACGCTCCCGAAGCAGAACTTTTTCGATGCCTTGACAAACGGCGACCCGATGAAGATTCAGCGCCGTTCTTAGATTGAATGTCGTTCAATCTTGGTTGATTGAACATTGGGGCAAACCCAGAGAACTGTAAGTTTGGGAAGGGACTTCGGTCGCTTGCGTATAAAGGTGGCCGGTGAGCCTTACGCTGATTTCTCAGTCGACGGCTTCATCGCTGGCGGGACGGATTTCGATGATTAACGCCGTCGCTGAGGGCTGATGTACGTGAGAATCGATGTGGGATTTGACGCAGATGGGTCGATCAATCTCGTTGTCGACGTTATTCCGCGCGGATTCGTTTCATCGTTCTATCGTCGCGGGAAGGAATGCGCGGCATTGGAAAACGCGATGAGCAAACCAACTCACTGGGCTATCGCGCGCCGCAGTTTGATCGGCGCCCATCCCGTTTTGACGCCGAGAATACCCAGCAGCACCAGTCCCGCGCCGAGCGATTGACCCATGCTGAATTTGTGGCCGTAGACGATGTAGTCGAACGCAGCGGCGGACAGAGGGTAGATGAACGAAAGTATCGCGATCGCCTTGACGCTGAGTTTCTGATACGCGGAGAACACCAGGCAGTAAAGAAAAAACGTGTGAACGACGCCGAGGGTCGCAAGGCAAGCCCATTCGCTGGAGCTCGTCGGCAAAGCCGAGAAATCGGCGAGCGGAGCGAGTAACAGCGAGCCCACCGCTGTCTGCACCAGGACGACGACAGCGGGAGGAACGCCCGCGGAAGCCTTAGACAACAACACTGTGCCGGCGTACAGCGCGGAGGCTGAGAGCGTCAGAACGACGCCGGCAAACACGTTCGAGCCCAGCATCAGAGCGCCATTGGCGGCCCCGACCAGGCAGACCAAACCGGCGAACGCCACGGCCGACCATAAGATGTCGTTCCGGCTTACCGCTTGCCGGAGGACCACGGCGCCGCCCAAAATCACCAGGAACGGGTTGACGTGGTAAATGACCGTAGCCAGCCCGATGTCGATAAGCGGATACGCTTTGAACAGCAGCAACCAATTTAGAACGAGAAAGATCCCCGAGACGATGATGGGCAAAAGCAGCCGGACTTGAAAATACTCTCGGCGGATAAGACCACGGGCAGCGCAATACGGAACCAGACAAATGAACGCGATAATACATCTGAAGAAAACGACGTTCGCGGGTGGCTGATTCGAGGAAACGACGAAAATTCCGATGCTCCCCGAAAGAAGCATGGCAAAGACAAGTTCCAAAATTCCGCGACGCTCTTTCATTGCCCTTCCCTGCTAAATTACCTGAAATCTACAGACTCCTTTTAATACCGCCCAACGAATTATCCTGATGGCGGCCATTCACCATAGAGATGAGTTCGGCCAGAAGTAAAGGCGCCTCGGACGGCCTACGTAAACGCTCTCCGCTGACTCATTCGCGTCGCTGATATGCCTAATGAAGTTTATGAATTGGCCGTTAGAAAGCACGCATACGAAAATTTGTCACAAGACGTTTCGCCTTTTGCGCGGGCGTATGTTGTGACGCGTAGCGTTCGCCTTGCGTGAGCGTTCCCAGATTCGTTGAAGTCGGAGGGAGCGACTGGAGCGACAGCGTATCGCTTATCTCGTTTGCGCGTGAGGGACCTGAGAGAGCAGTCGATAAGCAAGCAGAGCCTTGTCTGCCCTGCGCCCCGGTCGGTCGCCAAGCCGGCCGGGGCGCAGGAATCAATCTTAGCTTCCCTTCTTCGTTTATCGTGACTCGCGCATTTCGGCGTCCGTGAACAACCTTCTGTTCCTCTCTTTTCCGCACTTGCGGGCTTCGTCGGCGCGTGGTGCTAGTGTGTTTTCTCGATGCTGCTAAATTCGTCGATTTGCCCGCTTCGATTATTCATATGAACTCGTCGCTTTTAACCGCGATTGGACGGCTCATACGCATTTAAGCTATAGATTGACGCTCGACTTGTTACCGATTGCATTTGGGGCGCCCTCCGTAAATGAAGCCATTGTCGAGTTTTCTTTCTTCTTGAAGTCAATGCAAAAATCGATAGCAGCTCTTGGATAAGCTGCGAGGCTTTACTTCACAAAGATCGATGCCGCCATACGACGCCCTTCACAGACGGCCATCTTTGGATCGCTCCCGCTCATCAACACTGAGCAACCGCTCATCAAGAAGCTTTGCCTTATTCAAAGGCCAAAATTGCTGAATATAACCTTGACGACGCCCCACCATTTTTGGCGTTGATAATATGATGGAGCTAACCTTTGAGGATGCCTCGATTTTCGCGGTTTTCGTTTAGGCGCCACCGTGCGATCTACCGCGATAAAGCGCCTGACGGGTTGAGACATCAGGTGAAGGTCCGTACTCAGCGGGTAAGAACTGAATTATTAATCATACTAAAATAGGTGGCAGTGAGATTTCTAACTGACTGGGTGTTTTTACGAGGTAAAATATCTGGATCCACTGGCAATAACTTTCGTTATCTTGCGATTTCAAGGTCAAACGGAGCAGACTCAACTACTGTGACCGCGCAGATTCGAACTTGGTTAAGCACGTAAGGCGCAATGGATGTTTGATCGATATGAAAGAAATCGCCGTAGCCGACTTGGCGTACGCGTTGTTTAGGGAGAAGGCCAGGTGAGGCCACAAGACTTTGATTTAGATCTTGTCCGAGCTTTCGTTGCGGTCGCGGACACGCGCAACTTCACGCAGGCGGCCGCGCGTCTTCATCGTACTCAGTCGGCTGTGAGTATGAAGATCAAGCGTCTCGAAGAATCGATAGGCGAGCGCCTGTTCGAAAGAGACACCGTCGCCGTAACGCTAACTTCGATTGGCGAGCGGTTCGTCGGAATCGCCCAACGGCTGATCGAAGCGCATGAAGACGCGTTTCTCTCGCTCAAACATAGCCTTGCGGCCGGCAAACTCACGCTCGCGACTTCGGAAACATTCGCGTCGTGCTTGTTGCCGCCCATTCTCGGCGCGATTGGGACGACGTTTCCCAACATCGAAATGGAAATCCGCTGCGGCCATAGCTGGAAGATGCTTGAGTCCATGGAGACTGAAAACATCGACCTGGTTATCGCGACGAAATATCCCTCCCGCCCCGACGGCGTGCCCTTGGGACATGAGCGTTTGATGTGGGTCTGCAAACAGGGTAGCGACGTCTATCAGCAAAAGCCTGTGCCGCTGGCGGTGTTTCCAGACGGATGCCTTTATCGGCGCGCGGGAATCGCAGCGCTCGACGCGAAAAAGAAAGATTGGCGCATTGCCTACACGAGTTTGAATCACGAGGGACTTCTCGCTGCCGTGGAAGCCGGCAGTGCCGTGTCGATCATGATCGAGAGCGCCGTGACCGAGCATCACCGGGTTTTGGAACCTTCGGACGGTTTTCCAACGTTGGAGCCGACCGCGATTGAATTGTATTCACGCCGATCCGATGTATCACCGGTCGTTCGCAACGTCTCCGAAATCATCCGCAAGCATTTTGCGGCACCTCTGTGCGAGCGCAAAGTCAGCACCATACAGTCTTTAACTGCGCCGGCGATTATCGACTGACGAGCCGAGATAAGCCATCTGCGGATTCCGGGCTGACGGCTCATCGCGCTTACTCGCCCTACGCGCGGTGACGAAAATGCGTCTTTGTCTCGATGCAAGTACGGTGAGCCTTTAGGCGAGACACGCTTTTCGGCGGTCTCGTCTTGATACGGCTTCAGATTTCCGCTTCGCTCGCCGCGTCTGAAGTACCGGCATCGACATGCGAAGCTGCCTTAGCTATTCCATTGAAGACATGCGCGATCGCATTGTGAAGACCCCAGAACTCCTGGTAAAGAGGCCAACGTGAGTCGCCCGAGCTCAGGTCTTCTTCTCGTGCGTACGTTGCGGTAGTCCAGCGCAAGGTAGATGGCATTCGATGATGAAAATCGTGTTGCGATAGATCGCCGGGAATGACAAACAAACGGACTGGCAAATGGTAAATCGCGTGTTCGACGGTCCATGCAATCCAGGACAAAACGTAAAGCGCGACATGCCTTTCGTCCCGCTCAGGAGTTCTTCGTCCGCAAAAACGCCCCCACGAATGCGTCGCATGGATGTACTTAGGCTGATCCCACCTTTGCGCCGGCACAAACCACGCGTGCTCGCTGATAAATTCAAGCAGCACGCTTATTTGGTAAAGAACAACGATTGGAAACAGCAGGCCGAAAACCAGCGTTGTTACGGGGCAAAGTTCAATTGCGCCCCAACACGCTAGTGCACCGCCAGCCGCAGCGACTGGCTTGAATTTCGGTGGCAGATTTCGAACCAGGCTCATGAGCCTATGCACGAAGAACGAGACGTGGAATCGCGGCGACAGCAGGGTGACGAAGAGCTTAAGCCAGAGTGACCTGACCGACATTCCAGACTTAAAGCCTGCGCGCCATAGAAAGGCGCCAGCCGGATCACTGATCGTCGTGAATACGGCAGGCCGATGATGCTGGTTGAAATGCTCTTCGCGATAGTCACCCGCGGTCTGCGTCAGCGTCATTACTGCGAGAAGATCGGCGATGAAAAGATCACGAGAAGCTATCCCTGTAAAGCGACCGTGAATGCACTGGTGCGCGACCGTGCTGATCATGCGACGCGCTCCATTCACCGCCATGATCCAGCCGCACGATAGCGCGAGAATGAAGCACGGACCTTCGGTCCTGAAGGCAATGACGGCAAGCGAGAGACCCGTCACATAAGTCGCCACCGCACTCAAGGCGCAAAGCGTCGGCGTCGGTTCGAACAGAGGTGTTTGTCCGGGCGCCGGCTTTCCTGTCAACCAGGTCCAGAATCTGGCTGTCCACCACGGAAATACCTGATAACTTTCACGCGTCGAGGCCAATTCGCACCTCATCTTGCAGCGTGAAGCGCTCGCCAACGCTGCGTTTGTCGCGGAGGAAACGAACATAGCGATCTGCCTTCGATCGCAACGAGGCGTCGCGCGAATGTTCCGCTACGTAAGGCAGCCACTCGAAGAACTCGGCGATATGCGCTTGCCGAAAGAAATGGACTTTCGATAAAAGCCCAACCGCCTGATGAAAGTTTGCAAGAGTGAGCGTGGCGGCGAGTGAACGAAGCTCTTCCTGGAATGAATCACCCAGAGGCATTCGCTGCACGACTTCGGGTCTATTCACGACGTGCCCGGTTGAGCCCGCACCGGCATTGAATACGCTCTCGATGGGCAGCTTGTCCAAATCAAAGTCGAGACAAAGATTCAAGCGGCGCCCAGCCGAGTAATTGATGGCCGAATGCAGATTCGATGCATCGAGAAACCAGATCTCATCTGGACGCATGCGAAAGACCGTGTCGCCATCGGAATGCAGACAGATACGATTCGTCAGTAACGGTACATGCACACGAGTCCATGGCGCTGCCGCGAATTCCACAAAATCTCTGTGGGGGACCAACACGCCGTCGCCAAGCGAATGAATTCGAACAAGTCGAAGCAACGACGTGTCGAACGTCGCGCTTATCCAATCGTTTAGCGCAGGGAGAAGATTCCCGCGTGATGTCGGCCTGACCGATGACCCGCGTTCTAGCACGACGCCATCGTCGTCGCTTCCTGTTTGATTCCAAATGACGAAGCTCTTCCAGTCTCCGAAGTGAAACTCGCTGTAGTGCTTGTTGTCATCGGTAAAGGCAAGAACTGCGTTGAGTTCGCACGGAGCCATAATAAAGTGCGACTTACCAATTATTCGCGAAATCATCGATTGTTTAGGCCGAGTTGAGCCAGCAGTCGAGCATGAAAACTCGACCGCAACGAGCGTTTGAATGGAGCTGCGCGAGCGCCCTTGTCGCAAGAATCTTTGCTGCGATAAGCGCGCGGGCGTGGGCGGGACTTTTTGAAGAACTGCCGGGTCAGTGGCTTTTAACAGACATCATTTCGCGGGCGACCGCATTCCAAAAGCGCTCGAAAAGTTGCAGGTGCGTGTTGAAGCCTGCGGTTAATCTCGTGAGCGCGTCTGTGTCCGACACGAATTGCTTCGCCGCGCTGAGGGACTCGACTTTGTGTTCTTTCTCTGTAGCGCCGATGTGTGCGTAAAAGTACTCGCAGGACTCGTGAAACTCGTCCTCTTCTTCCCATAGGTCCTTGTAAACCAAAGCTCCGTCATAGAGTTTTCGGAGCATCGTGTACGCCTGCCATTCGAGCGCCAGTTGTGCTCCAGCGGCAGTTGCATTGTCATCGCCATAAAGACGCTTTTCTCCTTCGATGAGCGCCTGCGTTTCCGGCAGAACCTTCAAGTCATGTTGAACCGAAGCCCAATCGAGACGAGAACCTTCTCCAATCTTGCGACCGAGATCGCTCAACCAAGCGTCGAAGAGAATCGAGTGGACCTTCTCCGGATTGCCGTATCCCATCTCCGAATACAACGTCTTCGCGTATTCCGCTTGCGCGACCACGTTGCGCGTGCTGCTTATCATCACCGCCAAGACTTCTGGGAACGCGCGATTGAATTCGCCGTAGTTTCTCGCAAAGATTGCGATCTGCCGTGCGTTCAAGCGCTCACGGGTCCATAGAGAGTAGAAGTCGTTATCGAGCGCTCCACTCGACATGGCGGATCGGGCTAATGCTTCTAGTTCGTCGGAGAAGTTCTTTGTCGACAGACGTGCCGACCCGTCCCGAACGCTCGTGCGATCAAGCATCTCAGTTTCCTTTTAAATCAAATAAATTCGTTTACTTTCAATGACTTAGACAACACGCGCAGTTTCCACCGCCAACCTCTCATAGCGCCAACAAAAGTTATTGATAAGGTTGATGACGGTTTCTGATGACCGTGAAGACGCCTTGATGATGGGAGTGCTCGAACATTGCTGCGTGACTCGGATTCACGGCGCGCGATACCCGGCGCATTCGAATGGCAATGGAGACCTGCGAGCTTAAACACGATCCAGACGGGAGTAGCATGGCCGAGCATCGACGCGCCGAGAGCGGAGCACTGTGCATGCGACCCTGCGCGATCGATGTGAGCCGGAACCGATTCTTCCTGACCTGCATGGAGTGACGAATGGCCTATCACAACTATCACAAGCGCAAGATCGCCAATCAGGATCTGCATCCCGAAACGCAAATGATGTCGTATGGCTACGACCCGTTTCTTTCGGAGGGTTCAGTCAAGCCACCCGTGTTTCTCACATCGACTTTCGCGTTCCGCACGGCCGAAGACGGTGCGGCGTTTTTCGATATGGTCGCCGGGCGCAAGCCTTCGCCCGATGGAGAGAGCGCCGGTCTCGTCTACAGTCGTTTCAATCACCCCAATCTCGAGATTGTCGAGGATCGTCTCGCGCTGCTGGACGGCTCAGAAGCCGCCGCCGTCACGTCTAGCGGCATGGCGGCGATTGCCGCGATCCTGTTCGCGTTCCTCCGACCCGGCGATTGCGTCGTGCAGTCCGCGCCGCTCTATGGCGGCACCGAAACTTTGATCTCCAAATTCCTTCCTGACTGGGGTATTCGTTCGCACGTGATTGCCGATGGCCTTTCCCGTGAAGCGATTTCCACCGCACTGGAAGCGGCAGCGAAGAAAGGCCGTGTCAGCATGTGTTACGTCGAAACGCCGGCCAATCCGACCAACGCGTTGTTCGATCTCGACGGTCTGCGTCAGGAAATCGATGCGTTTGAATCGCGGCATGGCTATCGCCCTCTTTCCGTATGCGACAACACTTTGCTCGGGCCGTTGTTTCAGCAACCGGTAAATCAAGGCATCGACCTGAGCGTGTATTCGCTGACCAAGTACATCGGGGGGCATAGCGATCTCGTTGCGGGAGGCGTCACCGGCAGCAAACCTCTGATCACGCGAGTTCGCGCGATTCGCGGCACGCTAGGATCACAACTCGACCCGCACTCCTGCTGGATGATCACGCGTTCGATGGAGACCCTCGTTTTGCGGATGGAGCGCGCAGCGCAGAGCGGCACGGCCGTCGCGCGATGGCTCGCAAACAACCCTTTCACACCGATCGAGGTGCTGCATTCCGAACTCATCGACGACCCGGTTTATCAGACGGTGTATCGACGTCAATGCAGCGGGCCGGGATCGACATTCGCATTCGTTTTCGACGGCGGGCGCGAACAAGCATTCAAGCTCATCAACGGACTCGGCTTGTTTAAATCGGCCGTGAGTCTCGGTGGCACGGAGTCGCTTATTTGTCACCCGGCATCGACGACACACTCTGGTGTTCCCGTTGAAGTACGCGCCGCCGCGGGCGTGTCAGAAGGACTCATTCGTGTGTCGGTGGGGCTGGAGCATCCTGACGATTTGATCGCCGATCTGTCGAATGCTTTAGAGCAATGCTGAGGGCTCGTTGTTCTTCATGATCCATTTGAACTTGGGCGCCTCGATCCAATTTGTGCCGGAGACGGTGTAGGCGGACAATGCCAGGTTTGCTGGCTCACGAAATACGACGTAATTCACGAGAAACCTGTCTTCTAAGTCTAGTCGATTGGACATTATTTTTATAATGTCGCTTAGAGTGGGGGTCAACCGTCATTAGAACCATTGCTTCTTTCTGTCGCCAGCTATGAAAGCTGGCGATAGTCAACGCGCCCTCCCATGCGCAGCTGCAAACATTCAAGCAAAATGCGACGGCACATCCCCGACGCTGCGGATCTGCCGCGTCTGCTTCGGTCGTCGACTCTTTGAAGCGTTGTGCAATACCGTTTGTTGGAAGCGACGTGACGCAGAAAGGGCACCGTTTGTGGATCGTCAACATCAGAATCGCAACACGCATCGAACTATCGTCCATGCCGAAACCATGCTTATCGAAGCCTCCGCTTCATCGCGATGTCCCTGACGACGTCTACATTTGGCTAGTTGAAATCGACGTAACCGCGTCGCTGACGGAAGCGGCGGCCGGCGTCTTGAACGCCGAAGAACTCGCACGCGCGAGTCGCTATCGGCATCAGGCCGATGCCGCGCGCTTCGCCACCGTACGCGCCGCCTTGCGACACGTGTTGTCCCTCACGCTGGATGCCGATCCCGCAGGCCTAATCCTCGAACCCGACGCGAATGGCCGCCCCTTTCTCGCAATGCCTCACGCGCCGGATTTCAATGTCTCGCATTCGGGTGCTTATGGACTAATCGCCTTATCGGCATCGCGGCGCGTGGGCGTGGATATCGAAGAGACGCGGTCTTCGCTCGACTGGCTCGAACTGCAGTCCGCCGTTTTTGCCGATGCCGACCGGCGCGCTCTCGATGCACTGCCCGAACTTGCTCGCAGCGCAAGCTTCTTCGCTTGCTGGAGCGGCAAGGAAGCGGTTTTGAAGGCACGCGGCGAAGGTCTGGTTAGCGTACAGTTCGGTCTCACCAGCTTTTCGGTGCTGCCTTGTCTGGAGGGCCGCTTCGCCGTATCGAGCGCGGCGGGCGATATTCGCGCCGCGGCGCTCGAAGCGCCGGCAGGCTACGTCGCCGCCGTCGCGTGGTCTTCAGCATCGATCGTGTCATAGCACAACCTCAACCAGCGCCCCCATAACCGTCTCGACCACCCCGGGCGACTTATCGATATCCTGTTCCGTGAATGCAAAACGCGTCCACTCCTTGCGCGCGTAACGCTTCGTGCCATCGCGATAACGCGGAGATGCCGGATCGTCCGATTCGGAATGCGCGAGCAAGGTATCGGCCTGCGGTCCATTTGCGCCGAAGCCGACCACCTGCATATAGCTATTGCCATGTGCATCGCGATCGAGCAGCAGGCCGTGCTTATCGAGGTCGTGCAACGGACACGCCACCATGGAAATAAACTTCGGGATCGCAACCGCCGTAGAGCGGGATTTTCGTGTTGCCATCGAGCGCACGAAGCATTTCGCCGCGCGTCGAATCGAACGCGAAACCATTCGTCCTCAGCGCCACCGCGGCCGCCGCGAGCGCCTACGCGATCGCCGGGTTATCCGTTCTGAGGCCAGCAGGCGTCGCGAGCGGACGCGCAGGATCGAATGCTTCGGCATAAAGCCGCGCGTCCGGAATATCGCTTGCACGACGTTTGTCGTAGGGTGACGATCATCTTGACGTTGCCCTTCTAACAATGTTATCTATCATTTGTAGGGCCACCAAAACCGGTCGCGGCGCTGGTCGTTTCCCAGTGCCGGGGAACGCTTCCAGCGTGTGCGCGACCCTGATACGTGTCTGCTGTTTGTGAGGACGGCTGATGTGTGAGCGATATACGAGATCGTTGCTTGCCGGACGTCGATCCACAATCAGCACGATTGTCGCGGCCTCGCTTCTGCTTTTCGGTAACGCGTCGCGCGCCCAAAGTTCCGCGGATGACGCAAACAAGAGTAACAACCCGCTCAATCTCGCGGCGTCGTTCAACATTCAAGACTATTACGTGCCGAGCGTACATGGCGCGCACGCACATACCAACGACTTCCTGCTGAGGCCAACCGTTCCTGTCGGTCCCAACAGCATCGTGCCGGTGCCTGAAATTTTTCGATTGACGGCACCACTCAGCACGAGGCCAGATCCAACCGGCGGCTACAACACCGGACTGGGCGACATCAATCTCTTCGACATTTTTCTGCTCAGTCAGGGACAGACGCAGATCGGCATTGGCCCGCTCATCACTATGCCGACCGCGACCGACCCGAGCCTCGGAAGCGGCAAGTGGCAGGCCGGGCTCGCGGCGGTCGTGGTGAACGCGAATAAAGCCCGGCTCATCGGTGCGTTGGTTCAGTGGCAGCATTCATTCGCCGGACAGAGCAGCCGGCCGACGGTTCAGTCGTTGACGGCGGAGCCGTTCGGCATTTTCAATCTTCCCGATGGTTGGTATATCCGGTCGACGGGAATCTGGACCTTCGATCTTCAGCACGGCAGCTACTACATTCCAGTTGGCCTGGGTGCCGGAAAGGCGTGGAAAGGCGGATCGACTATCTACAACGCGTTCGTCGAACCTCAATATTCCGTTGCTCACTCGGGCGCAGGTGTTCCGCGCTGGCAAATTTTCGCGGGACTCAATATGACTTTCGGAAGATAGACGGCAACGTCAAAGGACGAGACGCCATGCATCGAGTCATCACTCGTTTCGGGACGATTGCGCTGAGCCTGTTGTTTCTCGCGCCCGGCGCTTACTCGCAAGATACGGTCAGTCCGGAGGAGGCGCGCGGCATCGCCATGGATGCGTTCATCTACGCCTACCCGATGCTGTTCAACTACAAAACAATGTATGAGCAAGCGGTCGACCCCAAGTCGAAGAGCTATGTAGGCGGCTTCGGCAAATTTCGCAATTACTCGCAGCCCTATAGTCCCGAGAACAAGGACATTGTCACGCCCAACAACGACACGCCTTATTCCTGGGCGTGGCTCGATTTGCGACGGGAACCTTGGGTGCTGACCGTGCCGCGTGTCCCTGACGAGCGCTACTACGTGTTCCAGTGGATCGACCTTTTCACGTATAACTTTGCATATGTCGGCTCGCGAACCACGGGCAATGGCGCGGGTCATTATCTTTTTGCAGGGCCGAACTGGCATGGCGAAACGCCAAAGGGTGTTGACAAGGTGTTTCGTTCGGAGACGGACTTTATCTTAACGCTCGGCCGTACCGCCCTGAACGGTCCTGAGGACGTTAAGAGCATGCAGGCCGTGCAGAAAGGATACCGGCTCACGCCGCTCTCTGCCTTTGAACACGATCATGCTCCCGCTGCAGCGCCTAAGCTGAACTTTCCGGTATGGAACGAGGCGAAGGCAACGTCTATCGACTTCATCGCCTATCTGAATTTCTTGCTGCAGTTCACGCAACCGCCCGCACCGTCCGAAGCGGAACTCATGCGGCGCTTCGCCAAGATTGGCATTGCGCCGGGCCGGCGTTTCGACGCATCTGCCTTATCGCCGGACATGAAGCAGAGCATCGCGGCGGGCGTCGCGGATGGAAAAGCCGCGCTCGACGATGCCATGAAGCACACGACCAGTTCTTATGATCTCTTCGGCACGCGGGACGACCTTAAGGGAAACTATCTGACGCGCGCCGTGGCTGCCGCGATGGGAATTTACGGCAACACCAAGGAAGAGGCGGTGTATGTCGGCACTCGACTGGGTGCCGATCACCAACAATTGATGGGCTCGCAACCTTACGTCGTTCATTTCGACAAGAAAGAGCTGCCGCCTGCACGCTTCTTCTGGTCAATGACAATGTACGACTTGCCAGGCCGGCACCTCGTCGCGAATCCCATCAAGCGATACTCGATCGGCGACCGCACCAAAGGCATCAAATACGGTGCCGATGGCTCGCTCGATATCTATCTACAGCACGCTTCGCCCGGAGCAGACAAGGAATCGAACTGGCTGCCAGCCCCGAACGGCCCCTATGATGTCATCGCGCGAATCTACGGACCAGACCCGTCGGTCTTTGATGGAACGTGGAAATTTCCGGTTCCGCAGAAGCGTTGAATTCGACTGATTGAACGGTTGATCAACGCTATGGGAGGGTGCTGTGAAGAAGCCCACGGCGGTGCACGTGGCACGCTCTCGGCATTGGCCCGATGGTCACACGATCGGGCACAGTCAGCCACGCCAGTGTCAGCGTCGCTTCGGCGGGTCGACGAATTTCAAGTAAGCCGTCATCCGAAGGGAATCTCATGCAACTCTCGGTGAGCGCGACATTTCAGTAGGACATTCAGGTAAGCGACGTTGCCGTCTGCTGTGAATTGAACCGTACTTCAAAGAAAAAGGGCTTCGCGATGAAAAGAGCACGTAAGCTCGTCTCTCTTGTGACTGCCGTGACCAGTTTGCCGATGGAGTCGTGCTGCGCGCTGCAACGGCGCAGCGCGACTGCAAACAACAAACGAGCCATCGCGGCCGCACTGATTGCAGTGACACTAACCGCCTGCCACACGACTCACTCGATCAATTCGTCCCAGCCGCCAACGAAGCTTGCGATCACTGCCAGTACGAATGAAATTCGAGCCATCGCAAAGGAAGCGTATATCTATGGAACACCCATGGTCGCGACCTACACGACGATGTACGCGTTCTCGATCGATTCAAGCAACCCGCAGTACAAAGGTCCTTTCAACACTATCCTGAATATCTCTCGGGTTTTCACGCCGGACGACACTGCCTTCGTCACACCGAACTCGGACACACCTTACTCGTTCGCCGGCCTCGACCTTCGCGCCGAGCCAGTTGTCATCACGATCCCGCCAATGGAGCCGAAACGCTATTTCGTGTTCCAATTGATGGACCTTTATACCTTCAACTTTGCCTATGTCGGCACTCGCACCACTGGTAATGGTGGAGGCAATTTCTTGATTGCCGGACCCAACTGGAAGGAAGCGCCGCCGCCCGGTATCACGCAGGTTATCCGCTCAGAAACCGAGCTCGTTAATGTCGTTGGCCGCACCCAGCTTTTCAACCCAGGCGATCTCGATAACGTCAAGACAATCCAGGCAGGCTATCGGGTGCAAACTCTTTCTTCGTTTGCTGGTAGCGCGGCCCCGCCCTCGGCACCCTCGATTCAATGGATCAAGCCATTACGACCTGACATGCAGCACACGTCGCTCGAGTTCTTCAACCAGCTCGCGTTCGCCTTGCAGTTCACGCCAGTCAACCCAACGGAGAGCGACTTGCGAAGCCGGTTCACGACGATTGGAATCGTTCCGGGACGACCGTTCGACGTCGGCGCGCTTTCCGAGGAACAGAAAGCGGCGTTGCTCTCCGGAATGGAAGACGGTCAGAAAGAGATCGACTCAAAGCGCGCGTCCCTTGGTGGGAAGACTGACACGTTATTCGGAACACGCGCGTACCTGAAGAACGACTATGTTGCACGGGCTACAGGTACGCAGGTTGGTATCGGCGCGAACTCGCGGGAGGAGGCGCTCTATCCGATCCTCGAAAAGGATTCGAGCGGCCAGCAACTTGACGGCAGCAAGCATCGGTACACGTTGCACTTCGAGAAAGGCCAACTGCCACCCGTCAATGCGTTCTGGTCGATGACCATGTATGCCTTGCCAAGCCAGTTGCTGGTGAAGAACTCCATCGATCGCTACTTGATCAATTCTCCGATGCTGCCTTCGTTGAAAACCGATCGCGATGGTGGTACGACGATCTACATCCAAAGCACATCGCCCGGCAAGGCCAAGGAGGCAAACTGGCTACCCTCGCCGGCCGGCCCTTTCATGGTGACAATGCGGTATTACTGGCCCAAGCCTGAGCTTCTAAATGATCAGTGGCACACACCAGAACTTCGGCAAGCACCCTAGAACAAAAGAATCTCATTTGCTTCGCCGTGACGCGCGACGGCGAAGCCGGTCTGAATTGTCCATGCGATGGGTAGTACAGGTTCTTTTCGCACGTCGCGCCTTAACTGCGCGTGCCGTCGGGCCTAATTCGCGCCGGACGACCCGCGAGCGACATAGTGAAGGCGACGCTTCTGGAGGTGCAAAACGCTGACGCTTGAACCCCGAAGCCACGGCGAAAACCGAACAATCTGTAAAGGCGACCGCGATGGCAATCCAATGACTTGAATCAAACCCGGCGGCCTTGAAGGCCGCTGGGCTTTTGCGTTGACGCATGCCCGCTCGATGCTCCAGCGAGTTCGTCATCCACCAGTCGTTGACGATATCCCAGCCACCGCTTTCACGGCCCCCCGAACCATCCGCTCGACCACCGCCTGTACGGCATCGGCACGCGCTGGCGCATAGTCGAACGGAGGCGTCTCGTCCATATACGTGCTCTGACACATCTCCAGCTGCACGGCGTGAACGCCCTTCTCCGGCGCGCCGAAGTG